>DASQVO010000073.1:0-31527 GCA_035640715.1 Streptosporangiaceae bacterium
CATCCGCACGATCGCCGCGGTCCCGATGACCGCACCCGCAGCGCCCGCCGCCCCTGCCGCCGTGATCGCCGCCTCCTTCCGGGTGATCCGGCGGCCGGCCACAGCATGATGCCCCACCCGGTACTCCAGCAGCATCCGCAGGGCCTGCGTGTTGTCGTATTTCGGCTGCCAGCCGCTGCGCCGCAGCGTGGCGCAGTCCACCACCCACGGGTAGACCACATAACGCAGGTCGGTCGCTGGCGCCGGGGTGACCCCGACCCGGTGCAGCCGCTGCGCGGTGCCGAAGGTCAGCGCGGCCGGCATCTCGATCCTGCGCAGCCCGCTGAGCTCGGCAACCTCATCCTGCTCCAGCCACCCGTCGCAGCCCACCGCGAACTCGCCGGTAACATCGCCGGTCACGGCAAGTTCCAGCGCGGAGACCAGGTCGTCGATGTGGCAGAACTGCCAGCGCGGCGCGCAGCCCTTGACGGTCAGCAGCCGCGGAGCCTCGAAATGCCTCGTCACAATCGTGTCTATTCCGTCACCCACGAGGGCGGCCGGGCGCACGACCGTCAGCTCCATCCCCGGGTACGTCCGCCGCGACTGCCGCGCCAGCTGCTCGATCTCCAGCAGGTCACCGGCCACGCTGCTGTCGACATCGGCGGCGAGCGGGGCATCCTCCGGCAGCGGCACATGGTTGTCGGGACGCGCGCCGTACACCATCGCGCTGGTCACCAGGATGACCCGGCCCACCCGGCCGGCCGCGGCCGCCGTCAGCACGGTTTGCGCGCCGCGGACGTTGAACGCGCGCCGCCCGCGATGCTCGGAGTCCGGTGCCAGGTCCAGGTCGAGATGCACGAGGACGTCTACCCCGGCCAGCCGCCCGGCCAGCGCCGGGTCACGCACGTCGGCCACCCGCCATGTCACGCCGGTGATGTCACCGCGGTGATCGTCGATCGCGACCACCTTCCGGACATGATCCGACGTGGCCAGCGCCGCCGTCAGCGCCCAGCCGACGCCGCGGGCCGCGCCCGTGACCGCAACGACCGGGTGCCTGCCCTCCGCGCCACGCACGGGCTCGGCAGCATCATCGCTGCGGCGGCCCGTCGTGCGCTGCATCCCCGTGCCCGCACCAGCGCCGTCACCGGGATCCTGACCGCCATTCCCGCCTGGGGCGCCGTCTTCGCCCTGGACGCCGCGGCCCGCCCGGCCCCTGCGACTGCGCCCATGGCGAACCTGGGCTTCTGCATTTCTCAAAATATGCTGCTCCCGAGATAACGTGACGGTCATGACCCTTCCATCCTGCCTGAGAGGACGGACAAATGGCTGACCGTCCCTTCGGCTTCGGCCCGCCCGGGGATCCCGGGCGGCGACCGGGAGAGCCCGGAGGATCGAACAGTCCCGGCGAGCCCCCGGGGGGCGCCGGGAGGGGTGGCGGCGGACAGCCGCCTGAATCAGGAGGACCGTTCGGGCCGGCCGGCCCGTTCGGTGATCCGCAGCAGTTCGCTGACGCGCTGCGGCAGTTCGCCGACCTGATGTCCTGGCGCGGCGGGCCGGTGAACTGGGATCTGGCGAAGAACGTGGCGCGGCATGCGGTCGCGGCGGCCGGTGACCCCAGCGTGCTGGAGTCCCAGCGGCACGAGATCACCGAGGCCCTGCGCCTCGCCGACCTGTGGCTGGAGGATGTCACCACCTTCCCATCGGGCATCAGGACCGTTCAGGCATGGAGCCGTTCGGAATGGGTGGAGGTGACCTTCCCGGTCTGGTCGAAGCTATGCGAGCCGATCGCCGCCAAGGTTGTCGAGGGCATGAGCAACATGCTGTCGGTGGACCCGTCGCAGATGGAGGGTGTCCCGGAGGAACTGCGGTCGGCCTTCGGCGCGCTCGGCGGCGGGCTCGGCGGGCTCAGCGCGATGCTGCGGCAGGTCGGCGGGGCGATGATCGGCGGCCAGGCCGGCGCCGCCGTCGGCGAGCTGGCCAATGAGGTGACCGGCTCCTGCGACATCGGGCTCCCGCTGGGGCCCGATGGGACGGCCGCGCTGCTGCCGGCCGGCGTAGCCGCGTTCGGTGAGGGCCTCGCCGTCGACGCGGATGAGGTCCGGCTGTTCCTTGCCCTGCGCGAGGCGGCCCACCACCGGCTGTTCGCGCACGTGCCATGGCTGACGGCACACCTTTTCGGCGCCGTCGAGGCTTACGCCAGGGGCATGACCGTCGACATGGCGCGGCTGGAGGAGGCCATCCCCCAGATCGACCTGAGCAATCCCGAAGCGCTGCGTGACGCGCTGGCCGGCGGCGAGCTGTTCCGCCCGACCAACACCGAGGAGCAGAAGGCTGCGCTTGCCCGGCTGGAGACCGCGCTCGCCCTCGTGGAGGGATGGGTCTCCACTGTCGTGGACGCCGCCGCCGCGGAGCGGCTGCCGCACGCCGGGGCGCTTGCCGAGGCGGTCAGGCGCCGCCGCGCGACGGGCGGTCCCGCGGAACACACGTTCGCGACCCTGGTCGGCCTCGAGCTGAGACCACGGCGGCTGCGGGAGGCCGCGGCCATCTGGCGTGGCCTCACCGGCGCCAGGGGCGTGGACGGCAGGGACGGCGTGTGGGCGCACCCCGATCTGATGCCCACCGCTGAGGACCTCGACGATCCGGAAGGCTTCGTGCGAGGCCGGCCGGAGCTGGACATCTCCGGCCTCGATACGGGAGAACCGGGCAGCCCGCCGCGGGCGGAAGGCACGCAGGGGCCGCAAGATACGCAGGGGCCGCAGGAGCAGGAAGGCACAGGGGGCCCGGAAGGCACATAGGGGACGGAAGGCGCATAGGGGCCGCAGGGGCCGGAAGGCACGCAGGGGCCGCAGGGCTGAGACGCTGGCCCCAGAATTCTTTGCGTCCACAGGCGGTGGAGGACGTTCGGCCAGCTGAAGACGGCCCTCCAATGATCAGGACCGCGAAATCCACAGGGCAGCGATCCGGATTTCCCCAGGAACACGCCGCACCCTCCCCATGTCTTCCACAGAGATATCCACAGGCTGTGTTGACGCGGCATCCGGGCGCTCCTAAGTTCGCGAGCAAGGTCCTCGGGTGCGGGGCATTGGTCACTTCAACAGGAACCGTTCGTCTTCAGGGGAAGGGGGGCGGTCGGTCCGCAGAGGCGATCTTGCGATCCCGGTTCAGATTGCCCCTCGCGCCCGGGGCCTCCATCCGGCGAGCGCCGCCCGAAGATATGCCCGACCTGTCATCAGGCGGCAGGAATGGCCGCCCCCGCCGCCGGACAGGCGTAGCCGGGGTCGTCGGCCTGTACGAGCAGGCCGCCCGGCACCAGCACCGGCGGGGCCTGCACCAGGGTGGGCAGGTCGACGCGCCATGCGGGCTGACCCGAGCCGGCGTGGAAGGCCAGCAGCGGCGCCTTTCCGTCTGGCTTGCCCGAGTTGGTCTGCGCGACGACCTGGGTGCCGATCCTGAGCACGGGCTGCGGCCCGATCGCCTGGGCGGCGAGCGCGCGGGCCCAGCGCAGCTTGCCGTTCGCCGCGTTGCGGTCAGCGATCCGCTGCACCGGATAGTCCACAGCGCCGCCTTCCATCGAATAGACATCCGTCGCGGTCACGAGCGGCACGGTGTCTTGTGCGATGAACGTGGCCGCGTGCCAGCGCACCCGTCCGGAGGCCGGGTCGATCAGGTACAGCCGCCGGTTGGCGTACGTCGTCACCGCCAGGCCGGCCCGGTCGGCGCTGAGCACGGTCACCGGCGTGCCGGGATCGAACCGCCAGGCCACCCGCCCGGTTGCCGGGCTGACCGCGGTCAGCGCGGTCGGATCGTGGGGTCCCTGCGATCCGCTGGTCACCAGCACCAGCCCGGCGAGCGCCTGCAGCACCGGGTCCGAAGGCACGCCGGACAGTCTCCACCGCACCCGGCCGCTCCGGTCGTCATAACCGGTGAGCCGTCCGCCAGCCCCGGTGACCACGTTGCCATCGATCGCGGCCGGCCCCGGTGACTGGCTAGCCGGCTGCGCCCAGCGCACCCGCCCGGTGCCGAGGCCGGCCACCCGGACCCTGCCGTCCGCTCCGATCATGGCCAGCCCGCCGTCCGTGGTCGCCGCGAGGGTGCCGTACAGGCCCTGCCTGGGCAGGCGCACCGTCCAGACCACCCGGCCGGTGACGGCGTCCAGCCCGGTCAGCCGCGCATGGGTACTCACCTGGTCGGTGAGCACGGCCACGGTTCCGTGCCAGGGCCACATGCCGTAGACGGTCTGGCCGCCCGCCCAGGACCACCGCTGCTGCCCGTCGGCGAGCCGCAGGCCGTGCACCACGCCGTCCTGGGCGAACAACGCGATGCCCGCGGCAACGACGGGAGATTGCGCGGTATCGGAGTTCGCGCCGATGGTGGGCAGCCGGACCTGCCAGCGGACGTGGCCGTCAGCGCTGACCTTGGTGGCCCACGCGTGCCGGGGCGGCACCGGGCCGCATCCCAGCAGCAGCGGGCTATGCGACGGGCGGGGTGAGCTGCCCGGAGCAGCGCCGACGTGGGGCGTACCGCATGCCACCACGCCCAGCGAGCAGACCGCCAGAACCGGCATAACGAATCGCGTCGTGAAATTTCTAAATTTTCTGGTCCTCATGCCATTGAGACGGCCGGCCGTGCATTCCGGTTGTGTGGCGCTGAGGGAGTGCACGCCCATCCCGGTCTCGTCAACCAGGACCGTCCGCTCCCCCGGCCGCTGGACAGGCGGAGGGCAGGCCAGAACGGGCGCGGGGAGAAACCGGGCAGATTGTCAGTGCGCGGTGGTAATTTCTGGGCCATGAGACCAGCGCTGAAGGCCGGGCTGCTGCCGGTGTGGCGCGACCGCGACACGCTGTAGAGCTGAGTCCACAAACGACCGCCAGCGACCAGTAGCGTCCGCGAACGACCGGCAATTAGACTCAAGTCAAGCAGGCAACCTGTGAGCAGGCCGAAACACGCGATCAAAGAGCTAGAAGCCGTCCTCAGGGAGGCTGAGGGTAAGGGCTGGCGTGTGGAGAAGGGCAAGAAGTACTTCAAGATGCTGTGCCCGAATCCGTGCAAGTTCCGGAAGACCGTGCACCTGACGCCATCGAACCCGAACTACGAACGTAACCTGCGGGCATGGCTCAGCCGCGGAACCTGCTGGGACGACGGCGAGGGAGGCAGCCGGTGAAGTGGCACACCGAACTGGAAATGTACGCCAATAGTCCTGTCGATGATGACCGCTTCGACGCGCTCGCCGACGCGCTCGCCGACGTTGAAGACACTGACCCTGCCGTCGAGGACGCCGACCTGGGCGGCTCACTGACGGCCCAGCGTGTCACCGCCACGATGGTGGTTACCGCCGACACCCCCGACGAGGCGGTACGTAAGACAGTCACCGTGGTCCGCACCGCCGTGCAGGCGATCGGTGACGGCACCCCCAGATGGGAGACTCAGGCGCCCATCATCCGGCTCGCACCGGCCGAGGAATCCGAGCGGCTGTTCACCTCAGCCTGACTGGCCAGCGCGCCCTCACCGCCGGGCGGCAAGGTCGAGCGCATCGACCGGAGGTTTCTCTTTGAGGCCACCAGGGTCGATGATCTTCGTTCGTATCTCAACGAAGAGGTTATCCACCTGGCGTGGCGTCACCTCTTCCTCCCGGCGCGTGCCCAGCGGAGCTGGGAAGAGCGTTTCCCTGACCTGGGGCTCGCTGCGTAGCCGCGGAGAGCGGCTTCCCTTATGGATCCATTCCACGAGAGGGGACCGGTTAGTCGCGAGGTAGACGCGCGGCATGTCGAGATCATCTGTCCACATCTGGCTGAAGTCGATGATTTCGATCGCGTCATCGTCTGGGTCATTGAACCAAGCCAGGACGGTCAGCCTGCCGACAGTTCTCAGGTAGGGCATCACGAGCGTCCTGGATTCCCGGTCAAGGAGGACCGAGTACTTCTGCGCCGCTACCTCGGGGTCGCGCAGGATTGTGTTGATCGCGTCCCTCACGACGGCAGCCTCTGCGGGACGCCGCTCGCGCAGCTCAAGGTACTCTTCACCCCGGTCGACGCCGTTGTCGTCCTTACGCCAGCGAACCGCCGTCATGCAACGAGGCTATGCCCAAACCTAGTCAAAGTCGTCTATATCCAGCGTGCGTGTTTCGTGCCTGTAGCCCGCGTCGGCGGGAATCATCGCGCTGGGGTTGCGTTTCCAGAGCACTATGAGCGCCTGGGGCACACCCCTAGTGCCTCTGACGTACACCTGGCCGTTATTGGCCTTGACCGCCATCCAGGGCTCGCCTGGTCCGAGGCGGGCGACCTGCTCATCCAGGCTTCGGCGCTGCTCCTCGTCGAGCGAGACCGGATCTGCGGTCATGAGCTGTGTCATATGGAGAACTTTACCTGCTTTCTACAGACCCAGAAGCTTCTGGGAGTTCGCCAGTGCGTTTATCCGCTGGCGGATCAGGCCGACCGCGGCTGGGTTGAACGTAACAGTATCGCCCACAGGAACGGATCCGTGCTGGGCCAGGCGCTATGCAGCGACAGTGACGTCACTCGGGCAGATTGTCAGTGTGCGGTGGTAATTCCTGGGCCATGAGACCAGCGCTGAAGGCCGGGCTGCTCCCGGTGTGGCGTGACCGCGACACGCTGCAGATCGGCATTGACCCGCGCTACGCCATCGCACTTTCCGGCATCGGCGGCGCAGCCGCCGTGATCGGCCTTCTCGACGGAAGCCGTGACTGGGCCCAGATCATCGAGACCGCCGAGGGCCGCGGCATTCCGGCCGAGGCAGCACAGCGGGTGCTCGGGTTGCTCGCGGCGGCGGGAGCGCTGACCGACTTTCCCGGGCGGACGCTTGCGGCCCTTCCCGCGGGCCTGCGCGCACGGCTCGCACCCGAGCTGGCGACGGCATCCCTGGCCTACCGGGATGGCGACGGCGGCGCCCGCACGCTCGCGCGGCGGCGTGCGGCCTTCATCCGGGTGCACGGGGGCGGCCGGGTCGGATCATGCGTGGCGAGCCTCCTCGCGGCCACGGGGATAGGCCATGTCGCCTGCCAGGACAGTGAGATCACGCGCCCGCAGGACCTCACGCCCGCCGGCCTGTGCCTCAGCGACCTCGACCTGCCCCGGGCGCACGGCGTGGCCCGGGCTATCCGGCGCATCGCGCCCGACGTCCGGACCGATGACGACGGCGCGCGGCCCGATCTGGTCGTGTTCACGGAGATCCGCGACCCCGGGACGGCGGCAGCCCTGGTCCGCGAGCGGGTCCCGCACCTGGCGGCCAGCGCCGCCGAGGCCGTTGGCGTGGTCGGGCCTCTCGTCAGCCCGGGCCGCTCCGCCTGCCTTCGCTGCCTGGACCTGGCCAAGGCCGAGCGCGACCCGGCGTGGCCGCTGATCCTCGCCCAGGTAGCCGGCTCCCGGCTGGACCCGCAGGCGTGCGACACCGTGCTCGCGGCGGCCGTCGCTGCCCTGGCCGCGGCGCAGGCCGTCGCGTTCATCGATACGGCCCGCCCGCTCCCCGCGGTGACGAACGGGACGCTGGAGCTCGCTGCCGGCGACTGGCAGTGGCGCCGGCGGTCCTGGCGGCCGCACCCGCACTGCACCTGCGGCGCCTGCGGGCTTCAAAGGTAGAAGCGACGCCGCGGTATAGCGGAGAATGAACCCGTGAACGATGTGCCCCGACGCGCTGTGACGCGTACCGCGAAGCTTGCCGGCCTGCCCATCGGATTCGCCGGGCGGGCCGCTCTCGGCATCGGCAAGCGGATCGGCGGCCGCAGCGCCGAGGTCGTCGCGGCCGAGATCCAGCAGCGCACGTCCGAGCAGATCTTCCGGGTCCTCGGCGAGCTGAAGGGCGGTGCGATGAAGCTGGGGCAGGCCCTGTCGATCTTCGAGGCCGCGCTCCCCCCGGAAATCGCCGGGCCCTACCGCGCGACCCTGACGAAGCTCCAGGAGTCCGCGCCGCCGCTCCCGGCGCGCACCGTTCACCAGGTCCTCACCCGTGATCTCGGCGAGAACTGGCGGGATAACTTCACCGAATTCGACGACCAACCGGTGGCCGCGGCATCCATCGGCCAGGTGCACGCCGCGACCTGGCGCGATGGCCGGCGGGCTGCCGTGAAGATCCAGTACCCGGGAGCGGGCAGCGCGATCATCAGCGACTTCAGCCAGCTGAGCCGGGTCGGCTGGCTGTTCGGGGTGCTCATGCCGGGCCTGGACGTCAAGCCGCTGCTCGATGAGCTGCGCAACCGGGTCACGGAAGAGCTGGATTACGAGCTCGAGGCGAGGTCCCAGCAGGCGTTCGCCGACGCCTACGAGGGCGACCCCGATATCTACGTCCCCAACGTGATCGCCGCCACCAGCCACGTGCTCGTCACGGAATGGATGGACGGCACCCCACTATCCAGGATCATCAGCGACGGCACGCGCGAACAGCGGGACCGCGCCGGGATCCTCCTGGTCCGGTTCCTGTTCTCCGGCCCCGCCCGGACGGGGCTGCTGCACGCGGACCCGCATCCCGGCAACTTCCGGCTGCTTGACGACGGACGGCTGGGCGTGCTCGACTTCGGCGCGGTCGACCGGCTGCCCAGCGGGCTGCCGCCCTTCTTCGGGCGGCTGCTGCGCATCATGCACGAGGAGGAGCCAGACATCGAGGCGGTCGAGCGTGAGCTGCGCGCGAACGGCTTCCTCAAGGACGGCATCGACGTCGACCTGGAGGCGCTGCGCGCCTTCCTCTCTCCGCTGGCCGAGCCGTCGGCGGTCGAATGCTTCAAATTCACGCGCGAATGGATGCGCGACGAGGCTGTCCGCATCACCGACCTGAGCACATCCAACATTTCGCGCAAGTTCAACGTGCCGCCCAGTTACGTGCTCATCCACCGGGTGTCCACGGCCGGCATTGGGGTGCTCTGCCAGCTGGAATGCGAGGGCGAGTTCAGGGCCGAGGTACTCCGGTGGGTACCCGGCTACCTGGGCGAACCAGACGAGGACGGTCGCGGCCCGGCCCCGGCTTCCTGATCCAGCATCAGCGTCCGTCCGGGCATGGATCCTGCGCTGGCTGAACCGGCCGGGCCGAAGCCTCGCCCGGCTGCTCGAGTTCGCCCGGCAGTTCCCCCGTGCCGAACCTGCGGTGCGCCGGGCCCTGGAGATCTTGCTGTGACCACGCCGTCGCGCGCGACTCCAGCCGGGCGCGCCTACCTGGACCTGCGCAAGAAAGCACGGCAAGACCGCCGGCCCTCTGCGTAGCATCCTGGCTGCTGTCATCAGATTTATCACATCTGATATCGTGAATCTATGGCAGGGAAGCTTCCGGACCACGGTCTGCCGCAGGGGCACTCTCTTGCCAATGCCAGCCCCGAACTGCTGGCAGTCCTGGAGTCCGCGTCGCGCTTGCAGCAAATGGTCCCTGACGCGGTTCTTGTAGGAGGGTCGGCTGCGGCCCTGTATGCCGGTCACCGGGACTCCTACGACCATGATCACGTTCTCCCGGACCTGAGGGACCGGTTCGACGTTGTGCTCGAGGCCCTTGAATCCGAGGGCGAGTGGGTGACCAACCGGGTGATCCCAGGAAAAATCATCCTCGGTCAGCTGGGGGACATCGAGGCCGGCGTCCGCCAGATGATGCGTACCCGGCCCCTGGAAGTCACGCAGGTCACGCTTCCGTCAGGACGTGTGCTGACGGTTCCCACGGCAGAGGAGACGCTTCGGATCAAGGGATTCCTGATCGTGCGGCGGAACCAGACCCGTGATTACCTGGATGTCGCGGCGCTCGCGGATCGTTACGGCGTCCATGAGGCGGCAGGAGTTCTGGCCAGGATCGACGACTACTACGCGGACCAGCACGGCGGGGGCCAAGGTGTCGCTGCGCAGCTGATCCGCCAGCTCGCTGATCCTCGCCCGAAAGACTCTTCCGTGACGAGGCAACTGGATGCGTACCGGAACCTGGCGTCCCGCTGGACCGAGTGGGGTGAGGTGCGATCGGTGTGCGGGCAGCTGGCCGCCGAGATGCTGGAAACAGAGGTGTAGCTCATGGTGCTGGCATTCCGCAACCTGACCATTACGCCCGGCGCTCCCGTTTCAGAGTGGCCGACCGAGGCCGTGCAGACCGCACTCGAACGGGGCGACCTCGCAGACTGGCACCGGATCGTCGTCGAAATAGGGGCCGATCCCTGGGGGAAGACCGCGCGGCAAGTGGAAGAGGTGCTCAGCCATTCACGCCCATATGGCGTCGCCGAAGCCATGGAGACGGCGCTGTCCCGTGCCCGTGAACGAGCCGAGGCAAGCGAACGCGCAGCGGTCGCCGCCGAAATCCGGGACGCTGTCAAACGTTCAGGACTGAGCCGGGCGGCGTTCGCCTCCCAGATCGGGACCTCCGCCTCGCGGCTGTCCACCTATGCCTCTGGCAAAGTCACCCCCTCAGCCACGCTCATGCTCCGGATCCGCCAGGTAGCCGACCGCAACCGCACGATGAACGGTCATCATGAGGGCCGGTAAGACAAGCGTGCTGCTCGCCCAGGCAGCGTAACGACCGTCTCGGAGATCTCACGAAGCAAGGGCACGCCATCCGCACCTGGCATGCGGGACTGACCGCAGCCAGCCCCCGTGCTACAGGGGGCCGATGTAGTAGATGTCAGCCAGTTCGCCGGGTGGCCACCACAACACGACCCAGCCATCTGCGGCTGTCCTGACCGGGACCTTCCACACAGGCGTTCCTGACGCGGACGCCGCTCCGCCGGGCTCTTCACGATCGGGATAGGCCAGGTACTTGTCATGATCCTGCCCAGATCCGGCGGTCCGCTCAGTGCGCCGACCAGCGTAGACAGGTGCTGCGGCAGCCGAGGCGCATCTTCCCGCGCATCGTTCGCGCCGTCCGGTTGAGTGCTGTCCGCCACGACGGCAGCCTATCCCGCCACCGCGTCAGGACAACGCAACGTGGCCGCCTTTATGAACCTGGCCGCGCTTGCCGGGCTCGCCAGAGCGCGGTTCGGAGCGGGGCGTCGCGTTACGGCCGCACGGAAGAAGAGCGGGACGCGCTGGATGCTGCAGGCTGGAAATCCTGGTCAGCCAGGCCCGGCTACGGAAGCAGGTTGTTGAACGTCTGCTCCCAATGTTTACGAACTTGGGGATCTGGACGGTAGGCGACGACGAACCGCAGCGGGATCGCAAGAAACCGTCCTCCGCCGATGGCTGCGTGAACCCACGGCTCGTCGTCTCCGACCGGAAAATGGCGGTGAGCGGTAAGTGCAATAACCGGTTCGGTGCGGATGGAGTCCGCGCCATCATGGGGTTCCCATTCAAGCCAGCCGCTCCCTTCGCCGGTGGCCGCAGCCGTGACGAGCGCAGCGAATGAACGCTCCGGCTTGGTCTCATCGGCGACCCACTGGCCGTTCCCGGGAGTGACCGCCTGCCGGGCCAGCGCGACAATCTCGCTCCCCGCGGCAAGGGAGGCTATTGGCGCAGCTGCGTCTACGATGTCCGAGGCCAGGACAATTGATGGATCGTCGTCTGGCCCGAGTCGCGGATACAGGTCATGCAGGACAGGTGCGCTGCACGGAGTCTCTGCGTAAGGGTGGACGACCCGGGAGCTGTTGAACGGCGAAAACCAGTCCTGGACGGGCGGAACGTCGATGTTGAGGGCCGCTTGCATGCCCGGATCGTTTTCCAGCCCATCCATGTCCTTGCCGTACAGGAACTCGAAGTCGGCGTCCTCCAGCAGGTATTCATCAGGATCAAGCCACGGCTTCTCAAGTCCAGCCGCCTCGCAGAGTTCTCCCGCGGTCACGCCGACAGCATGGCGGACGATCTCCTCGGCAGTGCATGACGCTGGGCCGCCTTGCGGGTCGGCGAGATCGGCGGCGACCTGGACCGCCGTCACCATGACCTTCCGGAAAAAATCCTCGTCATAGGCGTTGCGATGACGCTCCGGAAACCACTCGTAAACGAACGATTCTTCTGCCTCATCCGCGTCCGGCTGCTGGTCATCGCCGAACTCGATCAGCTGAAGATCGTCAATACACCGGTCCACCACGTCCAGAGCAGCGACAAGCAACGCAGCCCTGCCGGCTCCCGCTCCCCGGCAGGTACATCGTCCTCAGAAATCTCATCACTATCTGGCAGGACATCCATGTCAGCGACGAAACGCCAGAGGAGCAAGTCCGGATGCCGGACCTTCCCGGCCGCAGCAAGCAGACTGGACCGCACGCCATCCGCGTCAGCATCTGACGGCATCGGCACGGCATGCTCCTTCCCGTGATAGCCGTGACCTTGGAACCGGCTCGCCCCGTTCAGGCGCCACGATCATATGCAACTGGCGCCCGCTGCGAGCGCCGGTCCACAGGCGGAGCACGTCTGACAAAGCCGGCCAGCGGCGCGACCGCTCGCGGCGGTTCATTGGCGGACCAAGCGGGCCAGGCGCGTCCAGTCGACCTGGATCCTCACCGGTACCTCGACGGTGCTTACTTCCTGTTCCGGGGTCAGCGTCCGGAAAAGGCGGTAATAGCCGAGGGTGTGGTCGAGGACGTGAATGTCGATGGACAGAACGTGATCCCCGGAGAGCCAGACGAGCCAGTAGAACGGAATGCCGGCGTCGGCATACTCGGCCATCTTGTCCAGCTGGTCGGCCTTCCTGCTTCCCGGAGAGACGACCTCGACGATGACCTTCACCAGGTGCGCGGGCAACGGCCGGGCGTCGTTCGGCGCGCAGTCGAAGAGCGCGGCGTCCGGGCTGCGGATCGTGGCGGCCGGAACTTCCCACAGCAGCACGTCGAAGTCGCTGCTCGTGTCCAGGCAGGTGCCAGGGTTGCGCTCCATGTGCGCCTCCGCGGCGGCGCCGAGCATCGCCGCCACGCGAGCCGCCGCGGCCTGATAGGCCCGGCTGGGCTTCTCGCAGCGCACGGCCTGGCCGTTGACGATCTCGACCTGGCGGCAGAACTCCTCGGGCAGGTTCCGCCAGACCTCGACGCCGATCGGCTCCGGCTGCAGGTTCGCGGTGACCGCCCAGTCGTAGATCGAGGTCCGCTCGGGGTCCGACGTCATGGAACCTCCCGGTTGAGAAGCCACCAGCGTGAGCCATCGTAGCCACCGGGCCACCGGGCCACCGGGCCACCGCGATCCTGTCATGCTTGCGGCACGTATACAGATGATCATGTAGCCACTATTGGAGAACGTTTGCAACGGATTGACGGGCGCCGATGCGGGTCGGGACAAACGCAGCCGGAAGGACCCGCAGCATGAAGCGGATCGGACGGCGAGATCGGAACCGTTATCACCCTGGAAAGCTCGTACACGGGACCTTGCAGCGCGTCACCAGGGGCACGTGAGCGCGTTCGGGCCGGAGATTAGCTCCGGCCCGGCCAGCTCCCGGCCGCCATAGTTTTCGTTTCTTTCGAATTACGCTATGCTGGTTGGCGAGGAGGGACGTGATGGCGACGACAGCCCAGCCGGGAGTGGTGTTCCCGCCGCGAGATTTCACCGCGCTGCTGGACTTGGGCCGGTTCCTGGAGCATCACACCGAGCCGGGGCTGCTGCTCGGCCCGGACGGCGAGCAGGTGCCGCTGCCCAAGGAGATCTACCAGGTCCTGGTCGAGGTCGTGGAGGCCATGCGCGAGGGCAAGGTCATCACCCTCGTGCCGCGCACACAGCGGCTCACCACCCAGGAGGCGGCCGACTTCCTTGGCGTCAGCCGGCCGACGCTGGTCAAGCTCCTTGAGAACGGCAAGATCCCCTACGACCAGCCAGGGCGGCACCGCAGGATCCTGTTCACCGACCTGCTCGCCTACCAGGAGCGGCAGCGCATGGACCGGCGCGCGGCCCTGGACCGGATGACCGAGGACGCCAGCGAGGCAGGCCTGTACGGCGGCACCCCCGAGGACTATGCCGCTGCGCTGAAGAGAGCCCGCCGGCGAGCCGCCCGCCACGGGGACGCCTCCTGACGATGCCGCGCTACACGGCGGTCCTCGACGCGTGCGTCCTCGTGCCCATCGCGCTCGCGGATACGCTGCTGCGCGTGGCCGAGAAGGGCCTGTACCGCCCGCTGTGGTCAGGCCGGATCCTCGCCGAGGCCCAGGAGGCTACGGAGGAGATCCACCCGGGCATCGACGTCGGCAAGCGCTTCACTAGCATGCGCGAGGCCTTCGGCGACGCCATGGTCACCGGATGGGAAGAACTCGAGCCGGGAATCCGGCTGCCCGACGAGGACGACCGGCACGTCGTCGCGGCGGCGATCCGGGGTGGCGCGGATGCCATCATCACAGCGAACCTGGCTGACTTCCCCGCCACGGCGCTCGGCCCGCTCGGGCTGGAGGCAGTCCACCCGGACGACTTCCTGCTAGACCAGATTGACCTCAGCCCGCCCACCATCCTGCAGGTCATCCGCGAGCAAGCTGCCCACACCAGGAGACCACCGCTCGCCCCGCAGGACCTGGCCACCCTGCTCGGCAGGGCAGGCGTACCCGGCTTCGCCGACGAGATCGTCCGCCTCATGTCCACTCCCCTGGACGGCACCTAACAGCCCGGATCCACGCGAAACGGCCGCCACCGAAGCCGACGATGTAAAGGTCAGCCACGCCGCACAAGGTACTCTCCGCGCGCTCGTCAAGCATCCTGATATCTGGCCGCGCATCACGGCTCCCCGCCACGGCCACCAGCAGCCCTGCGATCAGCAGCATGCCTCGCCTGTATCACGAACGTGATACACTGGTCGGGTGTCCGACATCCACACCCATGACATCTCCGCGGACATGCAGGCCGGGGAGTGGTCCCGTCATGAGGGCAAGCAAGCTGACACCGCGATGTCCGGGTTTAACACGCGACTGCCCACCGCGGTCCTTAACGACGCGCGCGCCATCGCGCGCGCCCGGGGCATGGCCACTGGTGCATGGATACGCGAGGTCATCGAGGCGGCCGTCGCACGGCAGAAGGCAGGAGACGACATGGTGCCCATGTCAGTACTGCTCGCCGCCGCGGAGGAATACCAGCACCGCCAGGCCTCCTGACCTGCTCGCCGGCCGGCAATCCTGCCCGGATCGTGGGGGGTTGGCCCTGGTACAGCACAGACAAGCGGCGCAGGAACACGGTATCGACGTGGAAGAAATCCGCAGCCAGGATGGTCTTGGCCTGCCCGGCCAGGAACACTCGCCAGGTCTGCCCGGATCGCTGAGGTGCGGGCACCGTCCTGCTCCGGCGGCGCCATGGTCATGCCGGAGCCACTGGATTGATCCAGCGGACTTCGCTGAACCGCGCGAAGCCACTGTCGTTGGAGCAGACCTCAAGCCCATGCTCGACGGCGAGCGCGGCCAGGTGGGCGTCGCTGACGACGTGCCCCGTAGCTGGTACCTGGTGATCAGGTCGGTCAGAATGCGTTCGATCGACCAGCTTCGACCGGGGTCGGCGCGATGATGTCGATGGTCGGAAAGTACGTCCGGTACCGGCGGAACTTGCTCACCGCAGGCAGGTAATGTACGTCAGCGCAGAAGGCCGAAGTAACGCGACAGGCAATACTCGACCTGCGCCATGTCATCCCGCGAGAGATAATCCACGAGTTCGCCGGCAACGTACGAGACGTCAATGGTGCGGATCTGATCGATCAGGATCTTGGTATCCCGCCCCGCGATGACAACTTCCGGCCTGAAGACGGACGCCTGAGCGCTGGTCGAGGTCGGGATAATGGTCACCGTAGACCAAGCGTTCTGCTCGATGCTGATGACGAGCCCGAGGCGTTGCCCCCGCTGCTCATGGCCACGCTTGGCGTCGCCAAGGTCTACGGGGTAGACCGCTCCGCGGATCATGCGCGATCCTGTGACCTCGCCGGAACGGTAAGGTTGGTGCCGATAATCCGGATATTGCCGTCGGCGTCGTACTCCCATGCATCCGCTTCGGCGGAGAGGTCTTCGGTCCTCAGCCGGTGCATGTCGGCGCGGGCACGCTCCTCCCATGCCTCGCGGTCCAGCAGCCGCAGCGCGCGGCGGATGACGTCGCTGGTCTTCTCGTCCTTGCGGCGATTGGCTTCGATGACACGGAGATCTTCTTCGGTGGGGCGGAATCCGACACTCATGCACCTAGTGTACAACAATTGTTAGACACAGCAGCTCGCAGGTCAGCGAGTTCGCCGCGTGGCCACCACAACACGACCCAGTCATCTTCGGTATCCACCTGTCCTCCCCCGCTGCTATGGGTCCTGTCATGGCCGGGGCATGATCCGGAAGGCGATGCCGGCTGCCTCGATCCGGTCCAGGTCCTGCGCTGTGATGCCGCGGCCGGTGAAGCGCTGGACCGCGACCAGGCCCTTGCCCGTCTTGTCCCGGTAGTCGCCGAAGTCCAGGCCGTCCAGGGCCGCCGCGACCGCCGGCCCGGCGTCGATGTCTCCGGGCGGCTCGAAGGACGCCAGCACCTGGCCGCCTTCGGCGAACGACAGCCGCGTCAGGGCGTTGACGTTCCAGAACATGCTCGCCGCCCGCCCGCCGGCCGACGCCCGGCGCAAGACGGCCTCATCCGCGCCCTGGAAGCCGTTGTACTCGACGGCGAGCACGGCGGTTCCGGCCTCCAGCACCGCGACCCACGGATCGATCGACATGCGTGCGGTCACGTCGTCGCTGATGCGGCGCAGGGACTCCGGCCGGTCCGGGTCGGCGCCGAAGGCCCGCAGGACGTCCCCGGCGGTGGAGCCGGTGACCACGGTAACCGTGGCGGCCATGTCCAGCGCGCTGCGCCGCACCCAGCGGTACGCGCGTTCCGGCGGCTGCGGCCGGTCCGGTACCGGCTCGCCGCGGAGGCGGTATCCGAGCCGGTCGGTGCGCTTGTGCACGATTGCGGGTGCGGCGGGAGCTGGCCAGACAGCCAGCTCGTAGCCCTCATCCTCGTCGGCATCGTCCCTGCCGCGGGCGTGCACCCGCAGCCGGTAGTCGCCGGGCCACGGCGGCGTTGCCCGGCGCAGCCGCCGGTCACCCGGTGCCATCCGGGCCGGTGACCGAGGCCAGGCCCGCAGCAGCGCGCCAGCTCACCTCCACGACCTCGTCCCAGGCCCGCGCGTCCAGGTCAGCGGTGCCGGGACGGAGCCGTTCCAGCAGCGCCGCCGCGGTCACGGCCTGGCTGTCCTGGGCGGCATGCGCGAAGGCAACTCGTCCCTCCAGCGGCTGGCCGAGGTAGGACGACAGGTCCGGCACGCCAGCCAGGTCCAGCGCCGGGACGGTCAGCTCAAGTGCCCCGGCCCAGCTCCGCTGCAGGACCAGGCGGAATCCGGGGCGCGATCACAGGCACCGCCCCGGCCACCGGCGCAGCGAGCACCCCCACCACAGCTTCGGGAATATCAGCCACTAATCTGCACTCCACGGTCGGCATCCGCGCAGGGATCTGATCCCGTGCCACGACAGGAACGGATGTTAGCCGCACTCACCGACACTGATACGCCAGCACCGCGCCCGGCGTTGCGCGTCACCCTCCCCCACGCGTCACGCATCCGCTGCTGCCGCTGCGTGTAATCCTGGATCGCAACCGTGGCGGTGCCTTCCTCGCCTCGCTGCTCATCGGCGAAGGCACGGCCGAGATCCAGGAGATGATCATCGGCCGCCCTCGTCCGCGACTACTAGGTGCCGGTCACCGTGTCGCCCAGGCTGTCGACCGCCACGCAGAACGTCGCCGACGCACACGAGACGCCCTCTTGGATGGCGTTTGGCCGCAGGTGCGTGGCCACAGGCTTGGACCACTGGGTGCCGTTGAACGTGTAAGCGCGGCCGGTCTCGTCCACCGCGACGCAGAAGCGGCTTGAGGTGCACGACACCCCCGTCAGCGAGCTGGCGGCGATCTTCGCGTAGGCCCACGTCGCGCCGTTGAACGTGCCAACCCCGCCGGAACTGTCGACCGCCACGCAGAACCGCGCCGACGGGCACGAGATCGCCGCGATCCCCGGGAAACCGGGGGTCATCTGGACCGGCGCGGACCAGCCATTCCCGTTGAAGACCGATACCTCACCCGAAACGTCGCCCGCCACGCAGAACGCCGCCGACGCGCAGCCGACGGCGGTCCAGTCGCCGTAGGCCTGCGCAAACGGCGTCCACCGGGTTCCGTTGAAGACCGTGAGCCCGTAGCCGGCCCATGCGCAGAACCGGGGGCTGACACACGACACCTCCGAAACGCGCGTCTGGTAGCCGAGGGAAAGCACTGGCGCAGGCGCGTTCACCCAGCGCGTCCCCGTGTACCGCCACGCGTGCCCGGCTACGTCCGCGGCCAGGCAGAACGTGGCGGACGGGCACGACACGGAGGTGATCTCCTGCGCTCGCGGCAGCGTCACCGCCCCGCCCCAGTGGCCGCCCCGCCTGATCACCGCATAGTCCGACATGCCCGTGGCAGCGCAGAACCCGCTAGCCGGACAGGACACCGAGTCGAGCTCGCCACTGTTGTCAACCGTCACCTGGCCGCCCCAGGCGCCGGCCCGGTAGACGTTCGCGGCCGAGGCCGGGGCGGTGGAGACCGCCGCGCATACCCCGCGCGAGCAGGCGAGGGCGCCGGCGAAGGGCACATAGCTACCGGCATGCGTGGTGAAGACCGGCTTCGGGAACTGCCGCCATGCCTTCCCGTTGTACAGGTCAGCGGTGCCGCTGGGGTTCAGGGCCATGCAGAACGTGGCGGACGCGCAGCTCAGGTAGGCATTCATAGCGAGCGGGCCGTTGCCCGACGGCGACCAGGACGACCCGTTGAACGTGTAGACGGTCTCGTCGTCAAGGACCATGCAGAACTTACCCGGCGCGCAGGCCAGCGACGCGTACTTGTCGAAACCGGTGATGGAGGTCCACGTGGTCCCGTTCCATCGATAGACGGCTCCGTACCCGTCCATCGCGAAGCAGCGGGTAGCCGAGGCACACGACACCGTCATACTGCCCGGCGCGTCGCTGTCGATGCGGACGGGGGCGGACCAGGCGCGGCCGTCGTACTTGCTCACGTAGCCGTCGATGGTGGCGGCCGTGCAGAACGTGGCCGACGTGCAGGAGACCGCGTCCCAGACGTAGCGTCCGGGCGGCGGTCCGCTTCTGATCCACCGGGTGCCATGACCAATCCATAGGCTGTTCCCAGCGGCCGCGCAGAAGGTAGTCGACGGGCAGGACAGGCTGGCGAGGCCCGCCGCGCCTCTGATCGCCGCAGCCGGCGCCGACCATCGCCTGCCGTTCCAGGTGACGGCATCCCCACCCGTGTCGATCGCCAGGCAGTCCGTCGCTGACGGGCATGAAACGGCTTTAAGGTCGCCATAGCCGTTGCCGGCTAGATGGACCGGTTTGCCCCAGGTGAGGTATGGCGCCCCTGCGGTGGCCGCCGGCTTCGGCGCGGCCGGCCTGGCGGGCGCCGCCAGCGCCGTAGGCGCGATCGCCAGGCCCGCGGTCACGAGTGCTGCGGTGGCGGCGCACGCCGCCATGCTCTTGAGACCCATGTCTATTAGACGCCCTTCGACAGGTCCGAGAGTACACCGCTGGTGTGTTCTGTCGGAAGATGCGGAGCCCGTGTCCGTTCGGGACGATCCTTATGATTGTGACTTTCATGGTTGGTGACGACACGTGCGTCTTCCACGGCTGACCAGGGGCAGCTGAAGCTGGACCTCTTGGTAGGTGGCTGGCCGCACCGGCACCGCGACCGATAGCATCCACTACCACGGCCGGGGAAGGCCCATCACCAAGTGCCGGGGCCTCTCGTCCGGCCAAGGCGGCGTTACCGCTTCCGGCCGACGGCCGCGTAGCACGGGAGATCGTGTGCCGGGTCGGGGCCGCCTGGCCCGGGACGCCAGCGGTTGGCCGGGACCACGCCGGGCTCCAGCAGCTCCAGGCCGTCAAAGAACCGTGCCACCTCCGCGTGACTGCGATGGGCGATAGTGACGCCTGGAACGTTCTCGGCCAGGCGGCGGACCGCCGCGGCGTTGGCCTCGGGCTGGATGTCGCTGGCCGGGATCGAGATCGCCAGGTAGCTGCCCGCCGGCACGGCGTGCAGCAGCCTGGACGTGATCGCGTAGGGGTCTTCGATCACGTGCAAGATGGCCAGCAGCATGATCGCGACCGGCTGGCTGAAGTCCAGCGTCCCGGCTGCCCGCGCGAGGATCGTATCCAGGTCTCGGGCGTCGGCGTCCAGGTAGGCAGTCCTGCCCTCGGGCGCGGAGGTCAGCAGGGCGCGGGCGTGGGCCAGCACGATCGGGTCGTTGTCCACATACACGACCCGCGACTCCGGCGCCACCCCCTGGGCGACCTCGTGGGTGTTGCCCGCTGACGGGATGCCGGTGCCGATGTCCAGGAACTGCCGGATCCCCGCCTCGGCAGCCAGGAAGCGCACCGCCCGGCCGAGAAATGCACGGTTCGCGCGGGCTGCGGCGACCACGTCGGGGTGGGCCTGCATGGCCTTTTCAGCGGCTTCCCGGTCGGCGGCGAAGTTGTCCTTGCCGCCGACTAAGTTCGTCAACGGGCCAGGGCCAAAGCCGCACGTCAGCGCACCGCTTGCGGTGATATCGCGGTTTCCGTAGGGTCTTCCCGTTGACACAACGAAGGGAGGCGCGTCCATGATCCATTTACCGGAAGGACGCAAGCAAGTGAGCAAGCTCATCGAGGCACTCCGCGCGGCAGAAGCAGAAGCCATTGCCGAGGCGGCCCGGGTCCGGGACGAAGCAGAGAAGCACCCGATGGACATGCTGCTGGACTGCCCGGAGTACCGGCAGATTCTGCGGCTGCTCCACCAGGTCACCAAGGCCCGCAAGGCCGCAGAGGCGGTGGCCTGATGGCATCGGTGAGACAGCGCGGGAACAGGTACACAGCTCTTTTCCGGGACAGCTCGGGGGCCCAGAAGAGCGCCGGGACGTTCGACACGAAGCGGGAAGCACTGAAGGCTGCAAAGCGCGCCGAAGCTCTGGGAGAGGCCCCGAGCAAGCCGGTGGCGGTCCACGCGGCCAGCAAGCGGGGGAAGCTCACGATCGCCGGGTACATGCCGGTCTTCCTCTCCGGACACCGGCTGAGCGCCACAGGACGCGAGTCGTACAGGCAGTGGGCCAAGCGCGTCGTCCAAGGACTCGGACACATCACGCTGGCAGAGCTGAGCCCGGCCGACATCCGGGCGTTCATCCGGAAGCAAGAGACCGAGGTGTCAGACGCGACCGTAGGCCACGTGATGACCGTCCTTCGTGCCATGTGCAGGACGGCCGTCGAGGACGGCCTGATGGAGAAGGACATCACGGCTGGTGTCAAGATCGCACCGCGCCGGGACCGGGAGATGATGATCGCCACGCGCCCGCAGGCCCGGGTGATCCGTGAGGCAGCCCCCGAGCACTACCGGCTCCTGATCGAGGCGTTGTTCGAGACCGGTGCCCGGTACTCCGAGCTGATGGGGCTCCAGGCCCGGGACATCACCGGGAACGTGATCCGGATCCGGCGGACGATCGTCGAGGTCGCAAGCAAGCCAATCGAGCAGGACCACGGGAAGAGCCGCAACGCCGTCAGGAACATCCCGGTCGAGCCGGACCTCGCCCGTCGGCTCGTGGCGGCCGGTGAGGCCAACGACGGCGGCTGGGTCTTCCGTGCGGTGCGGGGAGGGTACCTCTGCCGGGCGACCTTCCGTCGGGTGTGGAAGCTTGCGGTGGCCGCTGCCGGGCTCCCCGGGCTCCGTGTCCACGACGCCCGGCACTCGCACATCTCCTGGCTGGCAAACGACCCTACGGTGCCCCTGGCGGCCGTGCGGGACCGCGTCGGGCACAGCAGCCTGGCAGTCACGTCCAGGTACGTGCACACAATGACCAAGGACATCGACCCGTGCCTGGCCGCGCTGGCGAAGATGGACGGAGCGGCAGCATGACCGGCATCCTTCGCGCCCGGCGGGCTGCACTCGTCGTCATCACCATCTTGGTGGTGGCCGCGTCGGCGACCTCGTTCGGCGAGTCCTTCAGGGGCTTGTTCCTGTGGGCCCACGAGCACAGGCTCGCTGGCATCTGGGCAGTGCTCTGGCCATTCCAGATCGACACGTTCACCGCCGTCGGCGAGCTGACGCTGTTCGTTGGCCTAGCCGACCGCTAGTCGGTGCGGACGCGGCTGTTCGCCTGGCTCGTGACCGTGGCCGGGCTGGCCGCCTCGGTGGCCGCGAACGTCGGCCACGTCGCCGGGCATGACCTCGCCAGCCGGGCTACCGCAGCGGTGCCTCCACTTGCTGCGGCGGCGTCGTTGACGGTTGCGCTTGGCCTACTCAAGCGCACGGTCGGCGCACACCAGCCAGCGGCCGAGGCCGCTCCGGAAAACGTGGTCGAGGACGTGCCCGTAGAGGTGCCTACCACCGTGCCCGCGACCACGGCCGAGACAGTGGCGGACAACGTGCTCGAAGAGGCACCTATCCCCGCGCCCGCGAGCACGGGCCAGGCAGTGGCACCGCGCACAGATCCCCCGTGCCCAGGAAGCGTGCCCGGACAGTGACGGCCACGCGTGCTCCCCGCAGGCGCAACAACGCGACCCCGAGGCGCGCTGAAGCGGCCTTCGCCGACGTGCTCGCCGAGGGTCAGGTACCGAGCCTCCGGGCGATCAAGACGAAGCTCCATTGCGGCACGGATAGGGCCAGGCAGCTGCACGCCCACCTGGACAGTGTCGTGACCGCCCGGACGGAGGCTGCGGCATGAGCACGGTCGTCATGTGGCTGACGGAGCTGCGCACGGAGCCGTAACAGGCCACCAGTAAGGCAACCGGCCCGGTCCCTGGAGAGAAAGGGGCCGGGCCTTTCATATCTCCTGGGCGCACGTCATGGCTGGACAGTGGCAGGTAAACCAGCAGTTCGGTATCCGCGTCACAGAAATGGACAAAACTGTCCACGGCCCGTATGCCAACGCGGCGGCACAGCGGACCGGCAGGCCCGCCCCTACCGAACCGAGCTGGACGCGGTGCTGCAGTCCGCCGGGCTCCCGGCAGGCAGCACCCCGCTTTACATCCCAGGGCTCAAGCCCACACAGAAGGCCCGGCTTGACGAGGCGAATACCGCCTTGTCGGGCATCCTGGCCAGGGCCGACGACCTCCACACCCGGTATCTGGCCGCCGTGCAGAAGGCTGACAGTCAGCTCGACGACGCCGGGAACATGGCCCCCCACCCGCCCGGCTTCTTCGCCTCCCTGTGGCATGACGCCCAGGCGATCTATGACACCACCGTCCACGGGCTTAGCGAATTCGTCCACAACAAGGCGTTGCTGGAGTTCATCTCTGGTGTGGCGAACGTCGTCGCCACGGTCGCCGGGCTGCTGGCTCTCTTCCCGCCGCTGACCGCGATCTTCGGCCCCATCGCGCTGGCCGCTGCTGGCACCGCCTTGATCATGGATATGCTGCTGGCCGGTTTCGATCACGGAAGCTGGGGTGCGGTGGCGCTTGATGCGGTAGCGGTAGTCGCGGATGCGGGCTGGATGAAGGCCGCCGGGAAGCTGGCCGACATCTACAAGGAAAGTGGCCTTACCGGGTCGATGACGCAGGCGCGCACGCTCACCGGGCTGGTCACCGGCAAGACGGCTGATGTGGCTCCGGGGATGTTCAGGATGATCGGCGACTCACTCAAGGCGGCAGCCAAGGGCGAGGCGGACGCGACCGCCGGGGACCTGAGCAAAGTGAAGGATTTCACCGGCTACAGCACGTGGCGAGCCGTCGACATTGTCGCCGGGCAGGCGAGCTGGTCCTTCAGCGGCGCGGGAATCGAGGCTATCCCCGGCAACGTCCGGACCTGGATCAACGATGTCGCTGCCGGTAAGACTCCCTGGCAGGAATCAGCCAACAAGGCCACCGGCCTGGGATAAGGAATGGCCATGACGGAACGTAAACGCGACCGCCAGCTTTTGCGCCCCGAGGACGCCACATCCTGGGAAGAGTTCCAGGCCCGTAGCGTGATCGAGCAAGCCCAGTGCCGGGCTGCGAACAGTTCATGGAAGAACATCGGCCGAACGCTGCTGTCCGGTGTGCTCGTGGTCCTCTCGATCGCGTTCTGGTACGTAGTTGCCGTTACGCCAGGGGCAATGCGCTGGGCAATGGTTGTGATTGCACTCATCCCGACTGGTTTGCTGGTCTGGGCCTTCGGCGGCGTGATGCGCAACGGCGTCCGTGGCTCGCGCCGGTATATGGAACTCGACCGGCTGCGCAAGGAATGGCAGGGGAAAGCCGAACGCGGCGAGATCCCGCAGACCACCCCCGGCGGCCCGAAAGTATGGCGGGACGAGATCGAAGCCGAAACGCAGGGGACGTGACGTCGGCGTCCGGCCGCCGCACGGCAAGGGTCACTGCCGGTACAGGCCAGGAGCAAGGACCTCAGCGCGCTGCAGGGACGCACGGCTCCCTGGACCACGAAGCAGCGCACCGGCCAGGTGGCAATGGCGGTGCCGAACCGGACCAGGAGGCGGCAACAGCGGAACTTGGCGCGGGCACATACCGGCTGCGGGCTGAAGTGCCGGACGGGATCTTCAGCCTGGCAATCGAAGCCGACGAGGCTACCGCGCGCGCCGAGCATGCAGCGTTCGCCGACCGCTGCATGCCGCTGCTTGCCACCGGGCAAGGCGAACCTGGCGAAATTCGGCAGGCGCTACTGCAGCAGCTATGGGCCGCACGGCAGGTCGTTGCCGCTGGCGGTCTGGGATACCTGGGCGTGCTCGCCGGGGAACTCGATGGCCGGACGCGGCTGATGCTGCTCGGCATCGCCGCGGCCCCGCTGGAGGTGCCGGACGGGATCAGCCCAGCCAGCCTCCTGGCTGCCTTGCTGCGCCACCACTATCCCGACGCCCAGATAGAGGAATTTCCAACCGCACACGGGCACGGCGTGGGTATCCGGCGCTGCGGCGAACTACCCCTGCCAGCCGCAGGACCCGATGGCGAGCCGCTCAGGATCGACACCGGCATCTCCCAGGCACTGGTGCCCTTCCCCGAGGCCGGACTGCTCGCCACGGTCACCGGGTTCTGCTTCACGCCTGATGACATCGACTTGGCCACCGTCTTCGTCGCCACCATCGCCCACCGCATGACCGTCGTGCGCGCGGCTGGCCATCAGCCAAAGCGGTAGAGTGCCCGGGCCTCCTCCAGCGTTTAGCACGGCTCCTGCGCTGAAACGGGCCATCCTCCCGGCGCAGCCATTCTTGAAGCCGAGCAAGATCACCGTCAAGGGTCCGCGAATCGTAGCGCGAGGTGAGTCGGATCTGCCGGCTGCTCACAGTCTTTCTCCGAAAGAGCTGGGACCTCATCGCGAGTTCTGTCAGCCGTCTCCAACGGGTCAGTCGCGCACCCGGGCGCGCAGCAGGTCCGCGATGTGGCCGGCGATGGCCAGATTCACCAGGTCACTTCGGGAAGCTCGATATCGATCGGGAACGGACGGTCGAGCTTGACTCTGCTGTGGAAAACGCCCGTTGGCGCATAGCTGCCCTCGGGAAGCAGCTCGAAGGTGTAAACCACCATCGCATCGTCTTGGTTCTCCACCCGCCAGAAGCACTTGATGCCTGCCCCGGCGTACTGGGCAGGGCGCAGCGTGCGGTCCTTCGTCGTCGTCCCCGGGGACACGACCTCGATCGCCAGGCGCACGTCAGCCGGCTGGAACACCAGGCTGCCGGACCTCACCACCGCGCGTGACACGATTAGGACGTCCGGCTCAGGTACCGTGCGCCCCACGTCAATGCCCTTCCCCGTCGCGACGACCACCGACTGCGGGGCGATGCTGACCGAGCACGTCACCACCCTCGGGCCGGACCGGATGCGGGAGGTCTGCCAGGCTCTGAGCATCGCCGTCGGCTGTGGTCCCTGACCCTCCCGCGCCGCAACCTGGCAGCAGACGCCACCGAAGAGCTTCTGCTGCCCTCCGCAGCCGCCCGGAACAACCATCCGGCACTCCACCGGCAGCCTCCCGGCAGGACAGAGAACGGCGCATGTAGGCGGATCAGGCGCGCCGCGCCCCCTGTGGGCAGTCACATTCCGTAATCGGGATGGCCGACCTTACGGAGCGCGTCCGGCTGGCGTAGGCCAGCAGCGTGTCCAGGTCGCTGCCACGGGCCTGGAGCAGGATCGCGGCCTCGGCCGGATCCAGCGCCTTGCCGTCCCTGGCGCGCGCCAGCGCCCGGCGTATCGCTCCCCCGGCGGGCCGGGTGCCCGCCGGTCCCTGCGGGGAATCCTCCCGGTACCGCCCGTGCTCAGCAGAAACCGTCACACGCACTCCCGTCCCTGCCGGAGACCGCTTCCCGGTCATGCCTTCGGATGAGCTGGGCGCGCCGTTGCACCCACCTCGCACCCTGCGCCGGGAACAGGTGCCCTCGGCACCGCACCCGCCCACCCGCCATGTTCCGCAGCTGGCCGGACGCACCGTGAATGTCACCGGCTCTCGGCACATCGCGAGCATGTGGACGTACGTTCATAGCCTGGCCTTATGGACGTACGTTCACATGTTATGCTTGTGGACGTACGTCCACAGAATTGCCTACGGCGCGAGTCGGCAAAGACCTATGAAGATCAATTCCATGCATGACATGGCCTCCACCATCCGGGGCCGCCGGCAGGATCTTGGCCTTAGCCAGGCTAGGCTGGCTGCCCGCGCTGGCGTCTCCCGTGAATGGGTCAATTCCTTCGAGGGCGGGAAGCCCACCGTGGAGTTCGGCCTCGTCATCCGCCTCCTTGACGCGCTTGACCTGGTCCTTGACGTCGCGCCCCGTGGCCCTGACGCCGGGGCCTCCGCGAGAGAGCAGGTGGACCTCGACGCCTTCCTGGAGGAGTACGGGAACCGTTGACCGACTCTCTTGCCGTCATCATGGACGGCGCCATCGCCGGAATCATCGTGCGCCAACAGGGAGGCCGACTCCGGTTCGACTACAGCGACGAGTACCGGAGCCGAGCCAACGCGACTCCGCTCTCGTTGTCGATGCCAACTCAGGTCCGGTCACATCCCAACCACGTCGTCACCGCCTGGCTGCAGGGCCTTCTGCCCGACAACGATCTCGTGCTGGCCCGGTGGGCCAGGGAGTTCCACGTTTCCGCGTCGTCCCCTTTCTCGTTGCTCGCCACGCCGATCGGCGAAGATTGCGCAGGCGCTGTGCGCTTTGTGCCGCCGGAAAAGATTGATCGTGTTCTCGGGAGGCCCGGCAAGGTTACCTGGCTTGCTGACGACGACGTAGCTCAGCGTCTCCGGGAACTCCGGGAGGACTCGACGGCCTGGCATGGCCGGACCTTCACCGGCCAGTTCAGCCTCGCCGGAGCCCAGGCGAAAACAGCCCTGCTGTTCCAAGAGGGGCGCTGGGGGGTTCCGTCCGGTTCGACGCCCACCACTCACATCCTTAAGCCGGCAGTCTCCGGGTTGGACAACCACGATCTGAACGAGCATCTCTGCCTCGACGCGGCCCGGCGAGCGGGAATCACCGTTGTTCGTACGAAGATCGCCCGTTTTGGTGACGAGAGGGCCGTTGTCATAGAGCGTTATGACCGCTGGGCTGCCGGTGGTCAGATCGTTCGCATACACCAGGAAGATATGTGCCAGGCACTGGGGGTGCCGCCGTCTCGCAAGTACCAGAACGAGGGCGGCCCGGGGCCAGCTGATATCGCCGGGCTCCTGCACCGGATCATGACCCCACAGATGGCCGACAATGCCGCATGGCGGTTCGCTGACGCCCTGATCTGGAACTGGCTCATCGCGGGCACTGATGCCCACGCCAAGAACTATTCGGTACTCCTGGCGGGAAACCAGGTCCGCCTGGCGCCCCTGTACGACGTAGCCTCGGTGTTGCCCTACGGTATCCACGAGAAGAAGCTCCGATTCGCCATGAAAGTCGGAGGTGACTACCGGGTCTTCCCCTACCGGAACACCTGGCCGGCTGCGGCCCGGGATCTTGGCCTGGACGCTGACGCCCTCATGAACCGGGTTCGCGGGCTCACCGCTGCCGCTCCGGACGCATTCGCCGGCGCCGCCAAGTCCCCCGATTTCGAAGGGCTGTCACGGGAGCTAACCGGCCGGCTGGCTGATCTGATCGCCGAACGCGCAGCTAGGTGCATGAAACTGATCGAGGCCACCGGCTCGTCATCGACCCGCTGGACCTGATCATCGCCAGCATGATCGCGGAGGGCGGCGAGCCCGACGAGCAGGCCAGGGCATGGATGGACGATGCCAGGGCGAAGGCGCCAAGGTGTCTCAATTAATCAGACGCATCGCAGCTCAGGCTCAGCACTGCGCCACATTAACTGAGACGGGACACTCTTCTCCGCCACATCGATGAGCTGCGGCGGGGTCTTCTGCGTCTTCTTGGAGAAGGCCTCGATCGCGAGCAGAATCCGCCCGCGCTCCCCCTCGACCGGATGCTCATCGCCGGGCGACGGCACCTTCTGGCCGTCTTTGCGGACTATGCCGCCCACTACAACCACCACCGGCCTCACCGTGCCCGGAACCTACGGCCACCAGACAGCGATGGCATCACCCCGGCCGTCATCACCGACCTCACGACGGCGAAGATACGACGCCGCAAGGTCCTCGGCGGGCTGATCAACGAGTACGAGCGAGCCGCATGACCGATTACCGGTAATTCCAAGAAACCGCGGGTCAGAGGCTGTGACACAGTTCTGGAACCCAACAGGCTGCATAGACGCGCCAGGCCGCGAATCCATGAACCACCAGGTCGGACGCCACATGACATTGTGGAGCGGCACACGCTTGAATGTAGGGGAGCATAGGCGGTGACATGCTCGGCCGACGCCCAGCTGCACGTCCGCGAGGCAAACGCAGGGTGAAAAGTATTCATTCTCGGATGCCCGGACAGGAGGCGGGAGCACACGACTTCACTGCGACGGGACCCGGTTGATCCCTAGAGCATCGGCCGCCGCCTCCTGCGACAGCCCAGCCCGTTCCCTGCTTGCACGCAACACCGTCCCGATGGAGTCCAGCGCTGCCCCTGCCGGTAGAGGCGGCCATCGCGTGCAGCTGGCTGATCGTCCGCCGAATGCCCACCCCTTTGACGACAGGAACGGCCAGCGTCGCCAGGATTATGGCGAACAATGCCCTGTCGGCTGCCGGACAGGTCCTGATCGTCATCCCGACGATATACCGGAACAACTACCTTGCAGGCCTTGCCGGAGTGAGCAGATGACGCCTCCCGGCCCCCTCGCAACCAGGATCAGGGCCAGGCAAGCGACGGCAGATATGTTAGTATGCTTTTATGCGCACGACGGTGGATCTGCCTGAGGACCTCATGCGCGCCGCTAAGGCCAGGGCCGCTGAGCACGGCGAGAGCCTGAAGGATCTCTTCACCCGGGCGGTAGCCCATGAGCTCAGGGTCCCGGTCAGCCGCGGTGACGGCACACGGGTCGTGCTGCCGCTCGTGGGCAGCAGCGAAGGGCCGCCTGTCAGCGTGACCAATGCCGACATCGAGGCTGCCCTGGCGGCGGATGACGCCGACCGGTACGGTGGCCGGTGACTCTGCTCGACGTGGCTGCCTGGCTGGCCGCAGCATGGGGACGGCATGTCCATCACCGGGCCGCCGCCCGGTGGTTCGATCAGCAACCGGGCGGACTCGTGCTCTGCCGGGTCACCCAGATGAGCCTGCTCCGGCTGCTGTCCAACCCGGCTGTCATGGGTCACGATGTGATCTCGCGCAGTGCGGCATGGACGGTGGTTGACCGTCTCCGGGCCGACAGCCGGGTGCTGTGGGCGGACGAGCCGGTCGATCTGGAACCGGTCTGGCGTGCGTTCTCCGCGCGTGACGACAACAGTCACAAGCTATGGACAGATGACTACCTGGCAGCGTTCGCTCAGGCAGGCGGCCTCAGACTGGCAACCCTCGACACCGGCTTCGCGCGCCGGTACCCGTCCGTGCACGTCGAAACCCTGATCTGACACATATGCGTCCGCGTCAAGCCCGGGCTTATCGCGGACGCCGCCGGGGCACCCCGCCACCTCCCCCGCACCGCGCCCGCCCCAGGACGCCGAGGACTTCATCCTGACGCTGCAGGTTCCCTGCTCACCGGAGCGCCCTGTGGCCCTCGGACCCGGCCACCTGCCCGGCCACGCGCCCAATCCTTGCCAGGCGGGCCAGAGCGGGCGTCAAGGTCCCGCCGGCTACCGCCAGGAGCGGCGGCCGCGAGCGGACCGATCTAGACAGATTGATATACAGTTAGGTCATGACTGTGCTTCACGATGTCAGGGAGCTGAGCGTCACGGAAGCGGCTCAGCGCGGTGTGGCTGGCCTCGTCGCCGACGCCGAACAGGGCTCGGACATGATCGTGACCCGTCGGCATCACCCGGTGGCCGCGGTGATCAGCATCGATCGTCTCAATGAGCTTGAGGAGATAGCCGCAGATCTTCGCGACCTCGCGCTTGTCCTGGCCAGGGCCACGACTGACACAGGTCGGCGCACGTCGCTGGATGACGTCCTCGTGGCTTTTGGCCACACGCGTGAAACGCTCGCGGCCATGCCCGACGACGAGTAGCAGTGGCTGAGGTAGTCTTCACCGACGCGGCACTTGACGACCTCAGGCGGATCGGACCGGATGCCGCACCGAAGGTTCTCAAGAAGATACTTGTCCTGCTTGAGGCGCCCGAAGCGGGATATCCTCTCGGTGGCGAGCTGACCGGTTACCGCAAGGTCGTCGTGGGGCGGAATACCTGGCGTATCGTCTACCGGATCACCGGCAACAAGACTGTGGAGATCTGCGAGATCTGGGCTGTCGGCGCCAGAGCCGACGCGGAGGTTTACGCAGAGGCCATAGCACGGGTCAAGGCTCAGGGCGCTCGGCGGCCTCAGTTTCACCAAATAGCCGCGGTCATCGAACGGCTCGGCCGACTTGCAGGCGATATCACGGTAGCTGCGCCGGCAGTCACGGAACCTGTGCCGGACTGGCTTGCGCAACGGCTTGTCCACACGGTCGGCATGGCTCGCGAAGCAGTCGCTGCGCTGAGCCTTCAGGAAGCCGTCGACCTGTGGACTGATTATATGTCGAAACCGCATTAGTCGTCCGCCATCCTGCAAGCGGGTGGCCAGGATTGCAGCACGCTGCATAATACGATTGTGTTATGACACAACCGTATGACGCGGAAGGGCTGCCATCGCCATCGTCGGCGCTCCTGCAACTCGCCCGGCTCAAGGCCGGCATGAGCCAGCGGGAACTAGCCGAACGGGCGGGAGTCCCGGTCACCATGATCTCGGCGTATGAGCGCGACCAGCGGCAACCCACCTTGACGACACTTCTCAGGCTGCTGCACGCGGCCGGCTTCGACCTCCGCCTGCACCTGGCCGCCTACGACCCGCATGACGACATACTCGCTGAACTGGAGGCAGGCCGCTCCGACGCCGAACGACAGCGCCGCGACCGCCAGCTTCAGGCATGGCGCCATGCCACTCCCGCGGATGATGTGGCGTGAGCGACCAGGAGGGTACCGGTGAACCGGAACTGAACGCTGCGGCCATAGTCGCTGCACTGAACCGGCACCAGGTGCGCTACGTCGTCATCGGCGCCTTCGCCGCCATCGCACAGCAGGTCCCGATACCAGCGACCAGAGACATCGATCTCACGCCGGAGACAAGCCACGAGAACCTGACCCGCCTGTCGGCGGCGCTGAAGGAGCTTGGCGCACGGATCCGGGCTGAGGGGGTACCGGATGGGCTGCCGTTCAGCCACGA
>DASQVO010000074.1:0-8919 GCA_035640715.1 Streptosporangiaceae bacterium
TGGTGAGGCGCCGGAGGGCGGGGAGCAGCGTGTCAATGTCCTGGCTGGTGCGGAACGCGACGATGGTGGTGCCGCTGCCGGCGGTGCCCTCGCGGGAGGCGGGCGGGGCGGGTGCGGTGAAGAGGTTGATCACCTGGCGCATCGCCTCGTCGACTTCGGCGACCGGGTCGGGGGACTCGCCGCGGAGCCATCGGCGCAGGACGTGGTTGTGGGCGGCGACCACGGCGGCGGCCATGAGCTCGGCCCGCAGCGGGGCTGGCTCGGCCGGGTCGGCCATCCAGTCGGCGATGAACTCGCGGAACAGCCGCTGGTAGCGGGCCACGCTGGCGATCTCCCGGTCGCGGAGGGCGGGAACCGTGCTGGTCAGCGTGTACCGCCGGCGGGCGAGATCGCCTTCGTCGAGGTAGTGCAGCAGCACCAGGCGGACGGCGTCGGAGACCGCGGCCAGGGCGGTGCGGTGATTGGAGGTCGCCAGCCGGTCCCTGATCAGCTCGAGCAGCCGGTCGTGGTCGGGGAAGATGACATCTTCCTTGGAGCGGTAGTGCCGGAAGAACGTGGTGCGCCCCAGTCCGGCCCGTTCGGTGATGTCATCCACGGTGGTCTGCTCATACCCGCGCTCGTCGAACAGGGTGAACGCGGCCTGCGCGAGCCGGTCCCGCGCCGATGGCTTGCTCATGACCGCTCATCCTTTCGGCCTGATGGACGGAGGCCACTTGTCATCGCTAGGGGTACTAAGTACCATCTGAATGGTACCGAGTCCCGATTGGGGTGGTTCCGTGAGCGACGCGGCTCGCAGCGAATCCGGCCTGCCGGTCCAGCCGGTCTACGACGCTGGCGCACTGGACGGCTTCGACACCAGCGCCATGCTGGGCGATCCGGGCCGGTTCCCCTTCACCCGCGGCGTGTATCCATCGATGTACACGGGGCGGCCCTGGACGATGCGGCAGTACGCCGGGTTCGGCACCGCCAAGGAGTCCAACGCGCGCTACCACGAACTGGTCAGCGCGGGCACGGGCGGCCTGAGCGTGGCCTTCGACCTGCCTACGCAGATGGGTTATGACTCCGACGAGCCGATCGCCCAAGGCGAGGTTGGCAAGGTCGGCGTGGCGATCGACTCGATCGACGACATGCGGACCCTATTTGGCGGTCTGCCGCTGGGCAAGATCTCCACGTCGATGACGATCAACGCGCCCGCCTCCACGCTGCTACTGATGTACCAGCTCGTCGCCGCCGAGCAGGGCGTCACCGGTACCCAGCTGACCGGCACTATCCAGAACGACGTGCTCAAGGAGTACATCGCCCGCGGCACCTACATCTACCCGCCCAAGCAGTCCCTGCGGCTGACCAGCGACATCTTCGCCTACTGCCAGAAGGAGATCCCGCGCTGGAACACCATCTCCATCTCCGGGTACCACATGGCCGAGGCGGGCGCCACGCCCGCGCAGGAGATCGCGTTCACGATCGCCAACGCCAAGGAGTATGTGCGCGCCGCGCTCGCCGCGGGCCTGGACGTTGATGATTTCGCACCGCGCCTGTCCTTCTTCTTCGTGGCCCGGACCACGCTGCTGGAGGAGGTCGCCAAGTTCCGCGCGGCCCGCCGGATCTGGGCCCGGATCATGCGCGAGGAATTCAACGCGAAGAATCCCAAGTCGCAGATGCTGCGCTTCCACACCCAGACCGCCGGCGTGCAGCTGACCGCGCAGCAGCCGGAGGTCAACCTGGTCCGGGTCGCGCTGCAGGCGCTGGGCGCGGTGCTCGGCGGGACCCAGTCGCTGCACACCAATTCCTACGACGAGGCCATTGCCTTGCCCACCGAGAAGGCCGCCAGGCTGGCCCTGCGCACCCAGCAGGTCATCGCCTACGAAACCGATGTGACCAAGACCGTCGACCCGTTCGCCGGGTCCTACGCGATGGAGTCGATGACCGGCGATCTCGAGGAAGCGGCGCTGGCCCTGATCCAGGCCGTCGAGGACCGCGGCGGCGCCGTGTCCGCCATCGAGCAAGGCTTCCAGAAAGCCGAGATCGAAGCCACCGCCTACCGGGCCGCGCAGGAGATCGACAGCGGCCAGCGGATCGTGATCGGCGTCAACAAGTTCACCGCAGGCGAGGAAGAGCCCTACCAGCCGCTGCGCGTCGATCCCCAGATCGAGATCGACCAGTGCGAACGCCTCGCGGCTCTGCGCAAGGAACGGGACAACAATGCCGTCCGGCGCGCGCTCGACGCCCTGCGCGCCGCCGCCCAGGGCACCGCCAACGTCCTGCCCCCGATGCGCGAGGCCCTCAAGGTGCGCGCCACTGGCGGCGAAGTCGCGCACGCCCTGCGTGACGTGTGGGGCGTCTACACCCCACACGAGATGTTCTGACCATGATCGGCTCAGATGCCCGAGCAGCAAGGGAAAGCCGATGATCGATCACGAGGTGCGGACGTATCCGTCGTCGGCAGGGCTGGCGCGGGAGAAACAGCTGGCCTGGAAGCTGGCGGCGGTGGCCACGGACCCGGTGGAGGTCACCGGCGAGGTGACCGAGATGGTGGTCAACCGGGTGATCGACGACGCCGCGGTGGCAGTCGCATCGCTGACACGGAGGCCGGTGCGCGCCGCGCGGGAGCAGGCACTGCGGCACACAGCGATACCGGGGGCGGCCGTGTGGGGCGCGGCGCCGAAGGCCCGGACCTCGCCGGAGTGGGCGGCGTGGGCGAACGGGGCCGCCGTCCGCGAGCTGGATTTCCATGACACGTTCCTGGCCGCCGACTACTCCCATCCCGGTGACAACATCCCCCCGATCCTGGCGGTGGCCCAGCACACCGGCCGGTCCGGGGCGGACCTGATCCGCGGGATCGCGGCGGCCTACGAGGTGCAGGTCGATCTGGTCAAGGGTATCTGCCTGCACGAACACAAGATCGACCACATCGCCCACCTGGGCCCGTCGGCGGCGGCGGGGATCGGGGCGCTGCTCGGCCTGGACACGCCGGTCGTGTATCAGGCGATCGGGCAGGCGCTGCACTGCACCACCCAGACCCGCCAGTCCCGCAAGGGGGAGATCTCCAGCTGGAAGGCCTACGCCCCCGCCTTCGCCGCCAAGGTCGCGGTCGAGGCGATCGACCGGGCGATGCGCGGGCAGGGCTCCCCCAGCCCCATCTATGAGGGCGAGGACGGGGTAATCGCCTGGCTGCTGGGCGGCCCGGAAGCGGTCTATACGGTGCCGCTGCCCGCCCCAGGGGAGCCGAAGCGGGCCATCCTGGAGACCTACACCAAGGAGCATTCGGCCGAATACCAGGCGCAGGCGCTGATCGACCTGGCCCGCCGGCTCGGCCCCCGGATCGGGGAGGTCGCCAAGATCGAGAAGGTGGTGATCCACACCAGCCACCACACCCACTACGTGATCGGCTCGGGGTCCGGGGACCCGCAGAAATATGACCCGGCCGCCTCCCGGGAAACCCTGGACCATTCGCTGCCGTACATTTTCGCGGTCGCGCTGCAGGACGGCGGCTGGCACCACATCCGCTCCTATGAACGGGCCCGGGCCACCCGCCCGGACACCGTGGACCTGTGGCGGAAGATCACCACCGCCGAGGACCCCGAGTGGACCCGCCGCTACCACGACCCGGACCCATCGAAACGGGCGTTCGGCGGCCGGGTGGAGATCATCCTGGCCGACGGCACCGTGGTCAGCGACGAGATCGCAGTGGCGGACGCTCACCCGGCCGGTGCGCACCCGTTCACCCGCGAGCAGTATGTGGCCAAATTCCGCACCCTGGCCGACGGGGTCATCGATCCCGCGGTACAGGACCAGTTCCTGGAGACGGTGACCCGCCTCCCCGAGCTGAGCACGGCCGAGATAGCCGCGCTCGCCCTGCCCGGCATCGCCCAGGCGGGCGAGCAGCCGGAAACCTGGGGGATCTTCTGATGCTGCACGACACCACCACCGCCGCGGACAAGCGGGCGGCATTCCGGGCCGGGCTCGCCTCCGGCAAGCTGCTCCGCTTCCCCGGCGCGTTCAGTCCGCTGTCCGCGATGCTGATCGCCCGGCACGGTTTTGAGGGCGTCTACATCTCCGGCGCGGTCATCTCCGCCGACCTGGGCCTGCCCGACATCGGCCTGACCACCTTGACCGAAGTGGCGGGCCGGGCAGCCCAGATCGCCCGGGTGACCGCCCTCCCCGCCCTGGTCGATGCGGATACCGGGTTCGGCGAGCCGATGAACGTGGCCCGCACCGTCCAGGTCCTCGAAGACGCCGGCGTGGCCGGCATGCACATCGAAGATCAGGTCAACCCCAAGCGCTGTGGCCACCTCGACGGCAAAGACGTCGTCGGCCGGGACACAGCCGTGAAGCGGATCAAGGCCGCCGTGGCCGCCCGCCGGGACCCGGGCTTCGTCATCGCCGCCCGCACCGACGCCGCCGCCGTCGCCGGCATGGACGAAGCAATCGACCGGGCCAAGGCCTATGCCGACGCCGGCGCCGACCTGATCTTCCCTGAGGCCATGGCCGGCGAGGCCGATTTCGAGCGGTTCCGCGCCGCCGTCGACGTGCCGATCCTGGCCAACATGACCGAATTCGGGAAAAGCAAGCTGCTGGACGCCGCAACGCTGAAAAACCTCGGCGTCAACATCGTCATCTACCCCGTCACTCTGCTGCGGCTCGCCATGCACGCCGCCGGGACCGGGCTGACCGCCATCGCCACCCGCGGCACCCAGGAGGGGCTGCTGGATCAGATGCAGCACCGCCGGGACCTGTACGACCTGCTCGACTATGAGGCCTACAACACCTTCGACACCGGCATCTACAACTTCGAGCTCTAGCCAGGGCCGCCTGCCAGACTCCCGGAAGGGGCCACCCATGCCAGCTACCGACACTGCCGGAGCCGAGATCCGCAAGGGACTGGACGGCGTCATCGCCGACACCACCGCGATCTCCATGGTCAACCCGGACACCAACTCGCTCACCTACCGCGGCTACCCAGTCCAGGAACTCGCCCGCCGCTGCAGCTTCGAGGAAGTCGCCTACCTGCTCTGGCACGGCGACCTGCCCACCCCGGCCCAGCTCGCCGCCCAGAACGACGCCGAACGCGCCCAGCGCGCCCTCGATCCCGTCACCGCCGGCATCCTCACCGGGCTCCCGGCCACCGCCCACCCCATGGACACTCTCCGCACCGCGGTCAGCCTGCTCGGCACCGCCGACCCAGCCGAAGACGACAACACCCCCGCCGCGAACCAGGCCAAGGCCCTGCGGTTGTTCGCCGTCCTGCCCGCTGTCGTCGCCCTCGACCAGCGCCGCCGCAGGGGCGAGGATCCGGTACCGCCCCGCGACGACCTCGGCTTCGCCGCCAACTTCCTCTACATGACCTTCGGCGAAGTCCCCGAGCCCGCCATCGTCAAGGCGTTCGAAACCTCCCTGATCCTGTACGCCGAGCACAGCTTCAACGCCTCCACCTTCACCGCCCGCGTCGTCACCTCCACCCTGGCCGACACCTACAGTGCCGTCACCGCCGCCATCGGCGCCCTCAAAGGCCCCCTGCACGGCGGTGCCAACGAAGCCGTCATGGACATGATGGACGAAATCGGCACCCCGGACCGCGCCGGGCAATGGCTCGAGGCCGCCCTGGCAGACAAGCGCACCATCATGGGCTTCGGCCACCGCGTCTACAAACACGGCGACTCCCGCGTCCCCACCATGCGCGCTGCCCTTGGCGACATCGCCTCCCTTCGCGACGGCCAGCAGCTCCTCGACATCTACGAGATCCTGGCCAAGGCCATGTACGACGCCAAGGGCCTGCACCCTAACCTCGACTATCCCGCCGGGCCCGCCTACCACCTGATCGGGTTCGGCACCCCCGCCTTCACCCCCATCTTCGTTACCGCCCGCATCACCGGCTGGACCGCCCACATCGCCGAGCAACTCGCCGCCAACAGCCTCATCCGCCCCCTGGCCGCCTACACCGGCCCCGCCGAACGCCACCTGCCCGGGTGAGCGCGGGCACGCTTCGCGCGCCTGCTGTCGTTCGTGTCGCAGCCGCACCTTCCGGGCGTCCGCCGGTCCTGTATCAGGATTTTCCGGCTATTACCAGTTTGAGTGTCCCGTCGGCGGGCAGCCGGACGGCCGGAACGGAGCTTGTCCCGAACCGGTCGCGATGGGAGCCGCCGTGAAAGCCGTTGTCTACGAGGGACCGTACAACGTCGCCGTGGAAGAAGTGCCCGACCCGAAGATCGAGGCGCCGAACGACGCCGTCATCCGGATCACCACGACGAACATCTGCGGTTCTGACTTGCACATGTACGAAGGCCGCACCAACGTGGAGCAAGGCAAGATTCTCGGCCACGAGAACATGGGAATCGTCGAGGAAACCGGCCCCGGCGTGACCCGTATCAAGCCCGGTGACCGGGTATCGGTGCCGTTCAACATCGGCTGCGGCACCTGCCGCAACTGCATCACTGGCTGGACGTCGTTCTGCCTCACCACCAATCCGGTGGACGGCGTGGACGGCGCGGCCTACGGCTACGCCCAGATGGGCCCCTACCAGGGCGGCCAGGCCGAGTACCTGCGGGTGCCCTACGCCGACTTCAACCTGCTGCCGCTGCCCGCGGGAGAGGAGTTCGAGCAGGACTTCACCACGCTGTCGGACATCTTCCCGACCGGGTACCACGGCGCGCATCTCGCCGGGGTCAACCCCGGGGATACCGCGGTGGTCTTCGGCGCCGGCCCGGTCGGGCTGCTCGCCGCGCACAGCTCCTACCTGCGCGGTGCCGCCCAGGTGCTCGTCGCCGATCACCAGCCGGACCGGCTCGCGCTAGCCGAACGGTTCAACGCGACACCGGTCAACATCGCGGAGGCGGATCCCGCCGAGCAGGTCCTGTCAGCCACCGGCGGCCGCGGCGCCGACTGCGGCATCGATGCGGTCGGCTACCAGGCCCATGACCCGCAGGGGGAGGAGCAACCGCATCTCGTCCTGGACTGGCTGGTCAACGCGGTCCGCTCCACCGGCGGCATCGGCGTCGTCGGCGTGTACATGCCACAGGATCCCGGCGCCGCTACCGACGGTGCCAAGGAAGGACGCTACGGGTTCAACTTCGGCAAGCTGTTCCAGAAAGGACAGCACCTGGGCACCGGGCAGTGCCCGGTCAAGCGGTACAACGAACAGCTCCGGGACCTGATCATCGCCGGGCGGGCTAAGCCATCCATGCTCGTCTCCCACGAGCTGCCGCTCAGCCAGGCCCCCGACGCCTACGACAAGTTCGACAAGCGGGCCGACGGTTACACCAAGGTTCTCCTCCACCCCACAGCGTGATATGACCGCGCTGATATGACGGCCGGCGCTGCGGGCATGTGCTGGATGCGGGCAGGACTAAGCACATGCCCTCAGCGCCTCGGCCAGGCGGCCGGCTACCGAGCGCTTCGGCCAAGGTACTGACAACGGGGATCAGCTCATCGATACCCATCAGCGACAGCGCCCGCGCGACGATCGGCTGCGGAGAGACCAGCACGAGCGAGCCGCCCCGGTCCGTCAGCACCATCTTGAGGTCGGCCAGCACATGGGCACCTGCCGAGTCCATGAACGCCAGGCCTGATAGGTCCACGATCAGCCGTGACGCACCGCGGGATACCTGTGACATGAGCGCATCCCGGAACTGCTGTCCCGTCGTGGCGTCACAATCCCCGGCCACCATCACCAGAACATGCACCGGCCCGGTGGTCACCCGGACAGTTAGCTGGTCACCCACTCGCATCCTCATCTCAACGCTGAGTGACTGTCTTTTGGCCCGGGGCGCGGAAGAGCGCGGGCATGCGGCAGCCACCTACCTCGGCTGACTGCCCAACCGCAGCGCCAGCCTAGAACCTCGAAGGCTGCCCGTCCAGACTGTTAACGATCTCTTCACACCCATGGCCCGGCTCTGGCAAGCGGCCACCGTACTGCGAGCACCGGGGCGACGGGCATTTCGCCGCGCTGCTCTACGATGAGCGCAGTCACAGTCTTGCGTTAATCAGGCAGAGAGGCCGAGGTCGGAGCTTGGGAGATCCGATGTCAGCGATCTACAACTGGGCGACGCCGGAAAACCTTCAGCCCGAGCCCATCACTGAAGAGATCTGGCGGAACCTGCCTGAGGAGTTCTGCCGCCAGGTAGAAATCGTTAACGGGCAAGCCGTCTGATGCGAGTCGCCCAGCCGGTCGCATCAAGCGGCGGCACGCCGACTGGCCAACATGCTTGAGTCAGCGGCTAGCGAGTACACAGCACTGCATCCTGGTGCATGCCTGGACGTCAGCAACGATTTTGACGTAACTCTCTGGGAAGTCCCGACCGCGACGATCAGGCGCCCGGATGTCGCGCTCCACAACTGCGCCCCCGGAGACCTCCGGCCGCTGCCCGCCTCATATGTCCGGGTCATCATCGAAGTCGTGTCTCCTGGCAGCGATAAGACTGACAGGGTGGAGAAGATGGGAGAGTATGCCCCGGCAAACATCCCCTTCTACTGGCTTGTCTGGCTTACCGACGACCACGCCGCCTCGATCGACGTGCACGTCCTCGATCACGTGGTCGGCGCCTACCGCCTGCTCCGCACGCTCGCCCCGGAAGACGAGGTCAGCGTGATTGAAGTACCAGTCCGTATCAAGGTCGCATGGAACCAGCTGAGCACTCTGATTCGCTGAGATCCTGGGTAATGCGGGGGCGCCCGGCCGACAATCACGTACGCCCACCAGAACTATCCCCGCGCACTTGCACCGCCCGGGGATAGCCTGGCGAAAAGGGAAGTAGCCGAACGAATGGTGGCGAATGTGGCCACCTAGGCCTACCTGGACAGCGCGGAACCTGCGCGCCGAAACTTGATGGGTGCTGCCCAGCGGTTTCGCGCCGGGCCAGATGGAGCCGGGCCCGGCGGCGGGAAGGAGGGGTCGTGGATACGGAACTTAGTCCTATAGGTTCGTAC
>DASQVO010000075.1:0-2740 GCA_035640715.1 Streptosporangiaceae bacterium
CTTTTCACGGTGGTGGGTGATCTGCGGGCCGCAGCAGTCCAATACGGCCACTGGCCGGCTCTTCGGAGAGGCACGCGCGCCAACTGACCATGAGCCACGTGGGCGGCTACATGTGCACCGACCACCAGCCAGTCGACCACACTCCGTGACGAGATGTTGGAGTGACCGTCATGGGCAGTTGTCGGCCGTGGCCGGGAAGGATCGTTCACGGCTGCGAGCGATCGGAGTGCCCGCACATTGACGCAATCGATAGGTTGCTATAGTGTGGCAACCGATCGATTGCTACTTCTTGGAGGCTGTCATGGGATTCCCCGATCGCATCGAGCGGGTCGTCGAGATCGCCCGCCCGCCGGCCAAAGTGTGGGCTGCGCTCACCACCGCCGAGGGTCTGAGCAGCTGGTTCGGCAACCAGGCGACGATCGACCTGCGCCCGGGCGGATCGGCCCAGATGACGTGGACCGGCGGCCACACCGCCGACATGCGGGTCGAACGGGTCGAGGAGCCGACGGTGTTCGGCTTCACCTGGCACATCTACGGCCTGCCCGATGACGATCCGCGCCGCACCTATGTCGAGTTCACGCTCGAGCCGGTCGGTGCGGGCACGCGGCTGACCGTGGTCGAAACCGGCTTCGCTCAGTTGCCGGAAGACGCCTACCGCAAGGCGTACGACGGCAACACTCAGGGTTGGGCGAGCGAGCTGGGCGAGCTGGTCGACTACCTTGATGCCGCCTGACATCGAGGCGATCGCCGAACAGGTCTTCGTCGCCTTGGCCGACCCGAGCCGGCGCGCCATCCTGGCCGCGCTGGCGTCGGGTGGTCCCGCCACGGCCACTGACCTGGCCGGGCGCCTGCCGATCACGCGGCAGGCAATCGCCAAACACCTGGCCCTGCTCACCGAGGCGGGCCTGGTGACGGCCGAACGGGGGGAGCGGCGCCGGGTGCGATACCGGCTCCGCTCCGCCCCGATGCAAGTGGCGCAACAGTTCCTGGCCGCGCTGGCCCGCGACTGGGACGGCCCGCTCGACGCGCTGAAGGACCACCTCAGTCGGTGAGCCCGGCCATCAGCTCACGGGCACCCACAAATTCCACCCAGCGGTGCCGGCGCGGTGCCCCGGCCTGCCAGGCAGCGCTCAGCGATGTACGCCGAGGGCGCGGAGAACAGCGGCGCCCGGTAACAGTAGCGGCGTCCACAAACCTTCGTGTCGCACACTCGCGGCAGCAGGTCCTGCGGGAATGTCGCACCTCAGCAATATCGTAGAATACATGTTCGATACGCGGACACCAGATGCAGATATACCGGCTCAATGTGCAGGTCCCGGCACGTCAGGGGCAGTACCCGGTGAGGGCAGCGCGGCGGGCGGCCCGGTCCCCGGTCCCGATGCGGATCCTGATCCGGCGGCGGTGCCGCTGGGGCGGCTGGAGGAGCAGATCTGTGAGCTGGCCGGGCACCTGGCCGCGGCGACGTGCCGGTTCTTGTGCCTGCTCGGGGACTTCGATGAGCGGGAGGGCTGGGCGGTGTGGGACATGCCCAGCTGTGCGGCGTGGCTGTCATGGAAGTGCCAGCTGTCATCCGGGACCGCGCGCGAGCATGTGCGGGTGGCGCGGGCGATCCGGGGTCTGCCGGTGATCCGGGGTGAGTTCGCGGCGGGCCGGTTGTCGTTTGCGAAGGTGCGGGCGCTGACCCGGATCGCCACCCCGGAGACCGAGGCTGGGCTGGCTGAGATGGCCGGGCCGATGACGGCGAATCAGCTGGAGCGGTTTGCCCGCGCGCATCGCACGGTGACCTCGGCCGATGATGCGGCGGCGCAGGTCCGGCGGCGGCTGGCGTACCGGCTGGAGGAGGATGGGTCGCTTTCGGTGACGCTGCGGCTGCCGCCGCTGCAGGGGGCGGTGCTGCTGCAGGCGCTGCGCGCCGCCAGCAATGACCTTGAGCATTCCCACGAGGAGCTCGCAGAACATCCCCGCGAGGCTGCAGCGCCCGTCGGCGTCTGATGGCTCTTGGACGATGTCGCGCAGCCAGATCACGATCGCCGCAACGGTCAGGGTGCCGTTGAAGATGTAGCCGCGCTTGTCGTAGCGGGTGGCCACCGCCCGGTACTGCTTCCATTTGCTGACGCAGCGCTCGGCGGCGCTGCGGCGCCGGTACTGGGCCCTGCCGGAGGCCGGAGGGCGGCCACCCGCCGGGCCCCGCCGCTTGCGGCTGGCGCGCTGGTCACCGGGCTGGGCGATGGTCGCCTTGATCCCGCGCCGCCGCAGGTAGGCACGGTTCTCGTGGCTGGAGTAGGCCTTGTCGCCGGCCCCGGCCGTGCCGCCCAATCCGCAGCCCCTCCAGCACGGGGACGAACATCGGGCTGTCACCGCGCTGGCCTGGGGTGGTCTGCCAGGTCAGCTGCCGGGCCCGGTCGTCGGCCGGCAGGTGGATCTTGCTGGTCAGCCCGCCCCGGGAGCGTCCCAGCGCCTCCCGCCCATCGGCGTCCACACGCGCACCGCCCCCTTTTCCGGGAAGTCCCGCTGAGTCGCGAATGTGACTCCGGGCACAATGTCAAGCCGCCCAGGCGCCGCATGCGTACCACGTCCGGAGTACTGACCAATCAATCAGGGAGGAAATGTTCAATGAAGCGCAACCGGCTGCTGCTCCTGCTGAGCGGCGGCATTCTTACATTCGTCACTGCCTGCGGCGCCTCAGCGGCAACGCAACCAGCATCATCCAGCCCTTCCGCTCACTCCTCCCCGGCGGCAT
>DASQVO010000076.1:0-4343 GCA_035640715.1 Streptosporangiaceae bacterium
ACCTCGCGCTGGAGCGCCTCGAGCCTGGCGAACTCATTCATCCGCCCGGACAGCTGCTCAAGGTAGGCGACGACCAGCGCGCTCACCGAGGTGTCACGCTGCGCGGCGGCGACCCTGGCATTGCGGTAGACGTCATCAGGAACAGAGACCGTAAGATTCTTCACAGTTTCACAGTAACACGCTTTCTGTGAATCACGTTATCACAGCGGTGCTGGATGCAGGCGTAGGGCGCTGCTGTAGTGGTCCAGCAGCCATGCCATCCACTGCTGGATATCCCGTGTTTCCATCTGCTCTCATTGCCATCGAATGATCGCCAAAGTGGTACACGCTGCGCGTTTGTAGCGAGTGACGGTCGTAACAGCCAGGGCGGTACGGCGGGCGGGGGCGGGGCCTGCGGTACGCTGCGGGCCGGTGGCGGTAACGAGAACACGGATGGTGAAGCCGGCAGATGGGCAAGCCGCTCGACAACCTTCTTGACCTGCTTGACCTGGAGCAGATCGAGCTGGACATCTTCCGCGGGCGCAGCCCCGAGGAGCAGGTGCAGCGCGTCTTCGGCGGCCAGGTCGCGGGGCAGGCGCTGGTCGCCGCCGGGCGCACCGTGCCCGCGGACCGGCCGGTCCACTCACTGCATGCCTACTTCATCCGCCCTGGCGACCCGGCCGTGCCGCTGGTGTACACCGTGGACCGGGTCCGGGACGGCCGCTCCTTCACCACCCGCCGGGTGTCGGCGATCCAGCACGGGCGTGCGATTTTCACGCTGTCCGCGTCGTTCCACCGTGCAGAGCCAGGGCCCGCCCATTCCGATCCGATGCCCGAGGTGCCGCCGCCCGACGAGATCCCCAAGACGGTGGACCGGCTGGAGAAGCTGTTCGGGACGCTGCCCGCGCAGTTCCGTGAGACCCCGATCGACCTCAGGTCCGTCGGCCCGCTGACATTCGAGGCGGAACGCGATCCCTCGCTGCGCACCACGCGCAACCTGGTCTGGCTCCGGGTGGACGGGGAACTGCCCGATGACCCCCTGCTGCACGTGTGCCTGATGACCTACGCGTCCGACCTGACGCTGCTCGACTCCGTGCTCCTCGGGCACGGGCTGTCCTGGGTGGACGGCAAGACGAGCGGCGCGAGCCTGGACCACGCGATGTGGTTCCACCGGCCGTTCCGTGCCGACCGGTGGCTGCTCTACGCGCAGGAATCGCCGGTTGCCGTCGGCGGGCGGGGTCTCGCCCGCGGCGAGGTCTTCACCGCCGATGGCGAGCTGGTGGTCTCGGTCGTGCAGGAAGGCCTCATCAGAACGCAGCTATAGCTGCCTGTTCGCTGCGACTGCCGCCGGGTGCCGCCTTCCGGGCGGGTAATCGCGGATAGCTGGATGCCATCGCACCGGCTTCCGGCCGCCCTGGCGACGGCGGCCCTCAAAACCCAGGTGAAAAATGTGTTGCCCCGTTTGCCATGCGCTACGTAGGCTGCTGTCATGTCCCTGGGCCCGTTGCCGACGCTCCGGAAGGGAGGTGCCCAGCGTGCAGATCAATGACTTCGTCGTCCCGGCTGCCGAGCAGCAGACCGGCTACGGCATTTCGCCGCTGAGCGCCGCCATGCGGAGCGCTGGCGGCGTCTGCCTGCCCACTGCCTGGCATGTCGGTGCCGCAGGCGTCAAGGGGCCGCGCCATGTCAGCCGGAAGGCTGCCGAATTCGCGCGCGTCCGGGCGCTTGCCGCCGTGACGAAGCCTGGGAACACGAATATCCGCAAGCAGTACGTGCACATGACCCGCGTTGACGCCGAGGGCGACGGCGCATCGGGTTCGCATCCACTGAGGGAATCGGCCTAGAAAGGCCGGCCAGAGCTCCTCAAGGCCGCGGACCCGCACACAGGGTCCGCGGCCTTAATCATCGGGCCACGGTCCTGTCGGACGGGCGAGAGATCGCATGACGACAGCAGGATCAGCAGACGAGAGGGGTTGGCACCGATGCAGTGGCCCGATGCCACCGTCAGCGCGGACGCGGCGGGGTTCGAGGCAGGATCGGCCGGGTCTGGGGCGGACCCGGCGGCGCCAGTACCTAGACAGCAGGGCGGGCAAGCGGGCAGTCGGCCCGGCGGTTCCGGTGTGCAGGGCGGCATTGACCTGCACGTCAGCGTGGACATGCCAGGTGGCGGCACGGGCCTGCCCGGCGGCATGGACCTGCCGTGCACGGACGATCCGGAGTTGTTCTTCGCCGAATCACCTGAGAACGTCGAGCGCGCGAAGGCGCTCTGCCGTGCCTGCCAGGCGAGGCTCGCCTGCCTGGCAGGCGCGCTTGAGCGCAGGGAGCCATGGGGCGTCTGGGGCGGAGAGCTGTTCCTGCACGGGACGGTAGTGCCGCGGAAGAGGCCCCGGGGCCGGCCTCGCAAGACCGAGGTGGCCGCCTAGACCCGGATACCGGCGGCCGGAGGAGCTACCTCAAGAGGTAGGGATGCGGACAGCATGATGTATCTGACGACGGAACTGGCTAGAGACCGGCATCGAAGAGACCTGGAGCAGGCATCACGGACAAGGCGCGCCCTGCGGGTGCGCGCGCTTGACCGGGCAACACGGCGTGCGCAGCGAGCCGAGCGCCGGATGCTCGCGGCACGCCGCGCCGCGGCCCGTCTGCGCATGGAACTCGAATCGTAACCGGCGATGGAATCGTGACTGGGCAACGATGCGCAGCGGCCTGTGTCGCCCCCCGGCCGTCCGGCTGGCGGGCGTCAGCCGGACGGCCGGGCACGGCGGCCGGCGGGACCCGGGACGGACATGGGCGTCCCGGTCCTTGCGTTGACCCCGGCGTACCCGGAACGGGCGGCGTGGACGGCTCTGGATCAGGAAGCCCGCACCGCGACCGTCCTCGTACCGGCGGCGTGGACGGTGCTGGATCAGAAAGCCGGGGCGCTCGTGTTTGCTTTGAGTGCCTCTTGTGTTCACAATACTGCGCGGGCCCTGACTATTGCGTGCCCGTTCCGATCACAGATTATCGGTGGGGAGCTCGACGGCGCTGTCGCCAGCCGGGATCAGGAGGGACTCCCCGAACTTGACGATCTGCCGCACCGAGTACTCGCCGTCCTTTGGCTCCGTGAACAGCGTGCAAGTGCCCTCGACCGGGTCGATGAGCAAGAAGACCGGCACTTTGCCCTTCGCATAGCCCGACGCCTTCTGATAGTCCCGCTGCCGTCTCCCGGCCCGATCGCCGGAGACGACCTCAAGCGCGAAGGTACATTCCGCCGCAGGAAACTCCCATGTGTCACCATCAATAAGGCGCTCAGGCCACTGCGCGAGGTCGGGTACGTACTCCGCCTCGTCATGCTCGACAAGAAGCGTGGTGTTCTCGAAGAGGTTGTCGATACCGCGCCGGGCGAACGCCCGGCGCACCGCGAGGACGATCTTCGCATGGCGGCCCGCTGGCGTGGCGGCGTTCACGATGACTTCCCCCTCGATCACCTCGGCATGGACGTCATCAGGTAGCATCTCGATGATGTCGTGCGGAGTCCTCATGTCACCAAGGATAAGCACGGGCGGGCTGACGGGCAGCCTGGTAGCACCGGGCAGACAGGGCCAAGACGTGCAGTCGGCGGTGTGCCCCCCGCAAGGACGCCGGTAGACACCTACACGGCCGGGGCGGCCCGGTCTCGGTCGGCCCCCGTGCAGGAGGCTTACCGCGGGGCGGCTCACAACTCCCGCCAGCAACTCCCGTCAACCTCAAGCATAAAAATGATGCAGGTTAACATGCTTGCCATCAAGGATCGCGTAGGTTTCTGTTAACGTGCCCGCCAGGAACGCGCTGCGGGTCAGCCATGCGGCAGCCTCTAGCTGGGCTGTTTGCCTGGAGGTGCACCTTAGCGGGCGCTCGCGTTTGCCTTGAGTGCCCCACTTGTTCACGATACTGCGCGGACCTGATTATTGCGTGTCCGTTATCGTGTGAATATCATCGTGCCGTGCACACCCCCGGGCGTGTCACCCCCTGGCGCATCCAGGGACGAAGGTGGCCCGCGCGTCCGCCCACGCGGAGAGCGCTGATCTCGCTGGTACCGAGATCAGTTCTCCCCACGCCGGATGCCGTGGCGCTCTGGCCAGGCGTCCTAGCTGGCATTTTTCCCCTCGAATGAGGAGTTAGACACTGTGAAAAGTCTGGCCGCCACGTTCCGCTCAGCTAGGCAGCTCCCCAGCAGGCCCGGTTCTTCGGCGGCGTCTGCTGCCAGGTTGCGGCGCGGGACGGTCAGGGACCACAGCCCACGGCGATGCTCAGAGCCTGGCAGACCTCCCGCATCCGGTCCGGCCCGAGGGTGGTGACGTGCTCGGTCAGCATCGCCTTCCACGCGTCGCCGAGGTTATCGAGGC
>DASQVO010000077.1:0-27929 GCA_035640715.1 Streptosporangiaceae bacterium
GGACCTGATCCGCCAGCATTCGCCGCTGATGTCGCCGCTGGTCTGGGACCTGGCGCACATCGCCAACCAGGAGGAGATGTGGCTGCTGCGCGCGGTCGGCGGCCAGGATCCGATGCATCCGGAGATCGACCCGCTCTACGATGCGTTCGAGCACCCGCGGGCCAAGCGCCCGTCGCTGCCGCTGCTGCAGCCGGGGGAGGCACGTCACTACGCGGCGGATGTCCGCGGCAGGGTGCTCGACCTGCTCGGCCATGCCCAGTTCGGCGGAAGGCGCCTGGTCACCGGCGGTTTCGCGTTCGGCATGATCGCCCAGCACGAGCAGCAGCATGACGAGACGATGCTCATCACTCACCAGCTGAGGAAGGGGACGCCGGTCCTTACCGCGCCGCATCCCGCTCCCCCGCCGGGGGACGCGATCAGCCTCCCGCCTGAGGTGCTCGTGCCCGGGGGGCCGTTCACGATGGGCACGTCGACCGAGCCGTGGGCCCTGGACAACGAGCGGCCGGCCCATGAGGTCCATGTGCCTTCGTTCTTCATCGATACCACGCCGGTTACCAACGCGGCCTACGCCGAGTTCATCGCCGACGGCGGCTACGACGATCCGCGGTGGTGGAGCCCGGCTGGCTGGGACCACCGGCAACGGGCGGGGCTGCTGGCGCCCATGACCTGGCGGCGCGACGGCGGTGAGTGGGTCCGTACCAGCTTCGGCGTCACGGAGCCGGTCGCCGCCGCCGAGCCGGTGATGCACGTGAGCTGGTACGAGGCGGACGCCTACGCCCGGTGGGCGGGGCGGCGGCTGCCGACAGAGGCCGAATGGGAGAAGGCCGCGCGGCTGGATCCGGTGACGGGCCTGTCACGGCGGTTCCCGTGGGGTGACGACGCGCCGACGCCGGAGCACGCGAACCTCAGCCAGGCGCACCTGCGGCCGGCTCCGGCCGGCTCCTACCCGGCGGGCGCGGCTCCCTGCGGCGCGCGCCAGCTCATCGGCGACGTCTGGGAGTGGACCTCCAGCGACTTCCTGCCCTACCCCGGGTTCCGGGCGTGGCCCTACCGTGAGTACTCGGAAGTGTTCTTCGGCAGCGAGTACAAGGTGCTGCGCGGCGGCTCCTTCGCCGTCGGCCCGGTCGCCTGCCGGGCCACGTTCCGCAACTGGGACTACCCGATCCGGCGCCAGATCTTCGCCGGCTTCCGCACCGCGCGGTCCGCGGCTCCGGAGGCGTCCTGATGTGCCGCCATCTGGCCTACCTGGGGCCACCGGTCACACTGCGCGAGGCGATCATCGATCCGCCGTATGGCCTGTACCGGCAGGCGTGGGCGCCGCGGATGATGCGGAGCAACGGAACGATGAACGTCGACGGCTTCGGCGTGGGCTGGTACGCCGACGGCGATCCGGTGCCGGCCCGCTACCGCATGGCCGGGCCGATCTGGGCCGATCCGTCGTTCGCCGACCTCACCAGGGTGACGCGCAGCGGCGCGCTGCTCGGTGCGGTCCGCGATGCCAGCGCGGGGACCGAGCCGGGCGCGTCGGCCACCGCACCGTTCGGCGCGGATCACTGGCTGTTCAGCCACAACGGCTCGCTGGCCGGCTGGCCCGGCTCCGCGGCGGGGCTGGCGGCCACGCTCACCCCCCTGGAGCTGCTCGAGCTGGATGCCAGGGTCGACTCGGCGCTGCTGTGGGCGCTGACCCTCAACCGGCTCCGCGACGGCGCCACGCCGGACGAAGCCCTGGCCGCGGTGATCGGCCTGCTCGATGCCGCGCAGGTGAGCGGGCGGTTCAACTTCCTGCTCACCGACGGCCGGATGATCGCCGCGACCGCCGCGGGTCATTCGCTCTGGTACCGGCGCACCACCCAGACGGGCGGGGACAGCGTCGTTGTCGCGTCCGAGCCTGCCGACTCCGAACCCGGCTGGATCGAAGTCCCGGACTGCTCCCTCCTCGCCGCGACCCCCGCCCGTGTCGATGTCCGGCCGCTGGAGGTACCTGCCGAGGGGAGCCCCGATGATGCCGAACGAGTAAGGCGCGCGAGTTTTCCCGAAGGCATGGCCGCCACTACGACCCCGGACGGAAGGAACCCACGTCAATGACCCCCCTGCACGTCGAACGCCGTCTCCCTGCCGGTTTTCTCGCCGATTCGCTGCGCGCGGACGCGCGCACGGGCCTGACCGCGACACCGAAGTTCCTGCCGCCGAAATGGTTCTACGACGCCAATGGCAGCGCGCTGTTCGAGAAGATCACCGACCTGACCGAGTACTACCCAACGCGGGCCGAGCGGGAGATCCTGCGCGCCGCCGCCCCCGCGATCGCCTCGTCGAGCCGGGCCGGGACACTGGTCGAGCTGGGCTCCGGGTCTTCGGAGAAGACCCGCGTGCTGATTGACGCGCTGCGCGAGACGGGCACGCTGCGCAGCTACGTCCCGGTCGATGTCAGCGAGCCAGCCTTGCTGGCCGCGGCCAGTGCGCTGCTTGCCGACTACCCGGGCCTCGAGGTGCGTGCCGTGGTGTCCGACTTCGAGCAGCACCTTGGCCTGCCCCCGCGTGACGCGGATGGCGCGCCGCGCCTGGTCGCGTTCCTCGGCAGCACGATCGGCAACCTGCTGCCCCCGCAGCGCGCCGCGTTCCTCGCCCGGATCCGCGCGAGCCTCAGCGGGGATGACGCCCTGCTGCTCGGCACCGATCTGGTGAAGAACCCGGCGGTCCTCGTCGCGGCCTATGACGACGCGGCGGGTGTCACCGCGGCTTTCAACAAGAACGTCCTGGCCGTGCTGAACGCGGAGCTGGGCGCCGACTTCGACCTGGATGCCTTCGAGCACGTGGCGGCGTGGAACGCGGAGGAGGAGTGGATCGAGATGCGGCTGCGCGCCGCCGCCGACCAGACGGTGCACCTTCCCGCCATCGGCCTCACCGTACGCTTCGCCGCCCGCGAGGAGATGCGCACCGAGGTGTCCGCGAAGTTCCGCCGGGCCGGCGTGGAGGCCGAGCTGTCCGCCGCCGGCTTCACGATGCGCCGCTGGTGGACCGACAGGGAGTCGCGCTTCGGCCTCTCCCTGTCCGTCCCGGCGTAATCTCCGGCCCGGAACCGGCCGTGGCTGCCTTCCCGCCAGCGGCGGGAAGGCAGCCTAAACTGGTCTGCATGTCCGCGCAGCCGGGCTGATGAGCTGACGGATGAGGGCGGGCAGCTAGCCCACGGTGTTCGCGGATCTCTACTACGCTCGCCGGGTGGCCAGCACGCCGTTCCGTTATCAATCACCCGAAGAGGACAGCGCCCGGTGGCTCGGCTTCCCGTTCCGGGACGGCGACATCGTGATCAGCACCCGGTCCAAGACCGGGACGACGTGGGTGCAGATGATCTGCGCGCTGCTGATCTTCCAGACACCAGAACTTCCGGCTCCGCTCGCGCAGCTCTCACCGTGGCTGGATCACCTGATCGTGCCGCGCGACGATGTGTATGCCCGGCTTGCCGCCCAGGAGCACCGGCGGTTCATCAAGACGCACACGCCCCTGGACGGAATTCCCCTCGATCCCCGCGTCACCTACATCGTGACGGCCCGGCATCCGCTCGACATGGCCGTGTCGCTCTACCACCAGGGCGACAACATCGACCGGGCGCGGGTCCGGCAGCTGACCGGCCAGTCCGAGCCGGCTGGGCCGCCACGGCCACGTAAGCCGCTGCACGACTGGCTGCTCAGCTGGATCGCCGGTGATGACAATCCCCGCCAGTACCCGGACTCGCTGCCCGGCATCATGTGGCACCTTTCGGGTGCCTGGTCCAGACGCGCCGAGCCGAACGTGCTGCTGGTGCACTACGACAACCTGTCTGCCGACCTCGAGGGCCAGATGCGCCGGCTCGCCGGGCAGCTTGCGATAGCCGTTCCGGAAGGGATCTGGCCCGCGCTCGTGCGGGCGGCCACGTTCGAGAGCATGCGGGGCAGCGCGGACACACTCGTTCCCACCGCCGGGATCTTCAAGAGCAACGCCGCCTTCTTCCGCCGGGGCACCTCAGGTGCGGGACGCGAGATCCTCAGCGACAAAGAACTCGCCGCCTACCACGCCCGCGTAGCCCAGCTGGCACCACCCGACATGCTCACCTGGCTCCACTCCTCTCACCAGGACCTATGAATGCGTAACGATCGTTAGCCGGGTGGTCCTGATCGTTCGGCGGGCGCTTGGTGGTGTGACGTGCGCCGCGGGAGGGCGGGCTTTCGCCCGGCCCCGGCGAGGACCGTTGCCGCACGCTCGGTGCCGCGCGAGTCCGCGCCCGGCGGCCCCGCGCCGGGCGGATGCCAGCTACGGGCGTCCACGAGGCCGGGCGGTATCAGGTCGAGGCCGCTGAAGAAGGCCCCGATGTCTTCCCTGGCGTGGTGATGCAGGCGCGCCGCTGTGTAGGCGCGGTGAATGGCGGTCATGTCGCCGGGACCCGCGTGGCCAACCGACAGGACAAGGTAGCTGCCCGGCGCCATTGCGCGCGTGAATGCCGCGGTGACCTTGGCCGCGGTCGGCGTGTCGAGGAAGTGCAGGACGGCGACCAGCAGCACGCAGACCGGCTCGGCCAGGTCGATCAGGCCGGCCAGTGCCGGGCTGCCGAGGATGGCGTCCGGGTCACGCAGGTCGCCGGGCACCGCGACGACGCCGGCGTTCTTGGCGAGGAGGCAGCGGGCGTGCGTGATGACGACTGGGTCATTGTCGACATAGGCAACCCGGGCCGCCGGGTCGGCTTGCTGCGCGATTTCGTGGGTGTTGGGACTCGTCGGCAGGCCGGCACCGACGTCGATGAACTGCGTGATGCCCTGGCGCGCGACGTGCGCGACGGCCCGGGTGAGGAACTGCCTGTTCTCCCGGGCGAGCTCCCTGAGCAGCGGATATACCTCCAGCAGCCGGGCTGCCTCGTCCCGGTCCGCGGCGAAATTCGTCTTGCCGCCGAGCAGGTAGTCATAGACGCGCGCGACGTTCGGCCTGGTCGGGTCAAAGGGCACCAGTGGCTCCTCCAGCCGTACCCGCAGCCTCTCCAGGCTACGGGCGGTCACCACGCAGGGATTCGTGCCCTCGGCGCGTGCCCGCGCCACGTAGGTGACACGGCCCATGATGGTCTCTCTCCAGATCATGAAGCCGGGAAAGTCGGCCTGCAGGGACTCGATCTCGCTGAACACGCGCATGTGGCCGCCCATGGCTGTCACCGGACCAGCAGCATCCATGCTTCCGATTATATGTAGCAATGCATAGGAGTGTAAAGCAATACATGCGTAATCGCAGGTCAACGGTGCCTTACCGTGAAGTTCGTGGATGATGAAGGCCCCGATATCGTTCACGAGGGCCCGGTGCCGATCTATCTCCAGATCGCCGACTACATTACGGCCCGGATCGAGGCCGGAGACTGGCGCCCCGGCCACCGCCTCCCCGCCGAGCGCGATCTGGCCGACCGGTGGGGCGTGGCTTACCTCACGGTCCGCCGCGCAATGCGCGAGCTGCGGAAGCGGGGGCTCATCGTCAGCGTCCAGGGCCGCGGCACCTACGTAGAGGAGCGCGGCAACTGAGCCGCCGACCTTTCCGCACGGGGAGGCGGGCTCAGCCGCGTTCGTTCGGGAAAGGGCTGTGCCCGCAGGGCATCCGGCGTTTCCGAGAGAGGCGTGTTCACATGTCTGCGAGGTCGCTGGCCGGTGGCTGGAGGACGCAGAACTCGTTGCCATCGGGGTCTGCCAGGATGTGCCAGCGCCAGCCGTCTTCGGTGATGGGCTGGCCGGTGAGCTGTGTCGCGCCGAGCCCGAGGATGCGCCGGACTTCCGAAGCGAGATCGCGGGTGCGCAGGTCGATGTGCACCCGGTTCTTGCTGTGCTTGTCCTCTGGCACCTGCTGCAGGAGGACCTCGATGCCGTCGCCGTCGGCCGGCATCAGGCTCCGGTAACGCGTGCTCGCGGATCCGGTCGGCACGTGGCCGAGCACGCCCGCCCAGAAGTCCGCCGAGCGGTTCAAGTCGGAGCAGTCGATCACGATGACCAGTTCGCCTTTACGGTAAGGATGTGGCTTCCGGCTCATCACCCGATGATCTCAGCCAGGCAGCATGCCCGGGGCCCGGGAAACGCTACGGGCCCGGCGCAACGGGCGGGCGGCTGCGGATGCTGCACTGGAACATCCACTCCTGGCGGGACGATGCGGGCGTGCCCAACCACGAGGCCGTCGCCGGGCTCATCCGCGAGACCGCCCCGCACGCGGTGTCCCTGGTGGAGGTCAACGAGTCCTGGGGTGCGCCGTCGCTGCTGGGCGGGCTGGCCCAGGCCCTCGGGTACGGCTGGGTCTTCGTACCGGCCTTTACCTACGGCGGTGATCCCCCATCCAGGGGCTTCGGCAATGCGCTACTGACGACGCTGCCTATCTCCGCGGTTCAGCAATGGCAGATTCATTCGCCGCCTGAGGGCTACGACGGCGCCGAGCCATCCGAGCCACGGACGGTGGTGTGCGCGAGGATCACCTGGGTCGGTGAGGCGCTATGGGTGTGCGGAACCCACCTGCCCGCCAGCGACGCGGCAGCCCGGGCGAGCGCGCTGCGCCGGCTCGCCGCGCTGCTGGGAAAGCTGGACGGGCCGTGGCTGGCCTGCGGCGACTTCAACACGCCGCCGTCCACCCGGGCCGGCGAGCGCCGGGGCGCCGCTGTCTGCCCGGATCCGCCTGAGCCGACGTATCCAGCGGCCAAGCCGGTTGAGCCGATCGACTATTGCCTCGTTTCGGCCGGGCTGGAGGCGGAGGCCAGCGTGCTGCGGACGGGCGGCAGCGATCATCTGCCGGTACTGGTCTCCGCCGACCTGCGGCGCCCATGACAGGGGCACCAGGGTGATCGCCCCGGAGGCGGGAAAGGAGACGGTGCTCCTCCCCCGCCGTGCCGCTGGTCCCCGCCGTTCCGGACTGCCCTCCGTGCCGTCCGCCGGTCAGGACACGGGCGGCCGGGTCCGCAGCCATGCGCTGGTGTCCGGTGGCAGCACGCCGCCGGTCACCTCTTCGCTGGCGGCCAGGATGCTCTCGCAGGGCGGCAGCTCAACGGGACGGGCAGATACATTGATCACCACCACGACGTCGGCTCCGCGCCGGTAGCAAAGGACGTTCTCGGGCGCGGGCAGCCAGGCGAAGTCGTCACCGGCGAACGCAGGCTCACTGCGGCGCAGCCGCAACGCGTGCCGGTAGAGGGACAGCATGGAGCCGGGGTCGCGGAGCTCCGCCTCGACCGTCAGGTCCTTCCAGCCGGCCGGCTGTGGTAGCCAGGTGCTCCCGGCACCGTCGGGGCTGGCCGTGAAGCCGAACGGGGGCCGGTCGCCCGACCAGGGCAGCGGTACCCGGCAGCCGTCCCGGCCGGTGATGGTGTGCCCCGAGCGCTGCCACATCGGATCCTGCCGCAGCTCATCGGGGATATCCTCGACCTCCCACAAGCCGAGTTCCTCGCCCTGGTAGATGTAGGCCGCACCCGGAAGTGACAGCGACAGCAGCGCCGCGGCCCGGGCACGGCGGGTCCCCAGCTCAAGGTCGGTAGCCTCGCCGACGCGCCGGCCAGGCTGGCCGAACGACGTGTCGGCCCGGCCGTAGCGGGTGACGTTGCGCACCACGTCATGGTTGCTCAGCACCCAGCTCGGGGCGGCACTGACGCGGGCGTGCGATTCGAGCGTCGCGTCGATCACCGAGCGCAGCACAGCACCGTCCCAGGGACAGCGCAGGAAGTCGAAATTGAACACCGAATGCAGCTCGCCCGGGCGCAGGTACCGGGTCATCCGCTCCACGTCGGGCAGCCACACCTCGCCGATCAGAACGCGGTCGCCTGGATACTGCTCGGCGATCCGGCGCCAGGCGCGGTAGATGTCGTGTACCCCGTCGCGGTCGACGAAGGGATGATCGCCACCCTCGGCCGAGCCCGGCCGGTCGTCGGCCAGGGCCGGGTCCTTGACCAGCAGGGCGGCGGAGTCGATGCGGAACCCGTCTACGCCGCGGTCGAACCAGAACCGCAGGACGTCCTCGAACTCGGCCCGCACCTCGGGATTGTCCCAGTTGAAGTCCGGTTGTTCCGGGGCGAATATGTGCAGGTACCAATCGCCCGGCTGGCCGTCCGGCCCGGTCGTGCGCGACCAGGCCGGGCCGCCGAACTCCGAGGTCCAGTTGTTCGGCGGCAGTTCCCCGCTGGCCCCCCGGCCCGGGCGGAAGATGTAGCGGCTGCGCTCCGGCGATCCCGGCGGCGACGCCAGCGCGTCGATGAACCACTGCTGCTGGTCCGAGCCGTGATTGGGCACAACGTCGAGGATGATGCGGATGCCCAGCTCGTGCGCTTCCGCGATGAGCTTTTCCGCCTCTTCCAGCGTTCCGAAGAGCGGGTCGATCCCCCGGTAGTCCGCCACGTCATATCCCGCGTCAGCCATCGGCGACGGATACCACGGGTTGAACCAGACCGCGTCGATGCCGAGGTCGGCGAGGTAAGGCAGCCGCGCCCGGACCCCGGCCAGGTTCCCCACTCTCCCGTCGGCCGCTTCGCGGCCGGGCTGCGGCCCGGCCGCGAAGCTGCGTGTGTAGACCTGATAGATGACAGCGCTACGCCACCATGGCTTGCTGCGCGGCGGTGCCGCGGCGTCCGCCGGGGCGGGCGCCGTTGAGGTCGAAGCCAGGGTGTGGTCGCTCACGGTGATCTTGCTCCTCCTGCTGCGCTATTGCTGCCGGATATGGCACGCCGGGGCCGCATCGCGGTGAAATGCGGCTTCCTGGGCCCGGTGAAGTCAGGTGACTCGGCTACATCAGCCCTTGACGCCCCCCGCGGTCAGGCCGGACATGATGTTCCGCTGGAAGAAGAGGAAGAAGATGATGGTGGGGACGGACGCGATGGCCAGGGCCGCGATGAGCACGTCCTCCGGGCTCCCATTGCTGAGGTGATAGAGCCCGACGTTGATCGAATAGGACGACGGGTCGTTCAGCACGAGCAGCGGCCAGAGGAAGTCTTTCCAGACGTTCACCCCTGCGAAGATCGAGACGACGCCGATGATCGGGCGCGAGATCGGCAGGACCACCCGCCAGAGGGTCCGGAATGGACCGGCGCCGTCCAGGGCCGCCGCCGCGAGCAGGTCGGCGGGAATGGAGTCGAAGAACCGTTTGAGGATGAAGATGTTGAACCCATTGGCGACCGAGGGCAGCCAGATCGCCCAGGGAGAGGCGAGCAGGCTGGTGTGGATGAACGGCAGGCTGTTGGCGGTCAGGTACTGCGGGAGAACGAGCACGGCCGGCGGGATCATCATCGCGGCGAGCATCATGAAGAGGATCACGTTGCCGAGCACGGGCCGCAGCTTGGACAGCGCGTAGGCGGCCGCCACGTCGAAGACCACCTGGAAAATGAGTGCGCCGCCGGCGTAGACGACCGTATTCAGAAGAAGCCGGCCCAGCCCGAGATCGTTCCATGCGGTGATGTAGTTGTGGAATTGGGGACTATTGGGCAGCAGGCTCGGAGGGGTCTGAATGACCTCGGACGGGGACTTCAGCCCGCCGGTGACCATCCAGTACAGGGGGAAAAGGAAGGCCAGCGCGAAGAGCGGTATCAGGATTCCGATCACCGCCCAGTAGACGATCTTCGCGTGCCCGCGGCTTCGCTGAGCAGGTGAGATCAGCGTGCGCGGCCCGGATTCGGCGACAGCCATGGTCCTCATCCCTCTTCCACGCGCCGGGACAGCCACAGGTACGCCCCCGCGAATCCCATGAGGACGACCAGCAGCATGATGCCGAGCGCCGCGCCGCTTCCGTAGTTGTTGAAGGAGAACGCGTACTGATAGATCAGGTACACCACGGTGGTCGTGCCGGACTGGCCGCCGGTGAGGATGTACGGCTCGAGGAACACCTGCATGGTGGCCACGATCTGCAGCATCAGCATGAGCGACAGGATGAGCCGGGTCTGCGGGACCGTGACGTGCCAGATCCGCCGGAAGATGCCCGCGCCGTCTATCTCGGCCGCGTCATAGAGTTCACCCGGTATCCCCTGCAGCGACGCCAGGTAGACCAGCACGGCCGCGCCCATGTTGCTCCAGGTGGAGAACAGGACGAGGCAGAGCATGGCGACGTGCGGCGACTGCAGCCACTGCGATGTGGGCAGATGCAGAGCGTGCAGGACGGCGTTGAACAGCCCGCTGTTGTCCGGCGTGTAGAACCATTTCCACAGGAATGCGGCCGCGGCGGGCGGGATCATCACCGGAAGGTAGACGAGCAGCCGGAAATACCCCCGGAAATGGCGCAGCTCGTTCAGCACGATCGCCGTGGCGAACGGCACGATGTAGCCGAAGACCAGCGCCAGCAGGGCGAAGAGCCCGGTGGCCCGCCACGCGGCCCAGAAGCTCGGGTCGGCGATGATGTGCCGGTAGTTCTCCAGGCCGATCCAGGTGGTCTCGCCCGCGAAGTTGGTCCGCTGGAAACTCATGATCACTTCGCGGACCATCGGGTACCAGGAGAACAGCGCGAAACACACGATGGCGCCGATCATGAAAAGGTAACCGGTCGCGCTGCGCTGGGCCTTCATCGCGAGCCGGTTGCGGCGCTGCGGGCGCCCGGCCACCGCCCGGCCGGCCCGGCCGCCGGACACGCCGATCGTTTTGATCGCCGCCATCACTCAACCTCACCTTCCACGCGACGGCTATGTGGCCGGTGTCCTCCCGCCCGCGGGGCGGGAGGACACCGGAAACCCGTCACTGCTAGCCGTTGGCGAGGATGGTGTTCGTCTGTGAGGCGAAGGTGCTGAGCAGCTGCTGAAGGTTCGGATTGCGCTGCGTGAGCACCGCCGCCATCACCCTGTCGCCCTGGGCGTAGATAGCCTGCGCCTGCGGCGGCTCGATCTTGGCCGTCATATTGGGCGCGGCCTGGAGATAGGGCTGGAAGTTCGCGACCGGGATCGTCGCGTTCTTTTCCTTGTCGGAGGTGGTGGACTGGGCGACTGACGAGCCAGCGGTCCAGATGTTCGGCTGAGGCAAGCCGACCGGCTGGCCCGCGGCCTTGGCGCGGGCGAAGTTGAACTGCCCGGCGCCCGGCGTAAGGAATTCGAAGTTGAGGAACTTGATGCCGGCCTGGATCTGTGCCGGTGTGTCGTTCTTGCTGAACATGTAACCGTCGCCGCCGAGCAGGGTGCCGCCAGTGCCGGGCATCGGGCCCTCGCCGAGGTTGGCGTAGGGGGCGCGGTACTGCTGGTGGATGAAGGTGACGTTGTCCGGTGCGCCAACGTACATGCCGAGCTTGCCCGAGCCCATCATCTGCGGCAGGTCGTTGTACTGGAGCAGTTGCTTGGACCCCATCGAGTTGTCGGTCCAGCGCATCTGCTGCAGGTTCTGGAGCACCTGCATGCCGGTGGAGTTGTCGAAGGCGGCCTTCTTGCCGTCGCTGGTGACCATGGAGCCACCCAGCGAATACAGCTCGGCGGTGAAGTGCCAGCCGCCCGTGCCGACCGCGCTGTAATCGGCGTATCCGACGATCCCGCCGCCCAGCGCGCTGATCTTCTTGGCGTCGGCCCGGACCTCCGCCCAGGTGGTCGGCGGCTGGTCGGGGTTGAGCCCCGCGCGCTGGAACAGCGAGCGGTTGTACACCAGGCCCAGCGTGTAGTTCGACTTCGGTATGCCGTACAGGTCGCCGCCTGAGGTGCCGCCCTGGCGGTACAGGTTGACCAGGTCGGGCTGGAGGCTTCCGAGGTTCGCGATCTGGGACGCGTACTTCTGGATGTCGGCCGATTGCCCGGAGCTGATCACGTTGGTCGCGTCAGTGAAGTAGGTGTAGAAGACGTTGTCCATCTTGCCACTGGCAAGTTTCGCGTTGAAGGTGGTCGGGTCGTCACACGGGTTGGTGTCGTCGCTGACGATGGTGATGTTGGGGTTGGCCTTCTCGAACGCGGCCACGTCCTGAACCCAGAAGCTTCGCTGCGCGGCCTGTGTCTTCGGCGGCTCGCAGCCGACCTTGATGGTGACGTGCCCGCTGGGGCCCGTACCTGACCCTCCGTTGCCGCCCGAACCGCATGCCGCCAGCGAGACCGCTCCGGCGAGCGCGAAGGCGGCAACGGCAGCCGCCCGATTGCCGATTTTTTTCATGGGCACCTTCTACGTTGATGGAGCCTGGCATCCGCCACGGTGCGCTGGCACGCCGCACGAGCGGGACCCGCAGCCCGGTCGTGACCGCCCACAATGTGGTGACGCTGACGCTACATTGCCGGGCATATGAATGCAATATGTGGACTATATTATGAAAAATAACGACTGAATAACGAAGCGCATGACGACTGGTCAGCCACGCTCAGGCGGGCAGGCCGGTGCGGTGGCAGGAGGCAATCCCATTTGGGGGCTGCCTAGGGGAGACTGGGCCGCGGTTACCTATGGGACCAGGCACCGCGGGCGGGAACGGCCACAGGCAGGAACGGCCACGGACAGGAACGCCGCAGGGCGCAGGCACCGCGGATAGGCGGCCACGGGCATGAGCACCGTGGGCGCTGGCCACGGGCAGGCGGCAGTAGCTGCGTCAGTGCCCGGCGGCGGCCACGCGCGCCGTCGAGCCGCGCACGACAAGTTCCGGCTCGAACAGCAGCTCATCTGGCGGCACCGGGACGCCCTCGATCTGGTTGACGAGCATGGCGACCACCGCGCGTCCCATCGCCTCGATCGGCTGGCGGACCGTCGTCAGGGGCGGCGCCGTACACGTCATCAGCGCCGAATCGTCGAAGCCGACCACGGACAGGTCCTCGGGCACCGCCAGGCCGGCCCTCCGGGCCGCCCGCACCGCGCCCAGCGCAAGCTGGTCGGATCCGCAGATGAGCCCGGTGACTCCCGCATCGATGAGCCGGGCCGCCGCCGCGTGGCCGCCCTCGATGGAAAACAGTGCGTGCTCAACCCGGGCCTCGATCCCGGCCCGGTGCGCTTCGGTGGCCAGGGCGGCAAGCTTCCGCCGGCTCGGCATGTGGTCGGCGGGGCCCACGATCGCGCCGATCCGGGTATGGCCGAGCGACCACAGGTGGCCGAATGCCTGCTCGACCGCCACCGCGTCATCTGTTGACACGCGCGGGAAGCCGAGCTGGTCGACGGCCGCGTTGACCAGCGTGACGGGAACGCCGCGCTCGTGCAGCAGCCGGTAATGGTCGTGCGGCGAGTCATCCTCGGCATAGTGGCCGCCCGCGAAGACCACGCCGGAAACCTGCTGCTGGATGAGCATGCTGACGTAGGCTGCCTCAGACAGTCCCCCGGCTGTCCTCGTGCACAGCACCGGGGTGAAGCCCTGCTGCGCCAGGCCGCCGCCCACCACCTCGGCGAGCGCGGGGAAGATGGGGTTCTCCAGCTCAGGCAGCACGAGCCCGACCAGCCGCGCTCGTTCGCCGCGCAGCTGGGTCGGGCGCTCGTAACCGAGCACGTCAAGCGCCGTCAGCACCGCTGCCCTGGTCGACTCCGATACCCCGGACCGCCCGTTGAGCACGCGGGACACCGTGGCCTCGCTGACCCCGGCCTTACGTGCTACATCAGCCAACCGATGCGCCATGCTGCAAGCTTACGGCAGCGATCGTCGGTTTTTTGCGCGCCTTTCATTCCGCCGCGGCACTGACGGCCGGCCGTTCACGAAACCCGCTCCCCCGCGGCCATCGCGAGCAGCTCTCCCGCGTGCGCCTGACCGAATTCGGAATCCTCCAGCCCGGCGAGCATGCGTGACAGCTCACGCACCCGGCCGGGCTGGTCGAGCCGGACGACGCCGCTGCTGGTCACCATGCCGTCATCGGCTTTCATCACCACCAGGTGGTTGTCGGCGAACGCGGCGACCTGCGGCAGGTGGGTCACCACGATCACCTGCGCCAGGCGGGCAAGCCTGGCGAGGCGCCGGCCGATCTCCACCGCCGCCTTGCCGCCGACGCCGGCGTCCACCTCGTCGAACACGAAGGTCGGCACCGGATCGGCACCAGCGAACACGACCTCGATGGCAAGCATGACCCTGGACAGCTCGCCGCCGGAGGCCCCCTTGTGCAACGGCAGCGCGGGCGCGCCCGGATGGGCGGCGAGCCTGATCTCCACGTCGTCGCTGCCGTGCGGGCCGGGCTCATCGGTGGGCCTGACCGCGACCATGAGCCGGGCGTGCGGCATGGCCAGGGCGGCCAGCTCGGCGGTGACATCGCGTGCGAACCGTTCGGCTGCCTCACTGCGGAGCGCGGTCAGCTGGCCGGCCAGCTCGGCGACCCGGTCGGCCAGCTCGGTCTCCTCCCGCGAGAGCTCAGCGATATGCTCATCGTCGCCTTCGAGCTCGCCGAGCCGGGCCGCGGCGTACTTGGTCCAGGCCAGGATGACGGCCAGCTCGCCGGGCCCGGCGCCGCCGGCGCTGGCCGGATCGGCGTCCCCTGCCGCCGGGCCCGCGGCGGATCCTGCCCCGGCGGGTGCCGTTCCCTCAGCGGGTCCCGTCCCTTCCGCGGGTCCTGCTATACCGGCCCGTGCGATATCGGCGGCTGCGCGGTTCCCGTAGGCCCGGACGAGCCGGGCCAGCGCGGCGCGCCGCTCCTGCACCGCGGCGAGCCTGGCCGGGTCCGCGTCCAGCGACTCCGTGTAGGATGCCAGCTCCGCCGCCACGTCGGACAGCAGGTAAGCGGCCTCGGACAGCCGGTCGGCGAGCGCGGCGAGCGCGGCGTCATGCTGGCGCACCGCCTCCAGTGCCTGCCGCGCGCCGCCGAGCAGCGTCACGGCGTCCGGGGTGTCATAGGACCCGCCGGACGGGTCGCCGAGCAGCGCCTCGTGCGCGGCCGTGGCCGCGGCTCGCAGCGCCTCGGCATTGCCCAGCCGCTCCTCTTCCGCGAGCAGCTCCGCGTCCTCCCCCGCCACCGGATCGAGCGCCTCAATCTCGGCCAGTGCCTGCCGGAGATCCTCGGCTTCGGCCGCGCGCTCGCGGGCCATCCGGGTCAGCTCCGCCACCTCGGCGCTGACCTCCCGGTGCCGGGCGTAGGCCCGCTGGTAATCGGCGAGGACGGCGGCCAGGTCCGGGCCCGCATAGGAATCCAGCGCCTCCCGCTGCCTGCCGGGCCGCAGCAGTTGCTGCTGGTCGGCCTGGCCGTGCACGGCGACGAGATCATCGGCCAGGTAGGTCAGGAGCGATACGGGGACCGAACGGCCGCCGGCGTGCGCGCGTGACCTGCCCTCCGCCGATACCGAGCGGCTGATGACAAGCGCCCGGCCGTCGTCATCCAGTTCGCCGCCGGCCTCGTCGACCTGGCGCGCGACGTTCCCGTCCGGGTCGATCCGCAGGCGCCCCTCCACGAGGGCCCGTGGCGCGCCCGGCCGCACCCGCGCCGGATCGGCGCGGCCGCCGAAAAGCAGGCCGAGGCCTGTCACGACCATTGTCTTGCCCGCCCCCGTCTCGCCCGTCACCACGGTGAAACCGGGGGACAGTTCGAGAACCGCGTCGTCGATGACCCCGAGCCCCGTGATCCGGACTTCCTCAAGCATGGCCGCCAGCCGTCTCCTCCCTGCTGTCCGGTCCTGGTCCCCCGGCCAGATCGTCTCCGGCCAGATCGTCCCAGGCCGCCTCGCTGTTGATCTCCGGAAGCCGCGGCCTGCCGTCCAGCCTGCCACCCCGCCAGCCTGCCACCGGCAATCCGAACTTGGCGACCAGCCGGTCAGTGAACGGGGCACCGCCCACCGCCGCGCCCGCCTGCGGGCCGTCCTCGGCGCCGATGCCGTGCAGCCGGGCGAGCAGGACGGGGATCGCGCCGCGCCGCACCTCGACCCGGGCTCCGGGTTCCAGGTCGACCCTACGGCGCCCGTCGCACCACATGACCGCACCCGGTGAATCCGCGCCGGCCGGTTCCGCCAGGCCCGGCAGCCCGCCCTGCTCCGGGCCACGGCCCGTCCCCCCGATGATCTCGACCGCGAGCACCGAGCGCGGCGACACGACCATCGGCCGGGCGAACAGGGCATGCGCGCTGATCGGCACCATGAGCAGGGCCTCGACCTCCGGCCACACCACCGGACCGCCCGCCGAGAACGCGTACGCCGTGGACCCGGTCGGGGTGGCACACACCACCCCGTCGCAGCCCCAGCGCGACAGGGGGCGGCCGTCGACCTCGGTGACCACCTCGAGCACCCGCTCCCGCGCCGACTTCTCGACCGTGGCCTCGTTGAGCGCCCAGGTTCCTGCCACTGCCGCGCCGTCCTGGCGCACCATGACGTCAATAGTCATCCGCTCCTCGACCACGTAGTGGCGCGCGACCACGCGGTCGACCGTATCGGCCAGGCCGTCGGGCTCCGCCTCGGCAAGGAAGCCGACGTGGCCGAGGTTCACGCCGAGCAGCGGCGCGCCCGCCGGCCGGGCGAGCTCGGCGGCCCGGAGCAGCGTGCCGTCGCCACCGACCACGATCACGATCTCGGCGCCCTCCGCCGCCCCCGGGCCCGGCGGCACCTCCTCGGCGTCCATGCAGCCGATGCTGGCCGACTCGGGGCGGAGGACGCGCACGGCCACGCCGGCGCCGATGAGCCGGGTGACCACGAACCGGGCACTCCGCAGCGATTCCTTCCGCCCGGTGTGCGCCACAACAAGAACTGTCCGCCTGCCGCCCCCGACGTTCATCACGCCCATCGCCTATGAATGCCCTTCACTTCTCGCGTCATCCGCTCATCACCAGTAGCTACTCTGGTCCCTCCGTGATCGCCCGCCACAGGTCCTCATCCTCCAGCGGTGGGGCACCGCGCCGCAGCCAGACGAAGTACTCTACGTTGCCGGCCGGCCCCGGCAGCGGGCTGGCCGTGACACCCTGCACGCCGAGACCCAGCTCAGCCGCTGCGCCGCACACGGCCTTGATCGCTTCGGCCCGCAATCCAGCATCGCGCACGACGCCGCCCGCCCCGACCCGGCCCTTCCCGACCTCGAACTGGGGCTTGACGAGCAGCACGAAATCGGCATCTGCCGCGGCGCACCCGGCCAGCGCGGGCAGCACCAGGGCGAGGGAGATAAAGGAGAGGTCGGCAACCACCAGGCCGGGCAGGCCGTCCGGCCCGGCGACCTGTTCGGGCCCCAGCGACCGCACGTTGACCCGGTCGAGCACGGTCACCCTCGGGTCGGTCCGCAGTGACCAGGCGAGCTGGCCGTAGCCGACGTCGACGGCGGTGACGTGCGCGGCACCCGCACGCAGCAGCACGTCGGTGAAGCCGCCGGTGGAGGCGCCGGCATCCAGGCAGGCGCGGCCGGCTACGGCCAGGCCTGGGAAAGCCGCGAGCGCGCCGGCGAGCTTATGCCCGCCGCGGGAGACGTAATCGGGCTCGCCGCTGACATCGGCAACGGTGATCGGGGCATCGCGCGTCACCTGGGTGGCGGGCTTGGCGGCCGCGTCGCCGCCCACCGAGACTCGCCCGGCGGCGATCAGCCCGGCGGCCTGGTCGCGGGAACGGGCCAGGCCGCGCCGGACAAGCTCGGCGTCGAGCCGGGAACGCGGCGTCCTGTGCGGTGGGCGGCCTGTCACGTCGGCGCCCCCGGCGCTCCGGCTGCCGCTCCAGGCGTGCCGGGCATGCCGGGGCTCAGCTCGCCGAGCACCTCCCGCAGCCGGTCATGGACCTGCTCCAAGATGGCGGGATGCTCATCGAGCGGCGCATCGGCGAGCTCACCGAGCCGGGCCACCGCCGCATCCACCCGCGAATCACCGGTCCCGCCGCCTTCATTAGCCACCTGGATTTCGCTGGTGCCCACGTTCTCACCAGTTTCGGCAGCATCCAGCGCGGCCGGCGTGCCGTCACGTTCCCCGGTCATCCCGGCGGCGGCGTTCTCGTCGGCCATCTGCCTTGCCCCTAACCTTCGATCATCTCCGGCTTGCGCTACCCTCCGCGTTGAACGCTACCTTGATGTGCCGACGATCCTGGAAGTGGAACCGCAATGCCGACCGCCGAGGAATGCCGCGACGCACTCCAGAAACTGACAGGCCGGCTCTCGGAACTGGAGCCGAAAAATCGTGATGCCTTCTTCAGCGGCCGCTCCTTCTCCTGCCGCGTGACGGACCTGGACATCACCTTCGTCACCCGGTTCGGCACCGAGGGCGCCGAACCGGTACGCGAGGCCGGCCCGGACGACCCGCCTGCCGACGTCCGGATGGCCGCGGCCAGCAACGTCGTCCTCGAGCTCGCCGGCGATGTCGGCGCCTTCCCCCGCGCCTGGCTGACGGGCCGCGTCAAGGTCCAGGCAAGCATGCGCGATCTGTTCAGGCTCCGAAAGCTCCTGTGACCTCCCAGAAAATGTCCCTATCGCGTCGCTGATGCCGGACCGGCGGCTCTCCTCGCCGTCGCGATCAGGACCGTGTGGCGGCGCGGCGGCAGAGCCAGTCGTCGAATTCAGTGGCGACGATGCGCTCGTCGTGGACGCCGGCGGCGTCCGGCGAGGCCAGCCACACGACGGGCGGCCCCATGATGGCGGGATCGAGCAACGGCAGGTCTTCGCCGCCCGGCGGGATCATGCCGGTGCGGGTCGCCCCACCGGGCAGCAGCATGTTCACGGTGACGCCGCTGCCGCGCAGGTCGGCGGCCATGATCCTGGACAGGGACTCGGCGCCTGCGCGCGAGGGCCCGTAGGGCACGAAACCGGCGCGGGTCATGGTCGAGTGGTTCATCGATATGTTGACAACCCGGCCGTGCCCGGCCGCCAGCATCCGCGGCACCACCTCGCGGGCCATCAGGAAGTAGCCGGTCAGGTTGGTGTCGATGACGGCGCGGAAGCCGTCGGGCGGCACCTTCCAGAAGGCCTGCGGCTCAGACAGGAAACGCGGGTTGACGGTGCGCATGCCGATGCCGGCGTTGTTCACCAGCATGTCGATCCCGCCAAGGCGCGACGACGCTTCCTCCACAGCGCGGGCCACCGACGCCTCGTCGCGCACGTCACACTCGATCCCGGTCGCGCCGGGCAGGCCCGCGGCGGCGGTGGCGGCACGCTGCGCTGACCGGCCGGTCAGCGCGACCGCGGCGCCGGACCTTGCGAGGGCATCGGCCATCGCCAGGCCCAGCCCGCTCGTGCCGCCGGTCACGAGGACCCGTTTCACGTCCATGGCCCTTACCTATCAGACGGGGCTCCCGGCCGCAGCGGGCGGCAGGTTATCCCGTCACGGGGTTCCCGCCGCCGGGGATCCCGTGGCGCTGGTGACGGCGCCCTTCTCCCGGAAGTCGGTCATCAGGTCGGCACCGGTCCGGTCGGGCAGGAGCACGCAGGAGATGAGCGTGACCACCACGCACCCGATGATGTACGCGGGGATCCACCACACGGCCAGCGGGAGGAGGGCCGTGGCGATGAGCGGCGCCGGGCCGCCCGCGCTAACCGAGGCGAGCTGGTAACCGAGTCCCGCGCCGCTGTACCGCACCTTGGTCGGGAACGCCTCGGCGATGTAGGCGGCCTGGGGGCCGTACTGCATGTCGTGCGGTATCAGGGACAGGATGACCGCGAGCACGATGAGCGCGGGGATCGCCGTCTCCAGCATCCAGAAATAAGGAAAGATGAACAGCCCGGTCAGGATGGCCCCGGCCACGTAGACACGGCGCCGCCCGACGCGATCCGACAGCCAGCCGAAGAACGGCACGCTGAGCAGTGACACCGCCGCCGCCGCGATGACGGTGTAAAGCATGAAGTCTTTGGTCCTGCCGAGATGGTCGACGCCGAAAGCGAGCACGAAGGACGTGAAGATGTAGAACGGGGCCTGTTCGGAGGTGCGGATGCCCGCGGCGACCAGGATTTCCTTGGGCTGGCGCTTGATCACCTCCAGCAGCGGCTGGCGCTCGACCTGCCGCCGGGCCTGGACTTCGGTGAACAGCGGGGACTCCACGACCTTGAGCCGGACGTACAGGCCGACGATGACCAGGACCGCGGAGAACCAGAAGGGGATCCGCCAGCCGGCCGTATACGAGGAACCAACGAATGAGTTGCCGTACAGGCTGCTGAACAGCAGGGTCAGGCCGTTGGCCACCAGCAGCCCGACGGGCACGCCGAACTGCGGCCAACTGGCCAGGAAACCGCGCTTTCTGGTGTGCCCCCATTCCATGGCCAGGCCGACGGCACCGCCCCACTCGCCGCCCACACCCAGTCCCTGGAGGATGCGGAACACGACGAGGAGCACGGCGCCCCAGATGCCCACCATCTGGTAGGTCGGGAGCAGGCCGATGGCCGTACTGCCGAGCCCCATGAGGACGAGGGTGGCGATGAGAGTGGTCTTGCGCCCGATCCGGTCTCCCAGGTGACCGAAGAGCATGGCCCCCACCGGGCGCGCGGCGAAGCCGACGGCGTAGGTGGCGAACGACTCGAGAGTGCCGGCCTCAGGGCTCGAATGCGGAAAGAACAGCTTGGGGAAGACCAGGGCGGCGGCCGTCCCGTACAGGAAGTAGTCGTACCACTCGATCGAGGTGCCGACCGCACTGGCGAACAGCGCCGTCCGGACCTCCCGCCGCTGCTCCGGCGTGCCCTGGATGAGGCCGCCGCCCTCTGCCGCGGCGCTCACCGCGGCCTCCCCGTCCCTGTCACCCTGACTTCTGCGATCCTCACCATGACGTCCTCCTTGGCGTCCCGATCGGGTGGAATATGGGATCTGGTCCGCTCGGCGGCGGTCAGCCGGCGGGCGGCTCGCTAGGCTTAATTTCAAGATCCGCGTTACTCAGATGTCGTGACGGTTCCGGCCGCGGTGGCCTCACCGGCCGCTCGCGCGGGCTAAAGGGCTGTGGTCGCCGGACGGCCCTGAATGACGCACACCGTGCAGGAAGGCAGCGACTCCCTCACGGAAGTCGCTGTAGTCGACGGCGGGCCCTCCCGCAGCAATGCGTGCGGCCTCGATCGCGGGCCCCAGCCCGGCGCCGACGGCGCGCTTGGCGGCCCGGATCGCGGCCGCTGGATGGACAATGATGGACTGAACAAGGACGTCCGTTACGCCGTCAAGCCGTGGCTCGGGAACGCAGCGGGTCACGAGGCCGAGGCGTGCCGCCTCATCCGACCCGATGAGGCGGCCGGTATAGAGCAGGTCCCGTGCGGCACCCGGTCCCGCAAGCAGCGACAGCCGTGCGGCGAACGACGGGCTGGCCAGGATCCCGAGCCGGGCGATCGGCATGCCGATCAGTGCATTGCGCCCGAAGACCCGCAGGTCGGAGGCGAGGGCCAGCTGGCACCCGGCGCCGGCCGCGACCCCTTTGACCTTTGCCACCACGGGAACCGGAAGGTTCTCGATGGCGGCGCACGCGGCCTCCATGCGGCCGAAGGCCGCCTCGACATCGGCGGGCTCCGCGCCGTCCCATTCGCGCACGTTGAACCCGGCGCAGAAGGACCGGCCCCGCCCGGCTAGCACGACGGCGCGGATGCTGTCATCGGCGGCCAGCTCACCGAAGGCGCGCTCCAGGGCGACCCATTCGCGGCTGCCCAGCACGTTGTGCCGGGTCCCGTTGCCGATGATCACCTCGGCGACCGCGCCGCGCCGTGTGACGTCCACAGACGGGTGCACGCCGCCCGGTTCGGGTCCGCGCCCGGTCACCTGACGATCCCCTCGTTACGCAGCCAGGCGATTATCGTGGCGTAGGGCCCGGAGAGTATCCGGGTCAGGTCAAGCACCCGGATTCCGCCCAGGGCTCCCCCCGTGGTGTGCGCGCTGGCTGGCAGCGTCCGAATCGCCTCCTCACGGGTCCTACTGGTGTAACCACTGGACCACTGCGGCCGGTGCGATACAGTTTGTGACACCCCATTCCGGGTGTCAACGGGCTGATAGCGCTAACGCAGGCGGCCATGCGGATGTCAGCGGGTGACTCCTTGCGCCCGGTCGGCGGGCCGCGGCCAGCGCGCGGCCCGGTCAGCCCGTGAACCGCTCAAGCAGGTGGCTGAAGGCCCATGTGCTCTGCGTGATGCCCGAGCACGAATTGGCGCCGATCGTCCCCGGGCAGCCGCCGTTGTCGCGCTGAATCGCCCAGATTGACAGCAGGCCGATTCCCTCATGCGCCGCGAAATCCAGGACCTGCTCTGTATTCGCAAGGCTGGTGATCTCCGTCTTTCCCGGATAGTCGTCGATGCCGGGCATGAGCGTGATCCCTTCCATGGCCCACAGCCGCGCCTGGCTGTAACCGGGGTAGAGGCCGGCCAGCTGGCTGTGCACGTTCTGGGCCGCGCTGATCGCCTCCGCGCCCATGTCCAGCGGCGTCGTCTCGCTCGCCAGGTAGTAATCGAAGGTCATGATGTTGACGACATCGATGCGGGTCCCGGTGGCAGCGGCGTTTTGCAGCACCGCGAGGGCGTTGGCCTCCAGGCCCGTCGGCTCCACTGGGATCGTGTACTGGACCTGCAGCGGCAGATGCCGCCGCGCCGCCCAGGCTTCCACCATCTTGACCGCCTCATTGCGGCGGCTGATTCCCGCCGTGTCGTTCAGGGAATTGGCCTCCACGTCCATGTCGAGCCGTGTCACGTGATAACTGGAGATCACGGACTCGTAATCCGCCGCGATCTTGCTGACGTCGGTGCACGAATCGGCGATCTCGGTCCCGCCCTCGTCCGCGCTGTAGCCGCCGAATGAGGGGATGACGTCGCCGCCCATGCGCTGCAGGCTGGCGATCTGGGTGGCGAAGGTGCTGCCGGGGATCGGCTCCGCGGCGTCCCCGTTCCAGGTGAGGCTGCAAGAGCCTTGGCTCGGGGTCTGGATGAACGCGAGGGTGAGGTAACGCGAGCCTGACTGCTCGGCGATCGCGGGGATGCTGTCGGTTGTCCACGTCTCGAAGTAGGGCGCGTAGAGGCGCGTCGGCCAGTCTGCGCCCGTCATCCGTTCGGTGGCGGCGGAACGGGCGGCCTGCACCCCATCCACCTGCGCGGCTGCCTGGCCGGCCCCGGCCGCCGAGGCGGCGAGGAGGGCGGCTGTCACGATAGTCCAAGCGGTGCGCGATCGGGGAAACACCGTACCTCCTCGGGACAACTATTAAGAAACTTTCCTTATATAAGCATTCCGGAAGGTTCCGGGCAAGGCCCCGCAGACGGGTCAGGGCCCGCCGCAGCGCCGCGGCACCGGATCGCGAAGATGGGAACCATGGGAGAACTGATCGCGATACGGCACGGGGAGACGGAGTGGAGCCGCTCGGGCCGGCACACCGGCCGCACGGACGTCCCCCTGACCCCCCGTGGGGAGGCTGCCGCGGCAGCACTCGCACCGGCGCTGCCGGGCCTGGGCATCATCGCCGCCTTCACGAGCCCCGCCACGCGGGCCGTGCGGACCGCCGAACTCGCCGGCCTGGCCGACGCGAAGCCAGACCCCGACCTGTGGGAATGGGATTACGGAGGTTACGAGGGCCGCACCACAGCGGAGATCCGGGCGGAACGGCCCGGCTGGTACCTGTGGCGGGACGGAGTGATCCCAGGGGATGCCGCGCACCCGGGCGAGAGCATCGAAGCCGTCGGCGAGCGCGCGGACCGCATGCTGGCCCGGGTCCGTCCGCTGCTGCGGGACGGGAATGTGGCGCTGGTCGCCCACGGCCACACCTTGCGGGTGCTCACCGCCCGCTGGCTGCAGCTCGAGCCCTCCGCAGGCCGGCTGTTCCGCCTGGATACCGGCACGATATCCGCGCTCGGCACCGAGCACGGGGAACCGGTCATCACATACTGGAACCTGCCGCCGCAGCGTTAGTGTCCTGAGCCGTTAATCCGGCCGCAGGCGCTGATCCGGCGGCAGGCGGCGACGGTGCCGGGAGCCCGGCAGCTTCCGGTACGGGCCAGCCGTCTCCCGCCGCGGCTCATCGCTGCGGCCGTCCAGCCGGGCCCGGGGAACCATGGCCACCGCTGTCCCGCCATGCCCCGCCATACGCCCAGCCGCGTGCATACCAGGCAGCCCTGTCCCGGCGCCCGTTAACGAATTATTGATGCCAGGTGCGGAATTTTCATATTTCGTTGAAATGTGGCGCCATACGTTTGCAGCGCAAGGGCGTTGAGTGTGGGCCTGGCACACGTTAACAAGCGCCTGGGTGCGCGGGCCTTCCCTGGGAGGGTCTTCCGATAGAAGCACCACAGGCAGCTGCCTTCGCCACGGATGCCGTGCTGACGAGCCACGGGATCGTGGCGGGGCCCGCGTGCCGGCTCACTCACTCGGCCACCACAACGAAGTGAGGGAGCCATGCATGAGACAGCGGTTGCCTGATCTCGGCAAGAAATGCCGGATCATGATCCGGCGCAGACCACCCCGTCCTGCGGCATTCGCCGCGGCTGCGGTGGCGGTAGCACTGGTCGCCGGGGTATCCGCATCAGCGGCGACGGGACGGCCAGCATCGGCGGCGGCCCGGCCGGCCTACCTCGATTCGCACCTTCCGGTTCAGGCCCGGGTGAGCGATCTGCTCGGCCGGATGACGCTGCCGGAGAAGATCGGCCAGATGGTGCAGATCGAGGCAACACAGGTCACCGACACCAGCAACAACTGCACCAGCCAGGGCGGCTTCAACCTGCCGAACCCGGTCTGCGAGCAGAAGATCTTCATCGACAACAATGTCGGCTCGATCCTGGCCGGCGGCACCGACGTACCGGTGGACACCACGGGCCAGGGTGGCACCGGCAACACTGGCCTGGACTGGGCCAACGAATACAATACGATGCAGTCGTACGCCATCCAGCACTCGCGGCTGCACATCCCGGTGATCTTCGGGGTGGACGCTGTCCACGGGTTCGGGCACCCGTATCAGGCGCCCTTGTTCCCGCAGTCGATCGGGATGGGCGCAACCTGGGATCCGTCCGCCGCGAAGACGGGCGGTCAGGACACCGCCAACGCGCTGGCCGCCACCGGCTGGAACTGGGACTTCGCGCCGGTCCAGGACCTGGCGCGCGATAACCGGTGGGGCCGCTACTACGAGACCTGGGCCGAACAGCCCGCACTCGCGGCGGCGATGGGCGCCGCCAATGTGAGCGGCCTGCAGAGCTCGCGCAGCGGCCTCAATGTCACCGCCACGGTCAAGCACTTCGCCGCCTACTCGGCGTCGATCAACGGGCATGACCGGGTCCAGGCCGAGGCGCCCATCCGCTATCTGCAGGACACCCTGCTCCCGTCGTATGCGGCCGCGGTCAAGGCCGGGGCCGGGACCGTGATGGTCAACTCCGGGTCGGTCAACGGCATCCCGGCCACCGCGTCGCACTACCTGCTGACCACCGTCCTGCGTGACCATCTCGGTTTCAATGGTGTCGTGATCAGCGACTACGGGGACGTGCCCGCGCTCGCCACGACCTACCACATGGCGCCGGACCTGGCCGGGGCGGCTGCCCTGGCCATCAACGCCGGCGTGGACATGGCCATGCTGCCCTTCAACGCCGACCAGTGGCAGACCGCTGTCCAGCAGGATGTGGCCAACGGGAGCATCAGCAAGGCCCGGATCGACCAGGCCGTCACGCGGATCCTCACCCTGAAGTTCCAGCTCGGGCTGTTCGACCACCCGCAGGTCGACGCGTCCAAGGCCGACGCGGCGGTCCAGGCGGGCCGCGACGACACCCTGCAGGCCGCACGCGAGTCCATCACGCTGCTGCGCAACCACAACAACGTCCTGCCGTTGTCGCCAAACGCCCACCTCGTCGTCACCGGACCGAGTGCGGACTCCATGACCAATCAGCTCGGCGGCTGGAGCGTGAGCTGGCAGGGTGTGTTCGGCGCTGGCCACGTGTGCTGCATGGGGCCGCCGAATCAGATCCCGCCCGGCACCACCGTGCTCAAGGGCCTGCAGTCCGAGGACCCGAACGTGACCTACGCCGCCGACCAGCAGACCGCCGTCAGCGACGCGGCATCTGCTGATGCCGTGGTCGTCGCGGTTGGTGAGAAGGCCTACGCGGAAGGGCTCGGCGACAACCCCGCGCCGCAGCTCACCCCGGATCAGAAAGCTCTGGTCAGTGCGCTTGAGGCCACGGGCAAGCCGGTGGTCGTGGTGGTCATCGCGGGCCGTCCTCTCGGTCTCGGCCCGGCCGAGACCGCCGACGGGCTGCTGATGGCCTACCAGGGCAGCACCGAGGCGGGCACCGCGGTGGCCGATGTCATCTTCGGCAAGGTGAACCCGAGCGGCCACCTGCCGGTGACCTGGCCGTCCGACGCCTCCGCCCCCGGCGGGGACTTCAACACCGGCGCTCCGTCCCCGCTGGGTGATGAGCCGAAGTTCTTCGACCAGCTTCCCTACACCGGCTCCGGCCAGGGCAGCGGGTACAACCCGCTCTACCCGTTCGGCTACGGGCTGTCGTACACCACCTTCACAACGAGCGGGCTGACGGCGACGAGCAGCGTCTCCGCCGACGGCACGGTGACGGCCTCCTTCACGGTGGCCAACACCGGCACCCGGGCCGGCACCGACGTCGTGCCGCTCTACGTGCACCAGCCGGTCAGCGCCGTCCTGGTGCCGGACCAGAGACTGGTGGGATTTACCCGGGTAACCCTGGATCCCGGGCAGTCCAAGACCGTGCAGGTCTCCTTCCCGGTCTCGGAACTGGCTGTGACGCCTGGTGACATTGAAAGCACAGGCGCTCCCCGGGTGGAGCCCGGCGCTTACCAGGTGCAGATCGGGACCGGGACGCCTGCGAGCCGCCTGAGCGCCGACTTCACCGTGAGCGGCTGATCCGGCCTGGTCCGGCACTGATGACCCCGCGTAAGAAAGGACTCTGAACAGAGCTGTCACCCCGGCGGCAGACGTTGAGGCATATGCCGAACGACTGCCGCCGGGTGCCGCTCGCAGGAACGTCGGCCCCAGACGGCTCGTGCGGGCCAGGACCGCAGACGGGGGTCACCAAGACCTCCGGAGGATGCCCCGGCCTTCACTTCAGGGAGGGGAGCAGTCAAATTAACTGACTTGATCAGCCCCGCGGAATACCATCCGTGCCGCTGGCTGGTACAGCAGCCGCCCGGGCAGGCCTGTCGTGCCACGGCGTGCTGCGCGCAGTGCCGCGGTGGCTGCCACGTCGGTCAGCGGGCTGCCGGGCATGCCGTACATCCGCCGCGCCCAGCGGGGCAGTGTCGCGAAGCCGAACGCGCTCAACGGCGGGACGGCGAGCCTGAGCGGCAGCACCTCCGTCGCCAGTACCGCCGGGTCGAACATGAGCCGCAGCGTGCGTTTCGCCTCCTCACAGGCGTACAGGCGCGGCCTCATCTCGGCGAAGTAGTCGTCCAGGGCCGCGACCGTGGCCGGCACCCCGGCAGGGTCGAGGCCCATGAGCGCGGCGCTCTTGCGCTGCTCGTCAATGAAGGTGTCGAGGTCCCGGCCGGATAGCGGGAGCCCGCTGCGCCGCGCGATATCCGCGTAGGATCCGATCTCGCCGCAGTGGATCCAGAGCAGGAGCTCCGGCTCGTCCAGGCGGAACCGGGTGCCATCGCTGTCCACTCCGGTGAGTGAGGCGTGGATCTTCCGCACCCGGCGGGCCGCCTTTTCTACGTCGGCCGTGCTGCCATACGTGCGTGTCCCGACGAAACGGCTTGTCCGCAGGAACCGGCCCCACGCCTGCTCGGGATCGGTGAAGACAGTGTTCTGCCAGGTCCCGCGCATCGCACGCGGATGCAGTGCCTGCAGGTAAAGCGCGCGGATGCCCGCCACCCACATGACCGATTCGCGCATCACCCGCCAGGTCACGGAATCCGGACCGAAAAGCCCCTCATCGGCGCGGCTCTCTTCGGCGGCATCAGCACCGGTTGTCGCGACAGCCATCTGCGCTCCTTCCCGGCCGGTTCCGCCGGATGGCACAGCGGCTGGCCCGGCCCGCCCCCCGGCTGGTCCGCTCTAGCTGCCTGCACCCTCGGCCGACCTCGGCCGGGTCTCGTCCCTTATCCAGGTTAGGTACGTCTCCGAACCCGCGATGATGGGGGTAGCGATAATCTCAGGCTCGTCATAGCTGTGCCGCTCGGTGAGGAGGGCGACGAGCTCTTCGTATGTGTCGGCGGGAAGCTTGAGCATGATCAGCCATTCCTCGGCCCGCTCGACGCCCTCGTCCCACCAGTAGGTGCTCGTGACCGGGCCCGCCACCTG
>DASQVO010000078.1:0-3847 GCA_035640715.1 Streptosporangiaceae bacterium
GCGCTGCCGGCCTGCAGGGTGAGCGTCGTGGGCAGCAGGTAGGGATACTGGCCCCATCCCCAGCCTGCCACGATGGCGGCCACCGCGGCTCCGGCCGCTATCCGCAGCCCCCGGGTCTGGCGCAGCAGGAGGAGGATGAGCGCGGCGATCCCGGCGGCGATGGAGATGACGACCGGCGGGAGGGCGGTGCCGGTCAGCCGGCCGAAGACATACGGCGAGCTGAAGCTCAGCACGCCGAGGGTGACCCCGGCGAGCGCGCCGGTGACCAGGCCGGCGGCGACGGCCCGGATGCGGAAGTAGTCCACCATGGCGGTCTCGCCCCTGCGCCGGGTGTCAACGGTCAGGAAGATCGCTCCCACGTAGGCGCAGGCGGCGACGAACAGGGCGCCGGTGAGCAGCGCGGTCGGGGTAGTCCAGGCGCTCACCTCCCTGCCGAAGCCTCCCGCGCCGATCAGGCTGCCGGCGCCGCTCAGGCCGCCGGCCCGCACCTGGCCGGTGACGATCGCCCCGATGACCGTGCCCAGCAGGAATGGGGTGAGGAGCGAGCCGATGGCGAACAGGCCGCCGGTGAGCTGCTGAGCGCGCAGCGCGTAGGCGTGGTGCCGGAAGGCGAAGCCGACGCCCCGCATGATGATCCCGAACAGGGATGCGCTGAGCGGGATGAACAGCGCTGTCATGATGGCGGCGAAGGCGGTCGGGAACCCTGTCCACAGTATGACGAGCGCGAAGATCAGCCAGACGTGGTTGGCCTCCCAGACCGGCGTGACCGACTCGTCGATCGCCGCGCGCGCGGCGGCGCCGCGTTCGGGGCCGCCGGCCAGCAGGTCCCAGACGCCGCCGCCGAAGTCCGCCCCGGCGAGAAGCGCGTAGGCGGCGATAGCCACGAACAGCACCACTGCGACAGCGAGCGTCTCCGGTGACGGTGACGGGCTCACGGCGAAGCACCCCGCGGGGGAGGAGCCGGGGGCCCGTAGGGCACCTGCTCCCGTTCTTCTTCCAACGCCGTCTCGGTGCGCCAGCGGTAGCTCATGATCACCGGCACGCCGACCGAGATGAGGCTCAGCACGCCGTAGACCACGATGACCACGGCGAGGGTCACTTCCACGCCGGAGGCGGCGGTGACCGCGTTATTGGTCAGCAGGAAGCCGTAGACGATCCAGGGCTGCCGCCCGACCTCGGTGACGACCCAGCCGGACTCCAGCGCCAGCGCGGCGGCGGCCCCCGCCACCGCGGCGGCCGCGAGGAACCATGGGGTGCGGACGATCCTGCGGTGGAACCACCACTCCCACCCCTGCCAGACGGCGAGCGCGAACAGCCCGCTCCCGATGGCCACCATGACGTTGAAGGACAGGTGGATCAGGGTAGGCAGCGGCGGGCGCAGCGACAGCGGGACACTGTCCCAGCCGATGACCTGGGTGTGGGGGCTGAAGCCGACGAAGATCGAGTCCAGGTACGGGATGCCAAGGCCGACATAGATATGGCCGTTGTAGTAGATGCCGCCGAGCCACTCGGTGACGCCGCGCGCGGTGTGCGGGACGTACTCCATCGACGCGAACTTGACCGGCTGCTGGTACTCGATCACCCGGGCGATCAGGTCGCCCACTATGAGCTGGATGGGCGCGGCGATCCCCGCGATCGTGAAGGGAACCAGGAAGCCGACCCGGTGGTAGCGGTCGTTCCTGCCGCGCAGCAGCCCCACCGCGTACACCCCGGCCACGATGAAGCCGGTGACCATGTAGGCGGCCAGGATCATGTGCGGGGTCTCATAGGGCGTGGCGTTGTTGAAGTAGACCGCGAACGGGTCGACCGACGTGATCCGGCCAGCCTTGAGGGTGAAGCCGGTGGGCTGATTCATCCAGGAGTTCGCGGCGATCACCGACAGCGCGCCGAACAGGCCGGACACCGCTATCGGCATCCCGCTCCACCAGTGCGCCCAGGGGGAAAGCCGATCCCAGCCGTAGAGATAAACCCCGGCGAAGATGGCCTCGACGAAGAAGAAGACCCCCTCCACCGCGAACGGGATACCGATGGACTGACCGAAGCGTCCCATCAGGCCCGGCCACAGCACCCCCATCTCATACGACAAGACGGTCCCCGATACGGCGCCGACCGCGATGAGCAGCGCCATCACCTTCGACCAGCGGCGGGCCAGCAGCAGCGCGACCGGGTCATTGCGGCGGATGCCGATCCACTCGGCGACCAGGATGACCGCAGGGAAGGCGATCCCGAAGCAGGCGTACACGATGTGGAAGCCCAGCGACGTGGCCATCTGCGCCCGCGCGGGCACCGGGGCGGACGCCAGCACCATGGCGCCGCTCAGCACGGCGTGCCCTCCCCCCGGCGCAGCGGGTGCGGCGGGCGCCCGCCGCAGGTGATCCCAGCGGGCCGGGGTGTGCACCGGCGGGCACGGGGAAGATCCTGGCCGGGAGGTGATGCGACGATGCTCGCGGTGATATTCGTAATGCTGTTCGGAGCCGGGGTCTGTGCCCTCGGCGCCATCCAGCCCGATATGTATTTCGTGGGCGTCGTGATCTTCGGCATCGGTGCGCTGGGATTTCTCGTGTGGGCCGGGGACCAGGCCGCCGGCCTGCTGCGCCTGCTGCGCCGGCTGCGGCAGTGATCGCAGACGCAACGCCCCTACCCTGTCCACGCGCCGCCACACACCCGGCAGACGGTGCGCTATCCGGAGCTGGCCGGGCGGGCATCAGAACCCCAGGGTCTCCGCCAGATCGGGATGACGGCCCGGCGCCGCCGTCAGAGCATGGCAGCGCCGATCCTCGTCACGTACGGTAGGGCCCGTGCCCGACCCAGAGCCTGCCGACCCTATCGCCGAAGCCCATCGCCAGTGGAGCGCCCGCTGGCCAGAACACGCTGACCACATGGCCGCCGTCACGTCGGTGATGAGAGTGCAGCAGTTGCTGCTGGCCCGGATCGAGGACACTCTCAAGCCCTACGGGCTGACCTTCGCCGCCTACGAAGCACTGCAGCTGCTCGCTTTCACACGGGCAGGATCCCTGCCCATGGGCAAGATGGGCGAACGCCTCATGGTCCACCCCGCCTCGGTGACCAATGCCATCAGAAGACTGGAGCAGCGACGGCTTGTCGAACGGCACCCATCCCCTGACGACCGCCGCATTGTCCTCGCCACCATCACCCCGGACGGACGCGCCCTGGCGCGCCGGGCGACGACCGCCCTGAACCAGGCGGCATTCGGCCTGCCGGACCTCACCCCAGGCCAGGCCGCCGAGATCACCTCCATGCTGCGCACCATCCGCGTCCTGACCGGTGACATCGAAATCGGAAGCCCGGCGAAGCCACTCAGCTGACCACGGTATACGCAGGGACCGGATCCTCAGTCGCCGCTGCCAGACCGCGATACGTGAGGCACCGGGTACGGCCCGGCCGACTGGCCGGCCGCCTTCGCCACCATGGAACTCGCCGAGCCGATGCGGTCACAGCGCCAGGACCGGCTCAACCGCGCGCAGCAGGCCTGACCGGGAAGACCAAGACCCCCGGCGATCCCGGACGAGGCGCGTGGCTTCTCGAGAACGCGCACGTGTCGGCTGACGCGGTGGTTTAGTCAGGTGGAAGCAGTGGTCCCAGAGGGCCGAGGTCCAGATTCAGGTCTTCCGGGCTCAGCCCGAAATGCTCGCGGAGCTCGGCCATTCGCTGCTCGAGCGCCATCAGCGTGACGCCGATCTTTTCAACCTGGTCCTCACTGAGGTTGCCCTGATCGACTCTGCGAAGTGCCTGGCGTTCCATCAGCTGCCGCAGGAACTCCACAAGCGTCAGCACCAGCGTGACCAGGCCGCGTTCAGCAGATTCGGGATCAGCGTCGATACGCTGC
>DASQVO010000079.1:0-5578 GCA_035640715.1 Streptosporangiaceae bacterium
GGTAATCCCGCCGTACTCCATGCCCGTCGCGGCGAGCACGTCATCGACCGGGGCGAACGACGCCTTACGGGCGCCCAGCCGGCGCCGGACGACGCCGTTGACGTCGGCGCGGGTAACCGCCGTCACCATGCAGGCGGCGTAGGAGGTCTCGCCGCCGCGTTTGGCGGCGATGATGACGCAGTTCGCCGACTCCTCCGGTGGAACGCCGTAGTGCTCGCAGAACGCTGCCGTGTCGGCGAGGTCCGGATCGATCTCCGCCACCTCAACCTCGCTGTCGGCTTCCGGCCACTCGGCCAGAGCGGCAGCCACCGGCTTGGCGAGCAGATCCGGTCGTGACAGCGCGGGCTGCGGGTCGAGAGGAAGGCTCATGCGGCCATCCAAGCACTGTCACCATGAGCCCGTTCAGGCAACTTCTGTATCTCTGCTTCTTCCGTGCTGCACGGCACTGGGGGGCAGCTGACTGCTCCAGAGCGAGATCACCGACCTGTCGGGGCCGGGGACTAGCTTGCCGTTCTTGTAGGCCGGCGGGCGCGCACCCGGGTAGAGCAGCGTCAACCTCGTGAAGTACTTCTCGCCGGGGTGGCGGGCCACTGGCTCGCTGCGCGAGAAGATGACATGGGCCGGGTAGCTGTGGAACTTGCCTGCGGCGCAGTACGGGATGCAGTCGTTCACCATCTGCTTGCCGGTAGCGGTGGCATGCGTCGGCGTCCAGCTCGTCCAGGTCATCCCCGTGAGGTAGTCGTTGCCGTCCGCGCAAGCCAGCATGAAGCTCTTCGGCCGCACCTGTGCGCGCTTCAGGCAGTTGAACACCACCGTCCGAGTGCTGGCCGCCTGGCCGTTCACCGCCGTCCCGATCACCGGCCTGCTCCCCGGGGCCGGGTACGACCGGGCCGGAGCGTGCCCGGCAGCGGCGGTCACCGTCCCCGCGGCGAGGCCCAGCACGACGGCCAAAGAGGCGAGCGCCGGGATGATGGCGGATGAGAAGCGTCCCCGTTTCATGGTTCTCCCACGTGTCCTGGCCACTGTACCCGTCTACCGGCCGCGGCAGGCGCTGATTAGTGTCTCTTCGTACGAGATATATCACCTACCGCGATGGGCTGCGGCTGGCGCCAACTGCGGGGCCAGCTGCGGATCACGGCGCCGGCTACGGCTTACGGGCGACGCCGCAGCGGGCGGGCCAGTCATTCTCGGTATCCGGCTCATCCGGGCCTGGACGCCAGCGATGGACCGAGACAAGCCCCGGTTCGAGTATCTCCAGGCCGGTGAAGAACCGGGCGATGTCGGCTTCAGTCCGCCGCGTCTGCCGGACGGACCCGAGCCGCTCGTTGAAACGCTGGGTTACTTCCTCGATCCGGGCCGTATCCACGTCCCGGGTCGTGTCCGACACGACGAGATAGCTGCCGGGGACCGTCGCGTCCATCAGCCGCGCGACGATCCCGTGCGGGTCATCGGCGTCCGGGACGTACTGGAGAGTCATCAGCAGCATGATGGCGACAGGCTGCCCGAAGTCCAGTGCCTCCGCCGCCTCCTGCAGGATCTTCTCCGGTTCGCGAACATCCGCCTCGATGTAGTCGCACGCCCCCTCCGGCGTGCTCAGCAGCAGCGCGCGGGCGTGGGCGAGCACGAAGGGGTCGTTATCCACGTAGACGATCCGGGCTCCGGGCGCGGCCCCCTGCGCCACCTCGTGGGTATTGCGGGCATGCGGGAGCCCCGTCCCTATGTCGAGGAACTGGCGGATGCCCGCATCGGCGGCCAGGTAGTGCACAGCGCGGCCGAGGAAGCGGCGATTGGCGCGGACGGCGGTGAGGATTTCCGGCCGCAAGGCTATGACCTGCTCAGCGGCCTCGCGGTCGGCCCGGAAATTGTCCTTGCCTCCCAGCCAGTAGTCATAGACCCTGGCCGGATGCGCGACGCTGGTGTCGATATCCGGCAGTGGCGGCGGGGACTCGCCGGCCGGCACAATGCTCTGGTACCACTTTTTCCTGCCCCCCACGAGTGCGCCCCCATCCCTGGCAGTCCGTGACAGCCCGCCCGGTCTGCGCGCCTTCCGCGGCCTGGCTCCCGGCCCGGCTTTTGCGGCTCCAGGTCGCTGCAAACCATTGCAGGATCAGCGTAACGCCAGATTCCGGACGCCACGCCGGCCTGGTGCCTGAAAGATCACCGTGGGTGACGGACCCGGGTCTCACTTATGTAGCGCAACGCCCTTCAGAACCTTGTCGACGGCGTTGCGCGGACCGTAGACGGCGATCCCCACGAGGTTCAGCTCGCTGGCCGGGACAGCGCGCACGGCTGCCCTGTTGTCGTCATCGTTGCCGGTCGCGAAGAGTTCCTGGGTGTAGATCGCCGTCGGCATGCCGCGCGCAAGCGCCCGCTCCCGCGCCGCCGCGAGCGACGGGCCGTCGGCTGCGTAGACGAGCACCGGCTGGCGGAACATCTCCAGGTACCCGTTGCCGGACCCATCCTCATACGGCTTGCCGATCGTTTCCGCGACTCCCGATGCGATGCCGCTGGCCAGGAAGGCAGTTATGTTGAGTTTCTGCCACTGCTCAAGGTCCGCGCGTACAGCGATGGCAATCTTGGTGTCGAAGCGCATGCGATGATCATGCGGCCGTGCCCGTGGACCGGTATTGAACGTTAGTGCGCTTTCAGCCGAACGAGGATGCGGTGGCACTCCGGGCACGCTCAGCCGCTGCCGCCATGTGTGCCAGCCGTAAGCGTGCGGCACGCTGCACCGAGATGCTTAGGCTGGTGCCGAGGAATTTCCCGAGGTGCGCTGCCTCTGCCTCAAGTTCGGCCACGGGCACGTCACCCGTTTCCGGGAATAGGGTGACGGCGAGCGCACTGCCGGTGGCCTCCCACGTTCCCGCAACCCGCCCGCCGGCGAGCACCACGGGGGAGATCCAGCCCGCTGTCTTGCTGATCTCGCCGTGGCGCGCGGCGTCGATGATCTGGGTGTTCTTGGTCCCTGGCCCCAGCACGTACTGGTCGAAGGCAGGCAGCAGCCGGATGTCCGTCGCCGGCGCAGCGGCGGCGATCTCCTCCACGTTCGCCATCCGCGCGTACATAGGCTCGCCGTCCACCTCGACCTGCGTCAGTTCGCCCGTACTTGCCAGCGCGCTGAACCAGGCCCGCAGGGAGGCCTTCCGTGAAGCGCCGCGGGTGAGCCACTGGTCGAAGGTTTCCATCGACGCAGGCCCGAACGCGGAGAGGTAAGCGGGAATCACCAGCTCCGCCGCCTCGTCCGGCTCCGGCAGGCCTTCCCACCCTTCCAGCCACGTCTGCGGGCTGGTGAAGGTGACTCGGTTGCCATCACTCGGCCCGTTGATCAGGCAACCCTGCCAGGCCAGCGGCTTCAGTACGGCGCCCCACCCGGAGCTGAGCTGCTCCGCGATGGAGGTGTCCCGGGTGCGCCGCACGATCTCGGCGGTCAGTTGCTCCCGGGTCAGCACGTTGCCGGCGAGGACCTCCCGGGCGGTCTCCGTGATGGCCGCCATCTGGCTGGCCGTGGCAAAGGTACGCTGCCATGCGCCCTTCTCCCATGTGCGGGCGGCGGCGATCAGGGATAGGTACGCGGCGGCGGAGTCTGCCGGGAGCAGGTGGAGCGTGCCGCGCATCGCCCACGTCCTGACCAGCATGCGGTGGCTGAGCATCTTGCTTACCGTCCCGCGCTGCGGGGTGGTCTGGCGCATCGCGATCGCTTGCTCGGCGCAGCCGGCCACCTGTGCCTGCACCCCGCATAGGCGTTCCACGATGGTGAGCGCGCTGACGCCTGAGGGGCGGTGCAGGAACTGCTGGCGCATCCGCCAGGCGAGCACACGGTCGGCGGTCAGTTTCATCAGGCACCCTCGTCGGAACTCGGTCAGCAGGCTTGGGCCGGGCAGCCGCGATGTCATCCCGACGCTACGCCAGGCCCGCGTGCCGCCGCCCTGTTTACCGGCCGCGCATGCTGAGCCAGGAAGCGTTGAAGATATGCGGAGAAAACCTCGCGGTACCGCCGCTCATCGTGCATAACATGGCCGCTCCCGGGGGCCGGGCAATCTCCGCCGTTCCGTGACTGCGAGCGAGCCGCGCGGCGTGCTGACGCGCGGCGTGCTGAGGCGGAAAGGCGGAGGCTTTCGCAGCTGCCAGCACAAAGGCCGGGACCGTCACGGCGATTTCACGGCGTCAGCAGTCGGCCGACGTGATGGCTCATCGCGGAGCCGCCTGGACGCAGTAACCGGCTGCGTGTTGTGTGATGACTCCGCCTCCGCCGACTCAATGCTTGAGCACTTCAAAGTTCACGGCCTGAATAATTCATCGATCGTGGTTCACGATGCGCCGGAAAATGTCGGACCCTCCCGCTACTATCGAACTAGATATCGAGACGAAGTGCCGGCCGGGATCACCTCCGGCTGGCCAGGGACAGTGACCGGCACGTGACCGGCGACCGCAGCCAACCGCTAGCGCGGCTGCACCCGCCTGGGGTTTCCGGGCGGTTAGCTTCCTGGGGATAGGGCGTACCCCCAGGGGAGAGTTCCAGGCCAGCCTGCGGGAGGAGGTGATCCAGATGTGCACGAGTAGCAAGCCGGCGCCGCCGTCGTGCGCGGCCGAGGCGCTGGCGATGATCGGCGCGGGGCTGGACTACCTTAACCGCTGTGACGCGCCCGAGCTGGGCGCCGCCGGGCAGGCCGAGGCACTCGTGGCGCTGGAACGCGCCGAAGCCGCGCATACCGCGGCGAGGGCCCGCATCCTGTCGGCGTTCACGGCCAGCCATGGCTATCAGGCCGACGGCCAGTTCGGGCCGAAGCCGTGGCTGCGCGCCATCACCCGGGTCACCAGGGGGGCGGCGGCCGGGGCGGTCGGCTGGGCCCGGCGGCTGGCCGCCCACCCCGGTATCGCGGATGCGCTGGCCGCCGGGGACATCTCCGCGTCCTGGGCTAAAGAGATCTGTAGCTGGACCGAGCAGCTGCCCGAGGACAAGCGCACCGACGCCGACCAGATCCTGCTCGCCGCCGCCACTGGCGGCGCCGACCTGTATGACCTGGCTGCCCTGGCCCGGGAGATGCGCGATCGCAGCCGCACCACCCCCGACCCCGACGCCGACCGGGACTTCACCGACCGGCACCTGCGGCTGGACACGACTTTCGGCGGAGCAGGGCAGCTGGCCGGGGATCTCACCCCGGGCTGCGCCGCCGCGCTGTCCGCCGTACTGGATGCGCTGTCCGGCAAGGCCGGGCCCGAAGACACCCGCACCTTGCCGCAGCGCCGCCACGACGCGTTGGAGGAGGCCCTCCAGCGGCTGATCGCGGCGCGGATGGTGCCCGGCCGGCACGGCGAGCCGGTGCACGTCCAGGTCCATGTTGACCTCGCCGACCTGCGGAACATGCCGGGCGCCTCGGATCTGGAAGCCGCCTGGCCCGCCGTCCGCACCGGCACCAGCAATGGCAGCGGCAGCAGCGGTGCGGCAGGCAGCAGTGGTGCGGCGGGCAGCAGCGGCGGGGGCAGCGCAGCGGGCAGAGGCTGGTCACTGGCCCGGTCCGCGGCCGCCCCCGGCTCGTGTTACCTAACCGGCGCCGAGGCCGAGGCCGCCGCCTGCGAC
>DASQVO010000080.1:0-3945 GCA_035640715.1 Streptosporangiaceae bacterium
GATAGTGCTCGTGCGCCTGATCGTGACCGCCCCCGTGTACATGCCGGGGATCCCCGGCCACATCCCTGGGTGGGTGGATAACATCGTGGTGCTCCAGGGCGACGGCGTGTCCGCCTACGGCAGGTTCCTCGCCACCGTGGCACTCGTCTTGCTGTGCATATTCGGCTTCTGGGGCTGGCGGCGAAGAGACACCGACTTGCCGGCGGGCAATCCGCCCATGCTGCAATCGCTCATCTGGGGCTCGACGCCGATGCGCTGATCGCGGCCACTGAGCCCCTGATCAGCGAAAGAACGAGCACCACACCAGCCGCTCACAGCCCATGCGCTGCGCAGAATCCGGTCAACCATTTAAGTGGGATAGGTGGTGGGCCCGGTGATGTATTGCCGTCCGGATGGGGTGGTCCATGTGTGGTAGCCGGGCTGGTGCTGGTCGACGCGCCAGCCGGGGGCCTGCTTGGCGTGGTGATGGTGGCGGCAGCGGGCGCCGGCGTTGCAGGCGCAGCTGCGTCCGCCCTGGTCGTAGGGGATGGCGTGCTCGAAGTCGCACCTGCTGGCGGCGCGGCGGCAGGGCGGCCAGGTGCACTCCCCGTCGCGGATCTCGACGAGGTGGCGGAGCCGGTCACTGGGCTGGTAGCCAGCCGACTCGTGGCGGTGATCGCAATCGGTGACCGGGATCGGCCCAATGTCGATGCTGTAGTCGCGGCCTGCTGGCCCGGGGGTGCGCAGCCGCCACCGGCCGTACCCGCCGGGCGGGCCGTGGCCGTCTTCGGGGATGAAGGCGGGGGTGCCCAAGCCGCCGGTGCCGCCGGGCGGGGAACCACGCTGGACGGCGGGGCTGGCGTGGCCGCCACCGCCAGTGGTGCCCGTGCCGGGCGGCCCGCCTGGTGATCTTCGGCCTGGCGGTTGCCGGCCTGGCGATCGTTCATCTGGCGATCCTCCGCCTGCAGGTCCTCCGCCTGGGCGGCTGGTGTGTTGCTGGTTGCGGGCTTCGCGGGCGGGGCGGGCGCAGCCGTGGGCGGCGGGATGTCCCTGGCCGTCGGTGACGGTGACGCACCAGGTGGTGGCGGGATCGCGGGCGGCAGCAGCCGCGAGGGCGCGAGCGAGGTCTGAGTCGATCGGACCGAGCCCGGTGGCGTCGCCGGGCCGTTCGGCCAGGCCGAGCAGCGTCGTGAGCGGGATCGTGAGGTTGATCCGGGCGGTGAACCCGGCCGTGCCAGGAGCCGCCGGGACACCACCCGGCCCGGCGGGACCGAGCCACGGAGCCGGGCCGCCGTCGCAACTGGGGCCGCTGCCGGTGCTTCGTCCGCTGCCGGCGCCGCGTCCGCTACCCGCACGGGAATCATCGGCCTGTGCGCGGCGGTCACCGACCCCCGCGCCGGGATCCTCGGTGTGGTCCGGGCTCACGCAGGATGCTTCACCGTCGCCGGGGCCGTCCATGGCGGGCCCACCCGCACGTGAGCCGCCCGAGCCGGGGTGACCGGTGCCGGGGCCATCCGGACCGGGGCGGCCTGTACCAGGGCGGCCTGCACAGGTGCCGCCGGGACTGTCCTGGCCGGGACTGTCCTGGCCGGGACTGTCCTGGCCGGGGGTGTCCTGGCCGGGGGTGTCCTGGCCGGGGGTGTCTGCGGAGGGCAGGGAGCTGGTGCCGAGGGCGAAGTCCAGGAACGCGCGGGCGCGGAGCTGGTCCATGGTGCCGCCCAGCCCGGCGGCCTTCAGGTCCATGGCATAAGCGGTGATCCGCTGGTCGGCGGCGAGTACCTCGGCCGGCGGCAGGTCCCGGCCACACAGTGCGGCGGTGCCTGCGTCTTCCCGCCACAGCTCGACCCGGGCATCCTTTTGCGCCTTCTCCCGCCGGATCGCGGCCGCATCCGGGTCAACGGCGATGACCGCCCGGGCGACCGCGGCGCGCAACTGCCCCGGCGTCTTCCCGGCAATCCCCGGCAGCACCAGCGCCTCCGCGGCGGCTGCTCCGCCCGCATCCAGCACCCGGGTGGCATCAGCGATAATCCGCGCCTTATACACATCGATCGCGCCCTGGTGCAGGGCGCGGGCGGTGCCGGGCAGCCGGGCGGCCAGGTCATGAGCCAGGGTCAGAGTTTTCTCTGCTGCCTGCGCGGAGCAGGCGGTGGCGGCGGCGAGCTCGTCGGCGCAGAATTTTCCCCACGCCTGCGGCATGCCTCCCGGCCCGGCCGGGGCGCAGCCGGGGGCGGGGCGGCGGCGGATCAGCTCGGCGATCACGGCGTGCTTGCGGGCGGCGGCCCAGGCTTCCTGGCGTTGCCAGGCGCGCAGCACCCCAATCAGCTCATCGTCGGAGGCGCCGGTGCAGCGGCCATCCGGTCCGGTCACCTCCTCGGCGAAGGCGGCCAGCACGGGGCCGGGCAGCCCCGCATCCAGCACCCCGCCGGAGGCGAACCCGGACGCCGGGCCGCACCCGCTCCCCGCCCCGGAACCATCCCGCGGCAGGAATCCCGCCTCCCAGGCCTCCGCCGCCACCGCCGCGGCCCGGGCCTCGGCTTCGGCGAGGATCTCCCGAAGCGGGACACCGGCGTATGCCGGGGGCAGTGAGCAGTCCGGGTCCTCCCAGCCCTCCCCAGCACCGTCATCGGGCGGCACTTCCGCCCGCCCGGCTTCAATATCGGCGACCAGCGCATCCAGCGCCGCCTCCAGATCCCCGTCGTCATCCCGGGCCCACGCACCCGGCCAGCCAGGCGCCTTCTCCCCGGGCACGTCCGGACCGCCCGCCGTGCCGCCAGGCTGCGCGTCCTCGCCGCGCGGCCTGTGGCCGGGGAACGGTCCCTGAGACATGCACCACCAGCCGTTCGAAGATATGAACCCATTGACCTTCTTAATCGAAAATAATAGCGATGTCACGTCCGTGCCGCAACCGGACACGCCGATCGTGCCGGAAGCCGCGTTCACCGCATTGACGGCCAGCAGACGGTCATCACCGCCTTCGGAAAGCGACGGGGTGCTCATCTGCGGAGACAAGGTGCTCATCTGTGGAAACGCCGGCTGCAGAACCTGCTCCTATCTAGTGACCAGCAATGAATGGACAGGTCTGTGCCGCTACAGGCGCAACCACGGGGACAGTCGCATCATGGTTACCGATGAGGCCTTCCACGGCCGAGAAGACCGCAGTGCTGATGGGAGCGATCGCCTGGGAAGAGGTGGCCAACTCTTGCCTGTACGCCGAACCACACCGCTAAGGTAGCCAGGAAAGTCAGGCGGATGCCCGGCGGAAGCGACCCGGGATCCAACCCGATGCATGCGTATGCGGGAGCCCCGTAACCGATGGGAATCGACGGCCTCAACAACGATGACTCCGCCGACGATCGCGGCTCGCCGAGCGCTGACGGTTTCGACGGCAAGGCAGAGCAGCGCAGTGCGCGGAAACCAGATGATGGGCAGCTACGGGAGGAACGGCGCAGCCGCGACGAACTGTACGCCGACCTGCGCGCTCAGGCTGGTGCTGACGCTAGCGAGGAAACAGGCTCCGGCCAGGCCGAGGACCGCACAGGCGTACAACGGGAACTCGCCGAAAAGCCTGATGAACCACGCAATACCGACGATGGCGGCTGGGAGTGGAAGGGCCTACGGCTCGACCCCGAGGCCAACCGCATCGCTGACAGCGCGATATCGGCGCGTCGTGCGGCGGAGGGCCGAGACGTCGATGGAAGCTACGGCGACCACGGCATCACTCCGGCCATGCGCCGTATTGAGGCGAAACTGGAGCATGGCAGCCTCGTGCCGGACACCGAAAAATTCGCGCTGAAGAGTCCGGACCGCTTCAAAGAAAAGCTGGCTAAACTCCAGATTCGCTACCCTGACCGCAGTCCCGAGGGGCTTGCCTCATCGATTCATGACGGCATCCGTTATACATTTATTTTCGATACTGCTACATATACGGACGGCATTAAAAATGCTGGGGCGAAGCTGGACGAAGAA
>DASQVO010000081.1:0-7123 GCA_035640715.1 Streptosporangiaceae bacterium
GAGCACGAGCAACCTGCCGTCCTGCGGCGCGAACGTTCCGGGCGGGACGACCGAGGCCGCGATCCAGCAGTCGACCGCGGTGCCCGCGGCCGAGCAGCAGGTCGCCGCGCAGTGGGCGACGTGGCTGAAGTCGCAGCGCACTACCGGTGGGACGAACGCGGTTCCCGACTACGCCCACCCGGAGCAGATGAACCGCTACGTCTGGTACCAGACGAGCGACTGGAAGAAGCCCTACCCGGGCGACAGCAAGATCTACGCTCCGAACCAGGTCCCGGGAGCGACCCTCCCGTCGGCAGATAACGGCTGACGTAGCCTGATCACACCAGGAGGGCCCCTGCCCGGCTTCACGGCCGGTCAGGGGCCCTCCGCTTCGCGTCTGAAGGTCAGGAACGGCTGGTCTAGACCAATCGGCCCAAATTGTTGGTCCGGGACCGCAGCCAGGTGGTGAACCGCTGATCTGCATCCGCCGCAGCTCCGGCGCCGGGACCGCCTCCTAGGGCTGATCGGCCCGCGCGGCGAGGAGCTCCGCCGTCGCCAGGCCAGATCCAGCTGCAGCGGGGAGGGTGCGCTGTAGTGCCCGCAGCGGTCCAGGCCGCCCGCGTCATGCTCACGGCCCTCGGCATCGAGCCCGATGTGGAGGCGCTGGTGCTTTCACTACCCGTGCTTTCAGAACCCGTGCATGCGTGGCCGGTGGTCCTGGTGCTCCGGGCCCTGCCTGGGGGGCCTGGCTGACTCCTGCCGGCGCGGTAGCCGTTTCCTCGCCGACCGGGCCGTAGTAGAGGCCGTGCGGAAGGATCATCAGGTTGGCACGTAGCGGTGGCCGCCCACATGCGTGGTCTCCCAGCCCACGCCCATACCCGTGTGGTGACGGGTCCGTCGAACTCGATATTTCCTATCGGTCATGTAATGTATTAATTATTCGCGGCTCATCACCGTCCCGCCGCGGCCAGGGCATCCGGCCGCCGGTGATGGCCCGCTCAACGCTCACCGGGACAGGGTCGTCCTCTTCATCCCTCCTGAGGAGGTCCGTTGCCCGTGCGAGATCGGCAGACGCTCTCGGTACCCCCGCAGCCGCAGGACTTCCCGGACAGTCCGCTGTCCCGGGCATTCCGCCAGCCGCTGATGCTGGGTCTGTTCCTTCCCCTGCAGACGGGCGGATGGTCGCAGTCCACGCTGCCCCGCGGGACCGACTGGTCGTTCCCCTACAACCTCCGGCTCACCCGGCGGGCCGAGGAACTCGGCTTCGACGTGGCGTTCGGCCTGTCGCAATGGCTGCCCAAGGGCGGCTTCGGCGGCGAGACGGGCTACCGGGAGAACTTCCTCGACCCGTTCGTCTCGGCGGTCGCGCTGGCTTCGGCCACCCGCTCGATCCTGCTGCTGGGCACGGTGCACATCCTCTACGGGCCGTGGCATCCGCTGCACCTGGCTAAGTTCCTCGCCACCGCCGACCACATCTCGGGCGGCCGGTTCGGCGCCAACATCGTCACCGGGTACGCCGACACCGAGCCGGCGATGTTCGGCATGACCCGGACCGAGCACGACCGCCGCTACGAGATGGCGGATGAGTTCGTCTCCATCTGCGAGGACCTGTGGGCGGGCGAGAACAACCTGAGCTTCCAGGGCGAGTTCTGGTCCCTGCGGGAGGCGTACGTCTCCCCGCGGCCGGCGTTCGGGCGGCCCATCCTGGTCTCGGCGAGCGGCTCCCCGGCCGGGTTCGGCTATGCGGCCCGTCACTCCGACATCGTGTTCATCTCCAGCCCGGTCGGCGAGGACTTCGAGCGGGCGATCGAGGCGCTGCCCAGCCACGTCAGGCAGGTCAAGGACGCGGCGCGCGCGTGCGGGCGCACCGTCCGGGTCGTCATCAACCCGACCATCGTCGCCCGGCCCACCCGCGCCGAGGCCCGCGCCTACTACGAGGCGATCGCCGACCACGCCGACCTGGAATCGATCCGCAACTTCACCGCCCGGCATGCGGCCGGGGACAGCCGATCCTGGCTGGAGCACACGGCGCGCGGCCGGGCCGTCGGCGGCCACCTGCACCTGGTGGGCTCGGCGGCCGACGTGACGGAACAGCTGGGCCGACTGCATAAGGCCGGCCTTGATGGTGTTCAGATCACCTTCTATGACTACCTTCCCGACCTCGAGTACTTCGGGCGGGAAATCGTTCCGCTGCTGGAAAAGGCCGGCCTGCGCGACACGGTGGCCGCGGGAACGGACGGGGGCCGCTGATGGCCGCTACCGTCGCGACCGGGGCGCGTGCGCCCGGGAGACTGGACCGCAGCGCATGGGGCGTTCTCGCCATCACCATGGTGTTCTGGATCGCGGACGGCTACGACACGTTCGCGCTGCTGATCACGGACAAGCCGGTGCTGCTCACCATGCTGCCGGCTAGCGAGCACCCCGCCATCCCGCGGTACATCGGGTACCTGCTCGCGATCACCCTGGGCGGCTGGGCGACCGGTGGGATCGCCGGCGGGATCCTCGGTGACCGGCTCGGCCGCCGCGGGACCATGGTGGCCGGCGTGGCCGTCTACAGCGTCTCGACCGTGCTGTCCGCCACCACCGGCAACTGGTGGCTGTTCGGGCTGACCCGGTTCTTCACCGGCGTGGGCATCGGGGCCGAGTGGGGCGTCGGCACGTCGTTGCTGCAGGAGGTCTGGCCGGAGCGCTGGCGGACCCGCGGCGCCGGCCTCCTGCAGGCCGGATTCTCCGTCGGGGGCCTGGTCGTCTCCGCGCTGTGGGTGCTGATCGGATCCACCCTCGGCCTGTCGTGGCGGTGGATGTACCTGTTCGGCGCGCTGCCGCTGATCGTGATCGTGCTCGTCTTCCGCCGCATTCCCGAGTCGGCGCGCTGGGCGTCCCGCGACCGGGTGGTAAAGGCGGCAGAGCTGAAGGCGGCAGGGTTGTGGCGCCGCTTCCTGGCCGCGCTGGCGGTGTCGGTCGCGATTACCGGAGGGTGGTGGGCGGTCTCCTCCTACCTGCCCACCTTCGTCGGGGGCCTGGTCACCGACCCGCGCCGGACGGCCTTCTTCACCGGCTGGGCCGGTGCACTCTACAACGTCGGGGAGATCATCGGCTGCGTGGCCATGGGATTCCTGGCCGAGCGATGGGGCCGCAAGGGCACCACGATCGTGTACTTCGCCGGCTCGGTCGTCGTGGTGCCGGCGGTGTTCCTCGGCCTGCACGGGGCCACCACGGTGCTGTGGCTCCAGCTGATGACCGGCTTCTTCACCGGCGGCCTCTACAGCTGGTACGCAATCCACACCCCCGAGCTGTTCCCGACCCGGGTGCGGGCCACGGCCATCAGCACGGTGTTCTCCAGCGCGCGCTACCTCGCCATGATCGGCTCAATCGCCTCCGGCTCGGTGGCCGTGGCCCTCGGCGGCTTCGGCAAGGCCGCCGCCATCTTCACGCCCATCTATCTCATCGGCGTCATCGCGATCCTGTTCCTCCCCGAGACCCGCGGCCGCGGGCTACCTGGATAGCCCCTTGGCGCGCCCGGGCGCGGAGCCCAGCTCACCGGACACCGACATGAAGGACACAGAAAGGTACGGCCACCAGCACATGAGCGAGACAAGCCCCGAGTTCCTCTGGTACTTCGTGACCCACGACGGGCCCTACCCCTGGGAGCCTGCCGGCCGCCGTGACATCCGGCTGGCCGACGTGACGGCCCTCGCCACCGCGATAGACGGGCTGCCCTACAGTGGCGCGCTGCTCTCGACCACCGGGCACAACGTGTGGGTGCTGGGCTCCGCGGCGGCCATGGTGACGCGGACGTTCCGCCCGCTGCTGGCGATCCGCCCCCAGTTCGCCTCCGTCACCGAGCTGGCGAACATGGCCCTCAGCTTCGACGACATGTTCGGCGGCCGGCTGCTGATCAACGTGATCAACTCGGAGACCCCGGTGTGGCGGCAGCACGGCATCCGGCTGGAGAACGACGAGCGGTACCTGCTGCACGCCGAATACTGGGAGGTCTTCAACCGCCTCGTCGCGGGGGAGACCGTGACCTACCGGGGGCGCTACGTCGACGTGGAGAACGCGGCAGGCAACCCGTGGCTGAAGCCGCGGCGCGACCACATCCCGCTGTGGTTCTCCGGCTCCTCGGCGGGCGCCATCGACGTGATCGCGCGCTTCGCCGACGCCTACCTCACCTTCGCCGAGCCGCTTGGGCAGATGGAGGCCAAGCTCGCCACCGTCGCGCAGCGGGCGGCGGCCCACGGCCGGGCGCCACGCAACGGTCTGCGGGTCTCGCTCATCACCGGCCCGACCGACGCCGATGCCTGGCGCAAGGCCGACCGGCTGCTCCGGGTGACCAGCCGGGCCACCCTGGAGCGCAAGCTGGGCCTCATCAGCAAGGGTGGCAACGGCGGCGGCACGTCGGTTACCCAGTCCCGCATTTTCGCGCACCTGCCCGAAACCGGCCTCGAGGCGATCAGGTCGGGCCGCGTGCCGGACGCCGCGCGCGACCTGAGCTTCGACGACAATCTCTGGCCGGGCATCTCGCTGCTCCAGCAGGGGCCGCCGATGGCCCTGGTCGGCGGTTACGAGGCCGTCATTGGGCGGCTCAAGGAGTACCAGGCGGCGGGGATCGACATCTTCATCCTCGACTCGCTGCCGCTCCTCGAAGGCGCCTACGAGGTCGCGGAGAACATCCTGCCCGCCCTGGGCGCGACCTGACGCCCGGGTCGGCTCGCCATTCACCCGACGCGAAGAGAAGAGAAGAGGACACATGGCGGACGAGACCGTCACCGTCGAGACCACGCGCACCCCGGGGCGCTTCATCGCCGGGGCCAGGCAGCGGTTCCTGGTCACCGATTCCACGGCCGGGCGCGGCGGGCCCGCGGAGGCGTGGCTGGCCGGCGAGCTGTTCCTCGCGGCACTGGGCACCTGTGCGGTCAGCAGCGTCACCCACTTCGCCCGCGAGGAGGGCACCGGCCTGCTGGATGTCTCGGCCACCACGTCATACACCCGGCATCCCGAAGACCCGGGCCGTTACGAGATTGTGGAGCTGACCGTGATCACCCAGGGTGTCAGCCAGGCCGCTGCCGAGCACCTGGTCAAGCTGTACACCGAGAACTGCCCGGTGTTCGGTACCGTGTCCCGCGGGGCGGACGTCTCGGTTGTCGTGCGCGCCGAATCCGCCGGGCCGCCCGTGGCCAGGACGGGAAGCCACGTCGTAAGAACGTGAACATGAGCCTGCAGCCCGCCTATGCCCCGACCAAGAGCGAGGCCGCGTACCAGGCGCTGCTCCAGGCCATCCGCTCCGGGGAACTCGCGCCCGGCCAGCGGGTGATCCTGACCGCGCTAGCCGGGCAGCTCGGCATGAGCCTCACGCCGGTCAGGGACGCGCTGGCCCTGCTCGCCGAGCAGGGCCTCGTGGTTCGCAAGCCCAACCACACGACGGTGATCAGCGAGCAGACTCGGCAGCGGTCGGCCGAGGTGTCGATGCTGCGGGCGATGCTCGAACCGGAGGCGGCGATGCTAGCCGCGGCTCGTTCCGACCAGCCCGCGGTCCAGCGGATCACGGCTGCCTGCCAGGCGATGGACGCCGAGCTGGAGGCCACAGGCTTCCGCAGCGCCGGTGATCTCAACGCGCGGTTCCACCTCGCGGTCGCCGAGGCGAGCGGGTCGGCGATCCTGGCCGAGTTCGTCGGCCGGCTGTGGAAGCAGATTCCCATCGAAGGGCTGACGCTCAGCGGTCGGCTGGCGCAGGCGTCCCGTGAGCACCACGCGATCCTCGACGCGATCGCGGGCGGCGACGCCGGCCGGGCCCGGGCGATGATGGGCGAGCACGTCGGTAACGCGGCCGCGGCCGCCGAGCAGTACCTGTCCGAGCCTGGCTAGCTGTACCCACCGCGGACGTTGGTGACGGCCACACGGCCGGATGATCTCGAAATAGGGGAGGGCCTCGGGCTCGGTGTCGATCACCACATCCACGCCGGGCGGCGAGGAGGCCCTCATGCTCAGCGGCGTCACGCGGTACGGGACGGGCGGTCAGCCGCTGAGCCGCAGCACGAGGACCGTGGTAACGGGCGGGTGTGGTGAGCCGCCGGACGGTCCGACCATGACAGCGACGGCGGTGGCATACAGCCCGACCCGCCGAGCGCGATGATCTGCCCGGTGTCGCGCATCCGGTACAGCCGGCCTGTTCAGCTTCTTTGTCAGCGGGAACTGGGGCGGGCTGTGGATCGCGGTGCTCGGCTGGTTCCTCATCGGCGTGGCGGCGGCCGAGGCCCGCCAGGCGGTCGTCCGGGACAGTCTCCGAGGGATCCCAATCAGCCGGATCATGACCCCGGATCCGGTCACGGTGCCCGCAGCAATCAGCGTCCAGCAGTTCCCCGACGACTACCTGTTCCGCCTTCGCCACCAGGCCTATCCCGTCACCGGCGAGGACGGCGCCGTCATCGGGCTGGTTAGCTTCAACCGGATCAAGCAGGTACCCGCCGCGCAGCGGGACCAGACCCGGCTGGCCGACGTTGCCTGCCCGCTAGCTGAGGTTGCCACCGCATCACCCAGTGAGCCCGCCGCCGACCTGCTCACCCGGCTCACCTCCTGTGCTGAAGGGCGGGTGCTGGTGTTTGATGCCGGGCGGCTCGCGGGCATCATCTCACCCAGTGACATCAGCCGCACCCTGGACCGGCTCGGCATCAGCCACCGGAGCACCGCCGGGCGGCGGTGACACCATCTGCGTCCGTTCTTGCTGGCGATGACGCGCGGATGCCACCGGATGGTGCCGCCCTCGGTCACCGAAGGTTCCGGCCGCATCGATGTGGTCCAGGGCTGACGGGTAACGCGGTGCTGACGCCATGTGGGCCTGACTCGCTTTGAGGGACATCCATCATCAGGGGTTTGTCCCCGGGAAGGATGCCCGATCAAGGCCGGAATCGTCCCGGCGGTTACTGGCGCGTGTGGTGGCCGGGCTCCTCTGGCCGGCTCATCCCTGATCGTGCAGGTCTTCGGCAGCGGCGGCTAGCCGGCCGATGGCTTCGGCGACCGCGAGGGTCGCCCACGCTTGCGCTGTGGCGATCGTGCGGGGTGCGCGCTCCCGGTCCTGTATTACGTCCTCGCCCAATAGCAGCTCGCGGGCCAGGTTAACGGGCTCAGCTATCGTCATGGGTCCTCC
>DASQVO010000082.1:0-9196 GCA_035640715.1 Streptosporangiaceae bacterium
CATGGCCGATGAGATGTCCACCGCCAGGACCGAGGACACCAGCGGAGCGAGCGCCGTCGTCACGAAGCCGGTTCCTGCGCCCAGGTCTACGCAGGCATCGGCCGGCTGCGGCGAGGCGACCTCGATCAGCCGGTCAAGCACTTTCTCGAACGCCGCCGCCGACGTGACGTGCGAGTGCCATTGTTCGACACGCTTGTCCCATTGCCGTTCCAGCGCCAATGCTCACTCCTCAGCCGATCCAGCCGGTGCCTGTCATTCCATTGACCGGCTCCATATCGCGTCCGCTACCATACGGACCGCCTATGAAGGCAACATGAAGCCCGCCTATGAAGGCAACATGAAGCTATCGCACAGGTACGCGGCCGGCGGCAGTGGCGCGCCAAGGGAGCGGCGGCGCGCCCTTCAGGCGAGCTCGAAGCCCCCGGAGCGTGATCAGAACTCGAAGCCCCCGGATCGGCCGTTGCGGTCGGCGACCAGGCCGGCCAGCGTCGCGATCGCGATCTCGGGTGGCGTACGCGAGCCGATGTTGAGCCCTATCGGGCGGTGCACGCGAGCGATGTCCTCCGCTGCCACGCCGAGTTGTGTCAGCGCGGCAATATGTGGCGCCGGGTGGCGCGGGTTACCCATCACGCCGATCCAGCGGGCCTTGCTCCCGAGCAGGTCGCGGAGGGTCACGCCCAACTCCGGCCGGTGATGGTCAGTGACCACGACATCGGCGGACGCGTCGAGGGCCGCCGGCGGCCCCGGCACGATCTCGGCCTCGGGCACCCTGGCCGCCCTGGCGCGTTCCGCGTCGGGCTCCAGCAGTATCCCCCGGAAGCCAAGGTCGGCACCGTAGCGCAGCAGGTATTCGGCGACCGGCGAAGCAAACACGGCGACGAGCGTCCGGCTATCGGCTGTGGGTGCGGCGGTGCCATGCGCGACGGCGCATGACGGGTCCTCCTCGTGCCCGCCCGCCGGCGGAGTCTGTTGCCCATGACTCATGGCGCCAGTCTCTCACTGCCACCGTGGCGCTGCCCAGCGGCAACCCGGACGAGCGGGACTGGCGCACTGGTTCCCGACGGACATCGAAGCCGGCCTGCGGCCCGGCGGGAAGATCGGCCCGGCGGGAAGATGCGATTCACGCTGAGATTGTCACCTCTTCGCGGCAAACTGCCTGTAGGACAGTGGAAGGGAACGCGATCATGACGAAACCGAGCATGTGCCGCCGGCCACGTGAATGGGGCATGCCAGCGGGTGGCCGCCATGGACGGGACGAGAGGGGTGAGGGCTGACAATGGAAATGTTCAGGCATGAGGTCAGCGCCTGGACCGTCGGGCAGCTCCGCAAGGCTCTTGCCGACTTTCCCGATGACATGCCCCTACGGGTCGCCCCACTGGAGGAGCCCGGCGGTGAGCTCGAGGCGCCGCTGCAGGTCGTCACGAACGCCGAGATCCGCGTGTTCGCGGACGCGAGCGAGGGCGCCCGCCCGGCCCTGCCGGGCCCGGTGGGCGGGGAGCTGCCCGGGGACTATGTGACCCTTGAGTGCGACTTTCCTTCCGGTGAGTACTACCAGGAGCCCGATTAGGCATCACGCAGGCGCGGTCCGGAATGGTCAGGGCCGGTAAGTCTCAATGAGCTTGTCCATTACGGCGTCGAGACGTGCGTCAACCTGCTGCCTTGCGGGATCCTCGTCGTACCAGGCGATGATCTCGCGTGCGCCCTGCTCAAACGGGATCTCGGCCCGGTAGCCCGGCACCACGCTGCGCAGCTTCGAGTTGTCGAACACCATCGAGTGCGCCTTGTCGCCGAGCAGCCCGGCGCCCCATTCGGGGTCAGCCGCCGCGATCGCGTCGGACGGGACGTGCACGATGCGGGCTGTCACGCCGGCTGCGGCCGCAAGTGCCCCGGCGATCTGGTTCCAGGTGAGCACGTCATCAGAGGTGATGTGAAAAACCTCGCCGATCGTCCGCGGGTGCCCGAGGAGCGGGACGAACCCGCGGGCGAAGTCAGCGTGGTGAGTCAGTGTCCACAGTGAGGTGCCGTCGCCGTGGACCACGATCTCCCTGCCCGCCCGCATCCGGGCAACCGCCGTCCACTTGCCGTCGAACGGCACGAGCGTCTTGTCATAGGTGTGCGACGGCCGCACGATCGTGGCGGGGAATCCCTCTTCGCGGTAGGCACTCACCAGCAGGTCCTCGCAGGCGATCTTGTCGCGCGAGTACTGCCAGAACGGGTTGCGCAGCGGCGTCGACTCGGTGACGGGCAGGCGCGAGGGAGGCGTCTGGTATGCCGACGCAGAACTTATGAATACGTACTGCCCGGTGCGGCTGCGGAAAAGATCGATGTCGGCCAGCACGTGCTCGGGGGTGAAGGCCACCCAGTCGACCACAGCATCGAACTCGCGGCTGCCGAGGGCCTCGCGAACGGAGCGGGGATCGCGGATGTCGCCGCGCAGCGGCACGGCCCGCGCAGGCAGCGGCCGGTGCGATGTGCTGCCCCGGTTAAGGACGAACAACTCGATGCCCCGCTCAACCGCCAGCTGTGAGCAGGCGGAACTTATGACTCCGCTTCCCCCGATGAACAGGACCCTGAGGTTAGTGTCCATGTCTCCCACCTCCCGTAAGGCCTGAGCTCGTGTCCGAGCGGGCCCTGTGGCCGCTCGGTTGTGAACGGATGCGAACGGATGCGCCGGCCCAGTCAATCACAGTGCACGAAGGCTGCTCAATCACGGTGCACGGAGGCTTCGAAGCCCGGCGGCGGGCAACTGCCGGATGCGGGCAATCCTGCGCAATCCCACCTTTACGGTCTTCTGAGGTTCTATCACTTTCGATCCTGCTAAGATTATCTGCGGTGAATTGCTGCTCGGTTAGGAGATTTGTTCGCTTGGCTGCCGTGAAGGCACTGCTCCCGCCGCCGGCATACCGGGTACACCACTTCGGCCCGGGCCCAGCGACCGGCCGCCTTGCGAAGTGCCGGATCTGAGGCACCGGCACCCTGCCGTCTAGGTCGCCAAGGAGACATTCATCGTGACGCAAACGCCGCCGTCCGCTGCCGCTGGCGGATACCCGCCGGGCACGGAACGGGACGCGACGTATCTCCCGCAGTACCAGGCGGGAGGCGCCATATCGGGCAGCGGCGCCGGCACCGATGATTATGCTGCCGGCGGGCACCGGTCATCTCGCCGGCGGGGTCCGCTCCGCCGCCTGCTGCGCAGGCGGGAGCAGCCTGCGGTGCCGCCACCTGACGCCGGCCGGTCGCCAGCCCCCGCGTCCCGCAGGCTGCCCCACCCTGATGCGCCGCTGGCCCAGCAGCCCGGGTACCGCCCACAGCACCGGGCGCTGCAACCCCCGCAGGTCAATTACTCGCGGCAGCCGCAGCAGCCATTCCCTGGCGCTGGGGCGCCCCATCAGCCGGCTCCGGAACAGCCCGACAGCGACCAGGCGGCCAGGGAGCACCTGTCCGCCCTCATACCCGATGACGGCACCGAGGCGCCGCGGCTGGCGGCCGCAGTCCCGCCACCACAGGGCCCAGCGGCGGTGACGGGGGCCGGGATACCCACCGTGGCAGCACACAGGGCCGCCGTTCCAGTGGCGCACGCGCAGGTACCCGAAAGGCCCGCCGGGGACGCCGGGGACGCCGATCCGCTGTACCGGGTCCTGGCCGGCCTTGCCATGCGCGACCTTACGATCGTCGAGTCATTGCTCCAGGTCGTGGAGAAGCTGGAAAGCCATGAGGAGGATCCGCAGCAGCTGGATCTGCTGTTCCGGATAGACCACCTGGCTACCCGGATGCGCCGCAACAGTGAGAACCTGCTTGTCCTCGCGGGGCATGACTCCGAGGGCAGGGATTTCAAGCCGGTGCCGCTCCTCCACGTGGCGCGCGCGGCGATCTCAGAGATCACCGACTACAGCCGCGCACAGGTAACGTCGCTGCCGGACGTGCAGGTGATCGGCCTGGCGGCCGACGACCTCAGCCACGTCCTCGCTGAGCTCCTGGACAACGCCACCTCCAAGTCGCCGGAGAGCGCGACGGTCGTCGTGCGCGGAGAACGCACCGGCGACGGGACGATGGTTGTCAGCGTTGAGGATGCGGGCATCGGCATCCCGGCAGACCGGCTCGCCGAGATCAACGCCAGGCTGGGGCGCCCGCCAGTGCTCGACGCCGCGGCCACCCGGCACATGGGCCTGTACGTGGTCGGGAGGCTTGCACACCGGCACGGCATCCGCGTGCAGTTGCGGGAGCGTCCCTACGGAGGCATCACCGCCCACGTCATCATCCCTAGCCAGCTCATACTGGCCCCGCCTGGCGAGCCGCCGCATCGCCCCGCACGGCAGAATCACATCCCCGCCCTCAGCCGGGCCGTCCGGCGGCCGCACCGGCCGCCGGGCCAGGAACCGCGCCCGGCGTCCCGGCGCCGAGGTTCCGGCCTGCCGACCCTGCGACACTGCCGAGGCGAATCCCGGGCAGGCTCGCGGCCGCCAACGGTATGCCGGTCCCTGGGCAGGCCGCGCCGCCGTCGTCGCCTATTCCCGCAGCCGGGGAGCCCGGCGAGTCACAGGCCGACCGGATCCGCGATGAAATGGCCGGATTCCAGCTCGGCCAGCGAGCCGCCCGGGCAGGTGAGCCCGCCCCGGAGGGACCGGAGCCGCCGGCCCTGCCCCGGCGCGGACCGGCCGGCTATCCGCCCCGCATTCCCAGCCACCCGCCCGCACCTCAGGCCCGGGAGGATGCGGTCCGCCGTGAGGGGGACCGGCCCGCGCGTCCGGGAGAAGACAGGCTGGGCCGGATCGGGAACCCGGACGGCGGGGCGGAGGCGGATGAGACATGAGCGAGCTGGTGAACACAGCATGAGCTCACTGAGCAACGAGGCGCGGTCACTGACGTGGCTGGTGAACAATTTCGTTGCGGAGGTAGCCGGCGTGATCCACGCTGTCGTGGTGTCGGCGGACGGCCTGCTGCTCATTTCCTCCGATGAGCTCTCCGGCGAGCGGGCAGCCCAGCTTGCCGCCGTGGCCTGCGGCGCCCGCAGCCTGGCTGAGACCACTTCTCGCCTTTTCGGCCTGGGCGGATGCAGGCAGACGATTGTGCGGATGGAACATGGTTACCTCTTCGTAATGGCGATTAGCGATGGTTCCTGCCTGGCCACGCTCGCCAGCACGGAGTGCGATATGAAGGTTGTCGACTACCAGATGACATTGCTCGTCGAAAGCTCAGATCATGTGCTCACGCCTAAACTGCGTCAGGAACTGCGCACGGAAATTCGCGCAGAGCAGATACGGTGATTACTGTCCTCTGGGTGGCGGACGGGCAATCCGCTAAGGGAGGTGGCTATCGTAACCAGTGCCCTGATTAGAAGCGCCCGCGTGCGCCCCTACGCTATTACGGGCGGCCGCACCAGCTCCCGGCGCCCTTTGCTGCTTGAGACGCTGATTTCTGTCCTCGACTATGACACCGCCGTTCATCAGACACTATTCGCTGAGTCAAGGGAGATCTATTCCCTTTGCCGCGAGGTGCGGTCCGTCGCAGAGGTATCGGCCGACCTCGGGATCCCGCTGGGAGTCGTCCGGGTTCTGGTCAGCGACCTCGCCGACGAGGGGAAAATCCGAATCCACCCAACCGTGAACGGTGCTGGGGAACCAGGCCACGAGCTGCTGGAAAGGGTCCTTCGTGGGCTACAGACGATCCGCAGGTGACTTGTCGTCCTCCGCGGTCTCGACGAAGATCGTCATCGCCGGAGGGTTCGGCGCCGGCAAGACTACCTTCGTTCGGTCCATCTCGGAGATTGAGCCGGTTACCACCGAGGCGATAATGACCGAGGCCAGCGACGGCGTGGACGATCTCACCGCGACGCCGGAGAAGGTGACAACGACGGTCGCCATGGATTTCGGCCGGGTCAGCCTCGACCAGGACCTGGCGCTGTATCTTTTCGGTACGCCCGGGCAGGACCGGTTCTGGTTTCTGTGGGATGACCTTATCCGTGGCGCCCTCGGCGCGGTCGTCCTCGCCGATCCGCGCCGGCTGGCCGATTGCTTCCCGGCCATCGAGTACTTCGAGAATTCCCCCAGCACGCCATTCATCGTTGCCCTAAATTGCTTCGACAGTGTCCTTCCGTACGCAGTCGAGGATGTCCGCAGCGCGCTGGCCATCCGTCCCGACATCCCCATACTGGCATGCGATGCGAGGGATACCGCGTCAGCCGTTTATACCTTGACGGTACTTGTCCAGTATGCGATGAACTTTACTGGTCGTCCTGCTCTTGTGTAGCGGCATGGCCAACGATATGCAGGAGGTGGATAGTGGCACGGAAGATCCTCATCGTCGGAGCAGGCCAATCCGGCTTGCAGCTTGCGCATGGGCTGCTCCAGCACGGATATGAGGTGACGCTGATTTCCGCCCGGACCGCTGAGGAGATCCGGGGCGGCCGGGTCATGTCCACCCAGGCCATGTTTGACGCGGCTCTCCAGCATGAACGCGATCTGGGGATCAATTTCTGGGAAGACGAGACGCCGCCCTTCGAGGGCATTGGCTTCAGCCTGGCCGGCCCGGACGGCGGTCGCGCCATCAACTGGGCGGGCCGCCTGAACGCCTACGCCCAGTCGGTTGACCAGCGCGTGAAGATGTCCGGGTGGATGGAGGCGTTCGAGAACCGCGGCGGCAAGATCATCATCCATGGCGCCACCGTGTCCGACCTTGACAAGCTGGTCCCGCGTTATGACCTGACGATCGTCGCGGCCGGCAACGGTGAGCTGGTCAACCTGTTCGGCCGGAACCCGTCCCGCTCCCCCTACTCGGCACCGCAGCGCGCCCTTGCGGTCGTATATGTCCACGGCCTGACACGCCGGCCTGAGTATCCGGACCTGAGCGTCGTCAACATGAACCTCATCCCCGGTGCCGGCGAGCTCTTCATCATCCCCGCGCTCACCACGACGGGCCCCTGCGACATCCTGTTCTTCGAGGGCATCCCGGGCGGCCCGCTGGACTGCTGGTCGGACGTGCGCACTCCTGAGGAGCATCTGAGGCTCACGCTGGAGCTGATGGAAAAGTTCCTGCCGTGGGAGTACGAACGCGCGCACGACGTCGAGCTGTCCGACTGGGGCGGCACGCTGTCCGGCAGGTACGCGCCTGTCGTCCGCTACCCGGTGGGCAGGCTGCCCTCCGGCGGGATGGCGCTGGGCATGGCCGACGTGGTGGTCGCCAACGACCCGATCACCGGGCAGGGCTCGAACAACGCGAGCAAGTGCGCTGCCATCTATCTCAAGGCCATCCTCGATCACGGTGACCGCCCGTACGACGCCGACTTCATGCGGGCCACCTTCGAGGCCTACTGGGACTACGCCCAGTACCCCACGACCTGGACCAACGCGATGCTGCAGCCACCGCCGCCGCACGTCGTCCAGCTCCTGGGCGCGGCTTCCCAGCACCAGCGGATCGCCGACCGGTTCGCCAACGGTTTCAACGACCCGCGTGACTTCTTCGAATGGTTCATGGACCCGGGGAAGGCGACTGCCTACCTTGCCGAAGTGACAGGCGGGGCACCCAACGCGTAGCGCCCGGTCGTTGACGCGGGGTGCCCGCCAGCAGAATCCGCCGGGCCTCGGGCACCAGCGGCACCAGGGGCGCCTGCGCCACCGCGGCGGATTAGCTGGCCGGATCGCGGAACACCTGCTCGATATCCGCATAACCGGGTAATCACGTAGTAGCCGATCGACGGGCGCAGAAGACCAGCGTTTCGTCCAGCGGAAGGCCTGCCAGGGCCGCATACGGGTCGGCCAGGAACTCCGGGGTGAACGGGTCGAATCCCTCGTCAACCGGGCAGCCCGGGGTCACAGCAGCCATCGCCATCACACACCTCCCAGGGCGGCCAGGACGCGCCGCCGCCCGCCCGGCGCCGGGACCCTCGGCCTCGACACGCTTGGTTGCTCGCCGCCATCACCTATGCGCCGCGCCAGCCTCGATCGGAAGCCACCTCACGGCAATCGGTGAAACGACGTCAGGCCATCACGTGCTTGGGGAACGCCAGCCGCCGCGGCGCGCGACCGCACCGGGCTGACGCCCTTGCCAACTGGATATGTCAAGAATGAGTAACAGATGTAGCTAATTCGTGATTTGGGAGGATCTGGATCCGGTTACCTCAGGCGCGCTGACACCGATGGGGCTGATGCAGTCCCCGTTCTGCATGGTCATCTTCGACACGCACCAGTACCAGGCCACCCGCCTGCACCTGCCCCCGGTAGCACCCTGGTCCTCTACACCGACGGGCTCATCGAAAGCCCCGCCGCCGGTATCAGCACCGGCATGACGCGCCTGGCCCGCACCCTCACCACGCTGCCCGTCACCCAAGTCTGCGACACCCTGCTGGCCACCCTGGCCCCCAGCCCGGCCGATGACATCGCCATCCTCATGGCCCGAACCTGACACCGCTAACAGCACCTCACCCGTCACAGCCGCAGCCTCGCGGGGAGCTCCACCCATGGTGGTCGATCGCGGCCTTTAGCGCAGGTTACGCCTACCGGACGGGCAGCCCGGTGACGGCGCGGCCGATGATCATCCGCTGGATTTCCGAGGTGCCCTCGAAGATGGTGAAGATACTGGCGGTACGGGCAGTTTCCGCAGGTCAGCGGCCTGCGGACCCCCGTGGTATCAGCACGGATTCAGCACGCCCCGTCGGAGATGAATGCCGGTTTTGGCCGACTGCCGCACGGTGCCCATCGCAGCCAGCACATGCTGGGAGGGCACTGCGAATCCGGCCGATCCCGTCGCCGGTCCGCCGCTCCGCCGCAGGTACATCGGAGGTACATTCTCCCGCTGACCTGACCCTATGGGGGACCGGGCGTTAGGCCGGGCCCCCTTCCCTGGCTCAGCCCGGTGAGTTTTATGTTCCCGGGTGACAGTCGAACTCGGGAAGGAGGCCCGCGATGTCTGTCTACGCCGGAATCGATGTGCACCGCAAGCGTTCCCAGGTGGCGGTGATCGGCCAGGATGGGCAGGTCCTGGCGAACCGGAATGTGCCTAACGGCGTGGAGCCGGTCCTGGGCGTGATCGGCGGCCTGCCGCCGGGCACCCCGGCCGCGTCCGGGGCCGCGTTCGGCTGGGGATGGCTGGCGGGGGCTGCTGGAGGACTACGGCTTTGACCCGCATCTGGTGCACCCGCTGCAGTGCAAGGCGATCGCGTCGGCGCGGCTGAAGAACGACAAGGTGGACGCGGCGATCCTGG
>DASQVO010000083.1:0-2047 GCA_035640715.1 Streptosporangiaceae bacterium
GGTCGGGGTGAGCCGCGACCATCAGGCCAGAGCTAGGGCGATGGCGTGCAGGGCCAGGCCCACGCCAGCCCCCACCACCGTGCCGTTGATGCGGATGAACTGCAGATCGCGCCCTAGCAGCAGCTCCAGCTGGCTCGACGTTTCTGCGGCGTCCCACCGCTGGATAGTCCCCGTGACCAGGCCAGCGAGCTCGTCGTGGAACTGATCGGCGAGTGCCCTGGCTCCTGACTCGACCATATGCTCGAGGCCCTCCTGGAGACGGGGCTCGGATCCGAGGCGCCGCCCGGCCGCCGCCAGCGCCTCGCCCAGCCGGCGGCGCAGCTCAGATTCGGGGTCGGCCGCCTGGGCCCGCAGTGTCTCCTTGGCGTTCTTCCACAGCGACGAGGACCAGTCCCGCAGCCCGGCACTGCCCAGGACATCGCGCTTGAAGCGCTCCCCGCGCTCGCGCAGCTCCGGGGATGTCTCGAGGCGGCCGGGGAGCCCGGCGAGCCATTCCCCGAACTGTTGCCGGGTCTCGTCGCCGGGATCGGCGGCCATCGCCGTCAGCCGCTGGCGCAGCCGGGTGTACAGACGGTCGAAGGCCCGCCGGTACACCATATCGGGCACCCAGCGGGGCGCCTCGGCCTCAAACCGCTCGCGAAGCTGCTCGTGATGATCGGCGAGATAGCGATCGGCGCCGGACACGATGGTGTTGAACAGCCCGGCGTGATGGCCTCCCGCGATGGCGACCCGCAGGGCCCGCCCAGCCAGCGGCGCCACCTCGACGGCGTCTGCCGCCCGGGTCAGCTCGGCGGTGAGCACCCGCTGGACATCCTCATCGCGGAGAGCCTCGGCCACCGTGACCACCAGATCCGCGGCGTGGCCGGCGAAGCGGGCGGCGTTGGCCTGGCCGGCCAGCCAGTCGGCCAGGCGGGGAACGAGCCCGGTGGCGCGGATCCGCTCGGCAAGAACATCGGCGTTGAGGAAGTTCTCCTGCACGAACTGGCCGAGAGTGGCGGCGAACTGGTCCTTGCGCTCGGCGAGCAGCGCGGTGTGCGGTATCGGCAGGCCCAGGGGACGGCGGAACAGGGCCGTCACCGCGAACCAGTCCGCAACGCCTCCGACCATGGCCGCCTCGGCGCCGGCCTGCACGTAGCCAAGAAGCATCCCGTGGACGCCGGCCACCGTCACGGCCACGAACGCAGCCGTCACCCCTGCGAGCAGAGCGGTAGCCCGCCGGCGCGCGACGGCCAGGCGGCGCGCCCGCAATTCGACCGGCTCGCGCTCGAGCGCGGATACCGGTGAAGCGGACATCGTCGCGGCAGGTTCCATCTGGGCAGCCCCCGGTCAGTCCGCGGCGCAGGACGCAAACCCGCGACCGCGTCAGGCGAGTAGTTCTGTCGGCAAGCCACCCTCAGTGTGCCAGGATCTGCATGATCACTCGCATCAAGAACATGCCGGAAAAGGACAATCCGATCCCGCCGGCCGTGACCATCAGCGCGCTATCCGCTGGCGAGGGTGGCCAGGCACGCCCGTACCCGCGCGCGGCTGCCCGACATGCAGCCGCGCGCGGATTGCGGGCACCGAAGGAACGCGATCCGCCGCGAGATCACCGGCGAACCCGAGGATCGCATTATTCTGCCGCGTGTGGATCACGTTGGCGGTGCCGGCGGTCGCGGGTCGCGCCGGAGCGGGTGATCGGCGGGAACTTCGACGAGGACGATGGGGACGCCGTCGGGATCGGCGATCCACATCTCGGTCAGTCCCCACGGCTCGGCCACCGGCTCCCGGAGAATGCGAGCGCCGGCCGCAGCCAGCCGCTCATGCTCAGCGTTGACGTCCCGCACCTGGAGCCAGATCTGCACCGAGCGTCCCGGCGGGCCGTCTGCGCGCCCGGACACTTCCAGCAGCCCCCCGCCGAGGAAGAACACCACCCCAGGATCGGCCGGGGAGCCGAACTCCCGGTAGACCGCAAGGCCCAGCACATCGCGGTAGAACTGGCGGCTCCGGCCGAGGTCGGCGGGGCGCAGCAGAATCCGGCTGCTCAGTATGTCCACGCAACTATCCT
>DASQVO010000084.1:0-6250 GCA_035640715.1 Streptosporangiaceae bacterium
CCATCACCCCTGGTTCCCGATGTGTAGGGGTTTACCGTTGACTGTCCGTTTGATGACCAACATCGGCCGGCTGTGGACGGGGTCTGAGATCCTGAGCAACGCGGCAATCCTCACTAAGGATGAGCGGATCGCCTGGGTGGGGCCCGCGGCCGAGCTGCCCCAGCGGGTGCCGGGCGTAGTCGACGACATCGTTGACGTCGACCACGTCGAGAACCTGGGCGGCGGTCTCGTGACGCCGGGGCTCATCGATGCGCACAGCCATCCGGTGTATGCCGGCAACCGGTGGGCGGAACTCGCCATGAGGTCGGGCGGCTCCTCGATCGCCGAGATCAACGCGGCGGGCGGCGGGATCTCCTCCACCGTCACCGTGACCCGCGGCACCGATCCCTGGACGCTCTGCAACGGCGTGCGCGAGCGGCTCACGGACTGGCTTCTCTCCGGTACCACGACGGTGGAGGCGAAGACCGGCTACCACCTGACCCGCGACGGCGAGCTGGCCGATGTCCGCATGCTGCGCTCGCTCGAAAACGAGCCGGGCATGCCGCGGCTGCACGTGACGTTCCTCGCGGCCCATGCGGTGCCGCCAGAGTTCTTCGGCCGGCGCTCCGACTACATCGACGCCGTGAGCTCGTGGTGTCCCGACGCGGCAGCGGCGGGTGCCGACAGCGTGGACGTCTACTGCGAGGACGGCCGCTTCACCGAAGCGGAGGCCCGGTGGATCCTCGGCGCGGGCCGCCGGGCCGGCCTGCTGCCCCGCATCCACGCCTGCGGCCAGTCCCGCACCGGAGCAGCCAGGCTGGCGGCCGAAATCGGCTGCGCCTCCGCGGACGTGCTGCATGAAGCCGGCGATGACGACGTGGCCGCGCTCGCGCGGGCCGGGGTCGCCGCCGTCGTGTGCCCCGCCACGTCCCTGCATACCGGCGGCCAGCCACCAGTGCGGGCGTTGCTGGACAAGGGTGTCGCCGTCGCGCTCGGCTCTGACCACACGCCAGGCGGGAACGGGATCACGTCGATGCCGCTGGTGATCTCGCTGGCCGTATCGCACTTCGGGATGAGCGTGACCGAGGCGCTGCGGGCGGCGACGATCGGCGGTGCGCACGCCCTCCGGGCGCCCGACCGCGGCGCGATGGCTCGCGGGCGCTATGCCGACATCGTGCAATGGGACGCCGATCACGAGGGCGCCTTCGTCTGGGCGTATGGGCTCAGGCCGTACCGCATCTGGCGTGGCGGCGAGCCAGTCATCCCAAACTGCTGACCGCCGGCCGCACCGGCCGGTACCAGCGCAGGCTACGGGCAGGCGATTGTTACCGGCCTAGCGAGTCCGGGCCGAAGGTCCGGTGAGTGGCCGGTGTATCGGACAGCACCGCAGCAAACTGACGGGGGGCTCCGGGGGGTCGTCCCCCCGGGCTAACACAGTCCATGGCATGCTGCGGGACATGAGCACACGCCCTGACGGCCCAGGGGCCGATTCCGGCGCGCCCGCCGCTGTCAACGTCATCGTCGGCGAGGAAGAGCTTCTCGTCGAGCGCGCCGTCAGCGCCCTGGTCGAGGCTGCCCGGGAGAGCCGGGGCGGCGGGACAGCCGGTCTGGCGGCGGCCGGTGCCGGGGCGCCCGGCGATGTCCACGACGTGGCGGCGGCTGAGCTCGCCGCCGGCGAGCTAGCCTCGCTCACCTCGCCGTCACTGTTCGGCGGGGGAGGCGTGGTGGTGATCCGCTCCGCCCAGGACGCGGCTAAGGAGGTCGCCGACGAAATCGCACGGTACGCCGCCGATCCGGCCCCTGATGTGGTGCTGATCATCACGCATGCCGGGGGCGCGAAGGGTAAGGCCCTGCTGGCGTCGCTGACGGCCGGCGCCGCCGCGGTGGAAAAATGCCCGAAGATCACCCGCTTCGGCGAACGGATGGATTTCGTCCGTGCCGAATTCCGCAGGGCGGGCCGCAAGGTGGACGAGGGAGGCCTACGTGCCTTGCTCGATGCGGTGGGATCGGACCTCCGGGAGATCGCCGCCGCCTGCAGCCAGCTCGCGGCAGACGCCGACGGGCCCATCAGCGAGGCCGTCGTGGCCCGGTATTACCGCGGCCGGGCGGAGGCGAGCGGGTTCACGGTATCCGATCGTGCCATCGAGGGGCGGCTGGGCGAGGCGCTGGAGCAGCTCCGGTGGGCGCTGGCGACGGGTGTCCCGCCGGTGCTGATCACCAGTGCCCTGGCGCAGGGGGTCCGGCTGCTGGGCCGGGTCGGCGCCGCGCCGCGCGGAAAGGGGAGCGCCGCGCTCGCGGCCGAGGTCGGCGCGCCGCCGTGGAAGATCGACCGGGTACGGCAGCAATTGCGCGGGTGGGCACCCGAGGGAGTGGCCCGGGCCCTGCAGGTGGTTGCCGAGGCGGACGCGCAGGTAAAGGGAGAGGCAGCCAGTTCCGGCTATGCGCTGGAGCGGGCGGTGCGCCGCATCGTCGCCTGCCGGGGCTGACCCGCGCCCGGGGCGGGGCTAGTGGTTCCGCATCGCCGGTGACATGCCGTGGCAGGGCCGGGCCGACATCTGCCCGAACTGGTCAGCGCGAAGCGCTGGCCGGGAAACGGCTTGTCACGTGATCGATCCGGCCCAGCTTGACCCCTTTGCCCGGGTCTGCGGTTCCTGGCCGCCAAAAAAGCCAGAAAATCTTGATCCGCAGGTCTTGACAATAGCTCGGCGACGTGTAGTGAGCTAGGTACAAGGGGAGAGTCCAGTCTTATTTCTTGGACTTCATCACTGATTATGCCTTCGTGCGCTGAGATCGTGACATATCGCCCTAGTCGACGGTTACCGATGGCACGTCAGGGAGGTAAGTGACGGGGGAGGACCTATGTCATCGCTACCACTGGTCGGGTGTGACTGGGCAGGTTACCAACTGCGTGCTGTTCTCGGCCGAGGCGGAATGAGTACCGTCTATAAGGCCGAGCACCCGCGCATCGGCAGCGTCGTGGCGCTTAAGGTCATGGCTCCTGAGCTGGCAGCCGACGATGTCTTCCGTGCGCGGTTCCTCGAGGAATCGCGCATGGCCGCCTCGCTGAACCACCCGAACATCATCCCTATCTTTGACATGGGCCCGTGCGAGGGCTTGCTCTTTATCGCGATGCACTACGTCGCCGGCACTGACTTGCGGGCAGTACTGAAGGAACACCACCGCATCTCGCCCAGCCAGGCGCTCTTGCTGATCGGTCAGACCGCCCGTGCGCTCGACGCTGCCCATCGCCACGGGCTGGTGCACCGCGACGTCAAGCCAGGGAACATCCTGGTGGAGCGTGGGGCAGATGACGACGATCCTGACCACGTCTACCTCGCGGACTTCGGCATCACCAAGCACATGACCTCACGAAGCGGTCTCACGTCCACCGGACATTTGATGGGCACCATTGACTACTCTGCCCCAGAGCAAATCCGGGGCAGATCTGTCGACGGCCGCGCGGACATGTACTCGCTCGGCTGCGTGCTCTATGAGTGCCTCACCGGCCACGTTCCCTTTGACAAGGATCACGACGCTGCCGTGATTTGGGCCCACGTCGAAGAGTCGCCGCCGAAGCCGAGCACGGTGCAGCCCGACCTGCCGCAGAGTATCGACGACGTGATCCTCCGGGCCATGGCCAAGGATCCCGACGATCGCTACCAGACCTGCCGCGATCTGGTCGCCGCAGCGCACTCCGCGTTTCCTGACCTCGACCTGAATCCGCCGACCGTCCTGGCTTCCCATAGTGCCTCAGATGACGAAACCTCCTGGCGGCCGCACAGCATGCCGCCATCGCCACCTGAAGGCAGGCATACCCATCCGCCGATCGTCCCCGCCCTGGCTTCCCGCCGTGACTCAGATGCTGCAACCATCCGGCTGCCGCCCCTCATGCCGCCATTGCCACCTGACGGCAGGCAGACTGAAACCTTCTCACCTGACGTAACCCCCCGGCGGCCGCACAGCATGCCGCCATCGCCACCTGACGGCAGGCAGACTGAAACCTTCTCACGTGACGTAACCCCCCGGCGGCCGCACAGCATGCCGCCATCGCCACCTGGCGGCACGCACCCTGAAACCATGCCACCCAGGCGTCCCCCGCCTCCCGGGACGGAGCCGACGTGGCCGCGCCGCAGAAGAGGGCCATCGCGCAGGCTGCTGGCGGCTCTGGGCGGCCTCGTGCTGATCATCGCGGCGGCCATCGGAACATGGGCAGCCACTAACCAGGGCGGCGCCCCGCATAGCAGGGCACAGGGCGGTGCGTCGCAGAATCCTCCCTCTGCTCGGCTTGCCGGGGGCTGGCGGTGGGGGCATGAGTCGCCGTTCCCGGTTCAGCAGGTACCTGCTGCGGTGCTGGATGGCCGGATCTGGGTGGCCGGTGGCCTGACTACCGAGGAAAGCGCCACTCCGAAAACGGAGTTCTACGACCCGACGAGCGACACGTGGGCCCCCGGCCCTGCCCTGCCCGTCCCGCTGCATCACGCGATGATGGTGACGTACCATCACACGCTAATGGTGATCGGTGGCTTCACGCCACAGGGCGGCAAAATGATGGGGGCTGCCTCCGCCCGGGTGCTCTCCCTCAACAAGGCCCAGAACGGCTGGACCGACGGCCCCAGACTGCACTTCGCCCGTGGTGCTGGCGCGGCAGCGGTGGTCGGGAACAAGATCGTCGTTGTCGGCGGGCGGACCGGCTTGACCGAAAAGCCGATAGCGCCCACAGAGGTTTACGACGGCACCAGCTGGCATGACGCCGCTAAAATCCCGATTACGGGCGATCACGTGGGGGCCGCCTCGGACGGCACCTACCTGTACGCCGTCGGCGGGCGCAAGGTATCCGTCGGCCACAACACCGCGGCGGTACAGCGCTTCGACCCGGCCACCGGCCAGTGGACCCAGCTGAAGGCCATGCCGAGCGCCGCCAGTGATCTCGGTGCGGCGGTCATCGACGGCCAGCTGGTCACCGTCGGCGGTGAAAGCCCGGGCAGCGTGTTCACCACCGTCCGCGCATACAACCTGGCCACCTCGACGTGGTCCAGCCTGCCGAACCTCGCCGCCGCACGGCACGGGGCAGCCGTCACCGCGATCGGCAACACCCTCTACGACATCGACGGGGCAGCCCTACCCGGACACAACGCATCCACCCCCAACGTACAAATCCTTCACTTTAGCAGGTAGGTAGATGCCGGTGCGGGAAGCGATCGCCGGAACAGCATGATCAAAACGGCAAACGTTCATGGGGGAGCGCGCTAGCTGTGCTGCGGCCCGGCCGGGATCAGCCGGGCCGCGAGTCAGCCGCGCTGCAGCTCGACGGAGCGCTTCGTGATCGCCGACTTGCGGTTGGCGGCCTGATTCTTGTGGATGACGCCCTTGCTCGCCGCCTTGTCGAGCTCCCGGCATGCGTTCCGCATCGCCTCGGTCGCCGTGTCCACGTCGCCTGCGTCCGCGGCCTCGCGGAACTTGCGGACATGCGTCTTCAGAGAAGACTTGACCGCCTTGTTGCGCTGACGGCGCTGCTCGTTCTGCCTGTTGCGCTTGATCTGGGACTTGATGTTCGCCACGCGAAAGCCTCGCTCGAATCTGTTGGGGTCGTCCGTTTAGTCACTGAGAAACGGCGCCGCGTCCGGCGCGACCGCTTGCGGCCAGACGCGGAAAGGCGACGACGAAGGATATCCGAGGTAGCGCCCCAGACTCAAACCGGGCCGCTCGCCGCTGGACACGAAGGGCCGCCGGTGGGCCTACCAGGCATGGGTACCCTCCCGGACATGGGACCATTGAAGAGGCCCGCGCAGGCCCGCGCCGGTCCGGTGCCACGGCACGGTGCCGTATGGTAGCGGCGGAGGTCGTGGCGGCCGGCCATGGCCGGGGCGCGGGCCGCGGGCTGGCAGGAAATGCCGGGGCCCGCCGCGTGCGAGGGCGCGCGCCAAGGCTGATGGACCGCCAACCCGGCAATTACGTACTCTCACCCAAACGGATGCCTGTGTCACCAACGACGGATTCGGCCGAGCCGGGCCGTGCCGGGCTGGACCGCACGGCGGCCGGCCGTACCGAGCCGCGCCGGGCCACGCCCGGCCACACCGAGCCGGGGCGCACCGAGCCCGCGGTGATCCGCAACTTCTGCATCATCGCGCACATCGACCATGGCAAGTCGACGCTTGCCGACCGGATGCTCCAGCTCACCGGCGTCGTCGGCGACCGCAAGATGCGGGCCCAGTACCTGGACCGCATGGACATCGAGCGGGAGCGCGGCATCACCATCAAGAGCCAGGCGGTG
>DASQVO010000085.1:0-6180 GCA_035640715.1 Streptosporangiaceae bacterium
AGACAGACATCGCGGGCCTCCTTCCCGAGTTCGACTGTCACCCGGGAACGTAACTCACCGGGCTGAGCAGGGAAGGGGGCCCCGGCCTAACGCCCGGTCCCCCATAGGGTCAGGTCAACGCTCATAGCCGGGTTTTGACACCCTTCACGTCACTCACGGGCACCCGCTCAGGCTCGTGACCTCACCAGTCACAGGCCCGGACCGGCGCAGTCGTACCCTTCCAAGCTGGTCATACGGGGCTCGATTCCCGTCACCCGCTCCGGCTACGCGACCCAGGGCCCGACACCGCCGACCCGATCAACGGTGATCCGAGTGACATAGCCAGGCGGCACGTTCGGGGGCGGCGCGGCGCCGTACCTGGCACAGATCAGCGGGGCCAGGTCAGGGGCAACTCCCTCGATGATCGTGGCCGTACCGTAGACCACCAGATAGAACTGGAACGAGGGATGGGGGCCGCCCTCGGAGCGTTGGTCGGACTCGATTGACACCACGACACGAGGGTCGCGCCGAAGGTTGCGCACCTTGACGTGCTCAGCCGTATGCATCATCACCAGCTCGTCGCCGTCCATAGCGATCCACGCGCAGCTCACCTGAGGGCTTCCGTCCGCGTTGAGGGTCACTACATGAGCTAGCCGGCCAGACTCCACGACCGCACGGGCGCTCTCCGGAAGGACCGTCATGGGCTTAACCTAGCCGCGGGCGGTCACGATGGTGACGACGAGGACCAGGGCGCAGAGGTGCCAGGCGCAGAGCGCGGATGGGAGCCACGCTGGGAGCCACGGGGACGAACGACATCCTGATTCGCTGGACGTGCCCGGACAGCCGACAGGGACGCGTCCGGGTCCCGGACTTCTCCGAACACGGCCGGACGACCACACGGGAATCTACGGATCAGATGGCGGCAGCGGTGTGACGAGGCGCCGAGCGTGTCGCCATGAAGACGGCGCTTCACCTGCACAAACGCGGGGAGGCGCCGTTTTCATGCTCTCCGGCTGAGACCGGCTGGCTGTGCCCTATATGTGCCTTAGTTTCAGCTATCTGCTTCGGGTTCGTGTGGTGTGTCTTCCCCGGGCTCGGCGGGGTCGCGTAGTGCGTCTTCGATGCGCCGCTTGGCTGTCTGGTCCTGGCCGTCGATGCATTTGGCGTAGACCTTGAGCAGGACGGCGACGCTGTGCCCGGCCCACTCGGCGACCTGGGCGGGCGGGACACCGCCGTTGAGCCACGTCGAGACGCACGCGTGCCGCAGGTCATAGACACGTTTGGCCAGCGGGGAGGCATACTCGGCAGGGGTCAGCGCGGTGCGGCGTGCCTTGTCCCATGCGCGGCGGTAGGTGATCGATGCCAGCTCGCCCCCGTAGATGCCGGAGAAGACCCGCCCGCCGGGGCCGGTCCCGAACTTCTCCAGATGCGAGCGCAGGAGCCGGGTCAGCGGTGGGGGGACGGGGACCCGGCGCCATTCCCCCACGGGGCGGGACTTGAGGTGGCGTTGTTCGCGGCTGGTGCCGTCGTCAGTCCATTCGGCGCCCGCCTCGGGCGCGGCTGAGCAGAACCGCAGCTCTCCCCAGCCGCCGGCGGGTTCCTCCCATTCGCCCGCGGCTTTGTTCCATACGAGCGGCGGGAGGGTGATGTTGTCCTTACAGAGATTGACGGCTTCCTCGGGCCGCAGGGCTGCGTAGTAGATGACGGCGAAGAATGCGACGAGCCGGGGGCCGCTGGGTGCCTGCCCGCGTACCGCGTCGAACAGCCGCCGCGCCTGTGCGGGGTTGACGACGCAGCGCCGGTCAACCTCCTGCGTCGTCTTCGGGGCCTTCCACTTGATCGCCTTGATGGGATTGCCGTCGAGCAGCCGCCGTTCTACGGCGTACTCAAGCGCGTTCGCCAGGATGGCGCGGTTGCTCCGGGCCGTCCATGCCGCCGCAGGGTGGCCATTGAGCTGTGTTGCGGCGGCATCGAGAACAGCGCGCATCACGGCCGGGTCGGTGAGGGCGGAGACGGGTTTGGTGTTGCGGGACAGCCAGTTGAGGATGACGGCAGCGTCGTCCGGGCAGTTGGCGCGTCTTTTGGTGTTGAATCCCCACTGCCGCAGTGCCGTGCGCGTGGCCTTCTCATCTGGCTTGCCCTTGCTGGTTGCGATCATCGCGGGCATGACGGTGACGAGTGCCCATGCGATGCTGGCGCGCCGTTTCGCGGCTGAGTGCTTCCATTTCATGTCCACGTAGGACACGCAGAAGTCGTACCAGGACATGTCATTGTCTGCCCGGCGCCATGAGACGGGGCGGCCGCGCCCCCCGGCGTTTGGGTGGCAGCGCGGTGGTGGGTACAGATCAGCCAGTTCGGGCGTCCTGGCCCTGGAACGTGCTGGCATACTTCCGGATATGTCTGTCGACGCTGAGGCCGGGAGACTGCTGGCTGACGCCGCCGAGCGCGCTCGGCGCTACCTCGCTGGCCTGGATCACCGCCTGGTGGCCCCGGACCGGGCGGCGCTTTCTGCGCTCGCCTCCTTCGACGAGCCGCTCCCCGAGGAGCCGGGAGATCCAGCCGCCACCTTGGCCCTGCTCGACGAGGCGGGATCGCCTGCCACGGTGGCAAGCACGGGCGGGCGTTATTTCGGATTTGTCATCGGCGGCTCTTTGCCGATCGCAGTCGCGGCGAACTGGCTCGCGACCGCATGGGACCAGAACACAGCACTGCCGGTCATGTCACCGGTCGCGGCGCGGCTTCACGAGGTGGTGACCGGCTGGCTGACCAGCCTGCTCGGTTTGCCGCCTGGCACTGCCGCGGCCTTCGTGACGGGGACGGCCATGGCGAACACCGCTGCGCTCACCGCGGCGCGGGACCAGCAATTGGCCCGGATCGGCTGGGACGTCCAGGCCAACGGGCTGTTTGGCGCTCCCGAGCTGACCGTGGTGATCGGGGAGAACGCTCACGCCACGCTGGTCCGCGCCCTCGGGGTGGTGGGGCTCGGGCGGGAGCGGGTCATCCGCGTCCCGGCCGATGACCAGGGTCGCATGCGTGCCGGCCGGTTGCCCGGGGACGTCACCGGACCGGCAGTGATCTGCGCCCAGGCAGGCGAGGTCAACACCGGCGCGTTCGATCCGTTCCCCGAGATCGTGGCCTGGGCCCGCGAGCGAGATGCCTGGGTGCATGTGGATGGCGCGTTCGGTCTGTGGGCGCTGGCCGACCCCTCGCGAGCGGATCTGACCGCGGGCCTGGCCGATGCCGATTCCTGGGCCGTCGATGCCCATAAGTGGCTGAACGTCCCCTACGACTGCGGGATCTGTCTGGTCCGGCGACCGGGGGACCTTCGCCGCAGCTTCGCCACGGTTGCCGGCTACATGCCTCCCGACGTGGGGTTCGAAGCCACGCACCACACGCCGCAGTCCTCGCAGCGAGCCCGCCAGGTGGAGGTCTGGGCGGTTCTGCGCACGCTGGGCCGCCAGGGTGTGGCCGATCTTGTGGTACGGGCGTGCAACCATGCGCAGACCATGGCGGCCAGGCTGCGGAAGGCGGGACTGGAGGTGCTGAACGATGTGGTGCTCAACCAGGTTCTGGTGCGGGCCGGCACCGACGAGCTGACGACGGCTCTGGTGAACGCCGTTCAGCAGGACGGGACGTGCTGGTGCGGTCCGACCTTGTGGAAAGGCAGGCCGGCCATGCGGATCAGCATCTCCGGATGGGCGACCTCCGGCGAGGACATCGAAAAGAGCGCACACGCGATCAGCGCGGCGGCGCAGCGTATCGCCGGAGGGGGCGCATGAACGACGCCAAGGCAGCAGACCCCCGGCACATGGCTCAGGACGCGGGAGCGGAACTCACCGGGCTGGATGCGAGGCTGGTAGTGACCGTGCAGATTCCCCGGCTCTGAACGGTCTTCGGCAGGCCTCAACTCACACCGCACGCGCGCCGGACGGCGGATCCATGCACTATGGCGCACCGCGTGCAGGCTACGTTTCGCGAGGTACTACGTCGGGCGTAGGTGGTGTTGGACCGTTTGCCGCAGCGAGTCGAGGCGGGACCAGGTGGACCGCCTGACCAGTCCCTCATCGATGTCGGGGAGGCGGGAGTGGGCCAGGTGGTTGCGCAGGTCATACAGGTTGGCCCAGGTCCGGTCGGCGCGCACCAGCTGCCCGGTCGCCGCCGTGTAGGCGAGCGCCTCATTGCCCACGGCGATCCACAGTCGGTGCAAGACCCAGCGATACCGGGTGTCCAGGTCGAATCTTGCAGCGTCACCCTCGTCGCGGAGGGCCGCGATCTCGCCCAGCAGGGCGTCGAGTTCGAGCAGCGCGTGACGGTCAGGACGGACGTCGGCGCTCACAACGGCGTGGCTGTGACTAGATCGGAGCTGACATGCTCGTTGCGCAGCGCCCCGTCGGAATACAGCGTGACCTCGGCGCCGAGCAGGTCCGTGGCGGCCCGCTGGAACTCGAACATGTCGAACAGGTCCCGATCCTCGGCGATGTGGCCGCGCAGGCGGCCTGGCGAGGCGAAGGCCAAGCCGGTGATCCCATACCGGGCAGCCAGATCGACCAGCTCTGCGGCACGTGAATGGACCTGCTGCTCGGTCGCGGGCGGCAGGTGCGCTGGCTCGGCAAGGGGCTGGCTCACGCGACCAAGTCTACCGGCCACTGTCCTTGGTCAATGATCGAAATAACGGGACATACCTGAACTGCCGTCCCTTCCGGCGCCTCCAGAAAGAGGTAATCAGGCTGGCAGCCAGGGATCTGCCTCGCTGGCTAGCAGATAGGCGAACGGTTCAAGTCGCCCCTCGGACACGAACCGGTCGCCTATACGAGTTGCTTGGTTTCCGCACCGACGTGCACCTTAATCAGCGGTTGACAGTTGTTGTTTGTCTGTTACGGCCTAACGGACATACTGATGTGACTTTTAAGACCACTAACGGATGCCGGAGAAGACATCGCTCAGCTATGGCTTGCCCGCTGGCTGGCCGAGTGCGGACAGCTCGGAGAACTGCACCAGCACGCAGACGCGGGCAATGGCCACGTCCTGCACGAGCTGGCCGGCTGGCTGGTAACGCATCGCCGCCTTGATGAGCTGCGCGAGCTGATCAACATGGAACTGGTCCGCCACGGCGCCCGTACCTTCTGGGGCCTCATCACCAGGACCGCAGCAACCATCGCCGCCCACACCCTGCTGCTCACCTGCCTCACTGAGGCGTAACCCAACCCTGTACCGCTTCAAAACTCGACGCAGGGTCCCTGAGCTGTGATTTGGCGTGGCCGACGGGTTGAGGCATGATCGCGGTTCGTGTCTGTACGTCTGCTGTACCTGTTCATGGTCCGAGTGTTCGGCTGGCTGGTCCTGCTGGGCCGCAGCCAGGCGTCCAAGGACGCGGAGATCATGGTCCTGCGTCACGAGGTGATAGTGCTTCGCCGTCAGGTGGCCCGTCCCAGGCCGGACTGGGCCGGCCGCGCGATCCTGGCAGCCCTGGCCCGGCTGCTGCCCGCCGCGCTCCGCAGCAGTCGCGTGGTCACGCCGGGAACCCTGCTGGCCTGGCACCGCCGTCTGGTTACCCGCAAGTGGACCTATCCGAGCCGGCCGGGCCGCCCGACGGCCGGCCAGGAGATCCGTGATCTGGTGCTGCGGGCAGCGGGGGAGAACCCGGCCTGGGGATACCGCCGGGTGCACGGCGAGCTGACCCGCCTCGGCTGCCGGGTCAGCCAGGCGACCGTCCGCCGGATCCTCCGCGCGCGGGGCTTCCGGCCAGTTCCCCGCGGCCTGGATACCTCCTGGCGGACGTTCCTGCGGGCCCAGGCGGAGGGCCTGCTGGCATGTGACTTCTTCTCCGTGGGCACGGTCTTCCTCAAGCGCCTGTACGTGCTGTTTGTCATGGAGATAGCGACACGGCGGGTGCACATTCTCGGGGTGACCCGGTACCCGGACGGCGCCTGGACCGCCCAGCAGGCCCGCAACCTGGTCATGGACCTCGCAGGGCGGATCGGCCAGTTCCGGTTCCTCATCCGGGACCGCGACGCCAAGTTCACGGCCGCGTTCGATGACGTCTTCGCCAGCGAGGGCGTAAGGATCATGAAGTCCCCGCCGCGGGCGCCCCGGGCGAACTGCTATGCCGAACGCTGGGTACGGACGGTACGGGCCGAGTGCACCGACCGGTTGCTGATCTACGGCGAGGGTCATCTGCGGGCGGTGCTGCGAGCCTATGCC
>DASQVO010000086.1:0-14804 GCA_035640715.1 Streptosporangiaceae bacterium
GGCCCGGGCGCGGATCCCGCCGCCCCGCGCCGGCGCGGCGGGCGGTGGTGCGCCGCGCGGACCAGGGCCGGCGGCTCGGCGTCGCGCTCCTGTGCATCGCCGTCGTGATATCGCTGTTCGCCGGCCGGCTGGTGCAGCTCCAGGGCTTTGAATCGGGCACCTATCGCCAGCTGGCACAGAAGCAGCTGCTGCAGGCCGTCAGCCTCCCGGCGCTTCGTGGCACGATCACCGCCGCGAACGGCCAGGTGCTGGCGATGACCGTGCAGACCTACCTGGTCTACGCGGATCCCGTGCAGATGACCGCGGTACAGATGCCGCAGGTGGCCGCTGCCTTGGCCGGCCCGCTTGGGATGACCTCCGCGGTCATCCTCAGCCTGCTCCAGCATCCGACATCGCCGCAGTACGTGGTGCTCAAGAAGGGGGTCTCGCAGCAGGTCGCCGACCAGATCAACGCGCTGACGCTGCCCGGCACCTCGGCCAAGCTGCCGGGCATCGCGATGACGGCCAGCTACTCGCGCAGCTACCCGGACGGCGGTGCCGTATCGAACCTGATCGGATTCACCAACACAACGTCCTCGGGAAACCTGACCGGCGAGGCCGGACTCGAGTATGCGGACAACGCACTGCTGGCTGGCCGGCCGGGCAGCGAGCAGGTCCAGGTGTCCGGGTACTTGAGTCCGGAGCCGATCCCGCTGGCCGGGGGCAAGGACACGCCGGCGGTCAACGGGAGCAATCTCCGCCTGACCATCATCCCGGCGCTGCAATGGGAGGCTCAGCAGGCGTGCGAGCAGCAGGTGCAGAAGACCAGGGCGGACAACTGCACGGTGGTGATCATGCAGCCGCACACCGGCCGGATCCTGGCGATGGCCCAGTGGCCGGCCTACGACCCGAATAGCACCAGCCCCCAGGCAACATCGGACCTGGCGGTCCAGGACATCTTCGAGCCGGGCAGCACCGCGAAGGTAATCACCGCGGCGGCGGCGATGGAGAAGGGCGGCCAGACGATCAGGAGCACCTACACCGTCCCTGACGTGATCAACGAGGGCGGATACACGTTTCACGACGCCGAATACCACCCGGTCATGCGGTGGACGATCGCCGGCATCCTGGCCAACTCGAGCAACGACGGCATGGTCCAGGTCGTCCGGCACGTGCCCCCGCAGACCCAGTACGACTACCTCAAGGCGTTCGGTATCGGCACGCCCACCGGCCTGAACCTGCCGGGTGAAAGCCAGGGACTGCTCGCCCCGCCGTCCAAATGGTGGGGCGACCAGCGGTACACGCTCTCGTTCGGCCAGGGTGTGGACGTGACCGCGGTGCAGATGGCCAGTGTGTACGCGACGATCGCCGACGGGGGCGTCCGGGTGCAGCCGACGCTCGTCCTGGGCACCACCAACAGCTCGGGGCACTACACGCCCGCGCCACCGTCCCCGTCGCGGCGGGTCATCCAGGCCAGTACCGCCCGCAGCCTGATCGGGGCGATGCAGCAGGTCCCGGGGGTTGACGCGGCCGGCGGCCAGCCGTGGGGCGTCATCCCCGGCTACGCCGTCGCCGCGAAGACCGGCACGTCGCAGGAGTGGGACCCGGTCAAGAAGTGCCTGTGCAAATACGGGTCCAGCTGGATCGGGATGGCCCCGGGCGACAACCCCCAGCTCGTCGTGGCGGTGAACGTGCAGAACCCCCGCAGGGGCGGCGTCTTCGGCGCTGTCGTGGCCGGGCCGGTCTTCTATCAGGTGATGAAGTTCGCGCTGCAGACCATGAAGATCCCGCCGGACGGGGCCAAGCCCGCGGACGTGCCGCTTACCGGACCGTGATTGGCAGCTCACCGCCCCCCGATTGGAGGTAACCTCTCCGCGTGTCCGTGGCCATCCGTCCCACTCATCCCGAGGCGCGCCCTCTTTCCGGCCTCGGCGCGCTGCTCGGCGTGAAGCCGCCCGCAGGGGCCGGCCGCGAGCCCGGATTCATGCCGAACGGGGACTGGCGCGTGTCCGGGGTAACGCACGACTCCCGGGCGGTGCAGCCGGGAGACCTCTACGCGGCGCTTCCCGGAGCCAGCGTGCACGGTGCCGAGTTCTGCGCCGCCGCCACCTCGGCAGGCGCGGTGGCGATCCTCACCGATCCGGCCGGCCGGGACCGGGCGGCGGCGTGCGGGGTGCCCGTGTTCGTGGTCGCCGACCCGCGGGCGCGGCTCGGCGAGGTCGCCTGCTGGGTATACGGCGACCCCTCACGAAAGCTGCGGCTGATCGGCGTGACCGGGACGAGCGGCAAGACCACGACGACCTATCTGGCCGAGGCCGGGCTACGGATGGCCGGGCACGTAACCGGCCTGATCGGCGGGGTGGAGACGCGGATCGGCAGCATCGTCCGCGAGAGCGAGCTCACCACGCCGGAAGCGACCGACCTGCAGGCGCTGTTCGCGGCCATGGCCGAGCATGGCGTCACCGCCGCGGCCATGGAGGTGTCCAGCCATGCGCTCGCGCTGGGCAGAGTAGCGGGGACCCACTATGACATCGCGGTCTTCACCAACCTCTCGCAAGATCACCTCGACTTCCACGCCAGCCTCGACGACTACTTCGCGGCGAAGGCGAAGCTGTTCACCCCCGCCTACGCCGAAGCGGGCGTGGTGAACATCGACGACGCCTACGGCCGCCGGCTCGCCGCCACCGCGTCCATCCCGGTCACGACCTTCTCCGCCGACGGCGACGCCGGCGCGGACTGGCGCGCGGGCAACGTCCGTGTCGGCGCCGACGGCAGCACCTTCCGTGTCATCGGGCCGGGCGGGATAGAAGCCGACGCGTCGCTGGCGCTCGTCGGCCCGTTCAACGTCGTCAATGCCCTCGGAGCCATCGTTGCCCTGGTGGAGGCGGGAACCGGCCTGGACGATGCGGTGGCCGGAGTAGGGTCGTGCCCGGGAGTTCCCGGCCGCCTGGAGCGGGTCGAGGCAGGCGGCGCCGCGCCCGACCTGACCGTCTTCGTCGACTACTCGCACAAGCCGGGCGCGGTGGAGGCGGTGCTGCGCGCGCTGCGCCCGGTCACCCAGGGCACCCTCACCATCGTGCTCGGCTGCGGGGGAGACCGGGATGCGGCCAAGCGCCCGCTGATGGGCGCCGCGGCGGCGGCCCTGGCGGATGTAGCGATATTCACCAGCGACAATCCCCGGTCCGAGGATCCCCTGGCGATCCTCGCGGCGATGCTGGAAGGCGCGCTGAAGGTGCCTGCCCGGCGCCGGGCTTACGTCGTGGTTGAGCCGGACCGCGCTACCGCGATCGGCCGCGCCATCTCCTCGGCCAGCAAGGGGGACGTGATCCTGGTGGCGGGCAAGGGACACGAGCGCGGCCAGTACGTGGCGGGCAGCGTCCTGCCGTTCGACGACCGTGAGGTCACGGCGGAGGCGCTGCGGCGCCGGGCCGATGGGCTCAGCGCACGGACGGTTCACGCCAAGAAGGGAGAACTTTGATCCCGCTCTCGCTCGGCGAGATCGCCCGGATCACCGGAGCGCGGCCCGATGGGGTCGCGGATCCGGGCGATCTCGTCTTCGGGCCGGTCGTCATCGACTCCCGCCGGGCCGGGCCGGGCGGCCTGTTCGCCGCCGTGGCCGGGGAGCGGGTCGACGGGCACGACTTCGCCGCCGCCGCCGCCCAGGCCGGCGCCGTTGCCGTGCTGGCGACCCGGCCCACCGGCACGCCGGCGCTGATCGTCGACAACGTGCCCGCGGCCCTGGCCCGGCTGGCCAGGGCCGTCGTCGGCAGGCTGCCGCAGGTCACCATCGCGGGAATCACCGGTTCCTCAGGAAAGACGTCGACGAAGGACCTGACCGCCCAGCTGGTGGAGCGGCTCGGGCCGACGGTCGCCCCGGAGGGGTCCTACAACAACGAGTTCGGATTCCCATTGACCGTGCTGCGCGCCGACGAGCAGACCCGGTACATGGTGCTGGAGCTGGCCGCCCGCGGCGCGGGTCACATCGCCAGCCTGTGCGAGATCGCGCCGCCGCGGATCGGCGCCGTGCTCAACGTGGGGCACGCGCACACCGGTGAGTTCGGTGGCATCGAGGAGGTGGCCAGGGCCAAGGGGGAGCTGGCCGAGGCATTGCCGGCCGGCGGCGTCGCGGTGCTGAACGCCGACGACCCGCGGGTCGCGGCGATGGCCGGCCGTACCGCCGCCCGGGTGGTCACGTTCGGCCTGGGCGAAGCCGGTGGGGCCGGGGACGGCCGCCGGCCGGACGGGCGGGTACCCGACGTGAGCGCTACGGATGTGCGCCTGGATGACCTCGGCCGCCCCGCCTTCACGCTCGTGACCGCCGCGGGCTCGGCACCGGTGCGGCTGGCGCTGCACGGCGCGCACAACGTGCCGAACGCGCTGGCCGCCGCGGCGATCGCCGCCGAGCTGGGCCTGGGCGTGGCGGAGATCGCCGATGGCCTTTCCGCGGCCACCGCCCGCAGCAGATGGCGGATGGAGGTCGGGCAGAATCCCGATGGCGTGACCGTCATCAACGATGCCTACAACGCCAACCCCGAGTCGGTCCGGGCGGCGCTGGATGCCCTGCGCCACATGGCACGGGGCAGGCGCTCGTTCGCCGTCCTCGGCCATATGGCCGAGCTGGGCGAGGAGTCCCGCGCCAGCCACGAGGCGGCCGGTGCGCAGGCGGCCGGAACCGGCGTCGCCGGGCTGATCGTTGTGGGGAAGGAAGCGGAACCCATCCTCGCCGGGGCGCTCGCGAGCTCCGGATGGCACGGCGAGGCGATCGGCGTTCCTGACGGTCCGGGGGCACTGGCCGCGCTCCACAGCCGGCTCGCCCCGGGGGACGTGGTACTGGTCAAGGCGTCACGCGCCGCGGCCCTGGAAAGCGTCGCCGCTGAGCTGCTGTCCCAGCGCACACCCGTGAAGGAGAAGGCCCAGTGAAGGCCATCCTCATCTCCGCCGCAGTCTCGATGGCGGTAGCGCTGCTCGGCACGCCGGTGGCCATCCGGGTGTTCTCCCGGCATGGGTACGGCCAGTACATCAGGGAGGAGGGGCCGAAAGGGCACGCTGACAAGCGGGGCACACCGACGATGGGCGGCACCGTGATCATCATCGCGACGCTCATCGGCTACTTCGTCGGCCACCTCGCGCTCGGCGAGCCGTTCTCGGCGTCCGGCCTGCTCGTCCTGTTCCTGATGACCGGCCTCGGCGCGGTGGGGTTCGCCGACGACTTCATCAAGCTCTACAGGCAGCGCAGCCTCGGCCTGCGCAGCGGCGCCAAGCTGATGGGCCAGATCGTGGTCGGCGCCGTGTTCGCCGTCCTGGCCCTGCAGTTCCCCGACGGCTACGACCTCACCCCCGCCTCCATGCACCTGTCGTTCCTGGTCGACTTCGGCATCTCCATCGGCCCGGTCTTCTTCGTGGTATTGGTCCTTGCCATGGTCACCGGCACGTCCAATGCGGTGAACCTGACCGACGGGCTCGACGGCCTGGCGACCGGCTCGACGATCCTCGTGCTCGCCGCCTACGTCATCATCGGCAACTGGCAGCTGCGCAACGACTGCACCCTCTCGCTCGCGCCGAACTGCTACCCCGTGCGCGACCCGCTCGACATCGCGATAGTCGCCTCGGCCCTGATGGCGGCGTGCTTCGGCTTCCTGTGGTGGAACGCGCCGCCGGCCCGCATCTTCATGGGCGACACGGGGTCGCTCGCGCTCGGCGGCGCGCTGGCCGGCCTGGCGATCACCTCGCGGACCGAACTGCTGCTGCTGATACTCGGCGGGCTGTTCGTCGTCATCACGCTGTCCGTGATCATCCAGGTGGGGTCGTTCAAGCTGACCCGGAAACGGGTCTTCCGCATGGCGCCGCTGCAGCACCACTTCGAGCTGCTCGGCTGGGCTGAGACCACGATCGTGGTGAGATTCTGGCTGATCGCGGGGATGTTCGTCGCCCTCGGCCTCGGCGTCTTCTACGTCGGCTGGTTCCCGCCGGGGTAACGATCCGCGCGGGCCCGGTCAGCCGGTGAGCGCCTAGTGGCCCAAAGTTCGCGTTCTTCAGGCAACCCGCGGATTTCCCAGGATCTTGCGCGACACGCGCCCAGACCTCCGCGGTATCGGCGGCGGCCGCGCCGAGACTGGGGTAATGGAGCGCGTCACGCTGGAGGATGCCCAGCCAGAAGACGTAGCCGATGCCGCCGCGGCGCCCATGGCTGGCGATGCCGCGCCGCCAGCGGCCGGGATCCGGGAGCGGGTGACCGCCTGGCGGGCGCTGCTCGACCGGCCGCTCACGTCCTATTACCTGATCGTCGGCATCACCGTGCTGCTGCTGGGGCTCGGGCTCGTCATGGTCCTGTCCACCTCGTCCGTGCAGGATCTGAGCCGGGGGCTGCCGGCCTACTCCGACTTCAAGAAGCAGCTTCTCGGTGCCGCCGTCGGGCTGCCGGTCATGTATGTCGCGGCCCGGTCCTCGCCGCGGCTGTTCCGCGCCGCCGCCTACCCGCTGCTGGCGGTCGCCGTGCTGGGCCTCGGGCTCACCCTCATCCCCGGCGTGGGACAGTCGCTGAACGGCGCGTCGCGGTGGATCCAGCTCGGGCCGTTCCAGGCCCAGCCGTCGGAACTCGCCAAGCTCGCGCTGGTGCTGTGGGGCGCCGACCTGCTGGCCCGCAAGGACCGGCTCGGCCAGCTGGACGACTGGCGGCACTTGCTCGTCCCGCTGCTGCCCGGAGCGGGGCTGCTGTGCATGCTCGTCATGGCCGGCGACGACCTCGGCACCACGTTCATCATCCTCGTCATCTTCCTCACCCTGCTGTGGGTCATCGGCGCCCCCGGGCGCATCTTCACCGGGATGCTCGTGCTGATGGGCCTGGTCATGCTCATCCTCGCCGTGACATCGGCGTACCGGTGGCGGCGCCTCACCGGATTCCTGAACCCGCAGGCCAACCCGCTGGGCCAGAACATGCAGGGCATCCAGGGCAAATACGCTCTCGGGTCGGGCGGGCTGTTCGGGGTCGGGCTCGGGGCGAGCCGGGAGAAATGGGGCTGGGTGCCGGAGTCGACCAGTGACTTCATCTTCGCCATCATCGGCGAGGAACTCGGGCTCGTGGGCACCCTGTGCGTCTGTGCCCTGTACGGCGGCCTGGCCTTCGCTGGGCTGCGGGTGGCGCGGCGGGTCGAGGACACCTTCACCCGGCTGGCCGCCGCCGCGATCACCGCGTGGATCGTCATGCAGGCGGTGGTGAACATCGGCGCGGTGATCGGCGTGCTGCCGATCACCGGCGTGCCGCTCCCGCTCATCTCCGCGGGCCTGTCCTCGCTGCTGATCACCATGGTGGCGCTCGGGATGCTGATGTCATTCGCCAGGCATGAGCCCGGGGCACGCGAGGCTCTGGCCGCACGGGGCCCCGCGTTGCCGCTGCGCGTTCTAAGCTGGCTTGGCCTGGCGCAGCGACGCGAGTGAGGACCCCGCACCGGCCTCGCCGTAGGCGGAAGCTCCGGGCGGTGCGCGTGGCGCGGGCGGCGGTAGCGTGCTGAAACGGCCCATGGGCCACATGCGCTGAGGAGAATGAAGGGCATTCCCGGGCAAATGCAACGGCGGCGGCGCCCGGACCGGCATCAGTGGCGAGGAGGAAGGCCCAGCGATGAGGGTTGTGCTAGCCGGTGGCGGGACCGCCGGACATATCGAACCGGCTCTTGCTCTCGCCGACGCATTGCGGGAGATCGACCCCAGGGCCGAGGTGGCCTGCCTGGGCACCGAGCGGGGCCTGGAGACCCGCCTCGTCCCCATGCGCGGCTACGAGCTGGCGCTGATCCCCGCCGTGCCGCTGCCACGCTCGATCACCCCGGCGCTGATGGCGGTCCCCGGGCGGCTGGCCGGCGCCGTCAACGCCGCCGCCAGGGTGCTTGACCGCATGGGAGCCGAGGTACTGGTCGGCTTCGGCGGGTACGTGGCGACGCCCGGCTACCTCGCGGCCCGGCGCCGCCGCGTCCCGATCATCGTGCACGAGGCGAACCCGCGGCCAGGGCTGGCCAACAAGCTGGGCGCCAGGCTGACCACCCACGTCTTCACCGGGCACCCGGACACTCAGCTGCCGCACGCCAGCTATCTCGGCATCCCGATCAGGCGCGAGATAGCCGAGCTGGACCGGCTCGCGCTCGGCGACAAGGCTCGGGCCCACTTCGGCCTGCGGCCCGACCTGCCCGTGCTGCTCGTGACGGGCGGCTCACAGGGAGCCCGCTCGCTGAACCGCGCCGTATTCGGTGCTGTCGACTGGCTCCGGTCGGCCGGGGTGCAGGTCCTGCACGTGACCGGGCCGCGGAACGCGGCGGAGGTCCCTGCGTCCACCGTGGGCGCGCCGTACGTCGCCGTGCCCTATGTGGACCGCATGGACCTCGCCTACGCCGCCGCCGACTTCATGCTGTGCCGGGCGGGGGCGATGACGTGCGCCGAGCTCACTGCCGTCGGGCTGCCGGCCGCCTTCGTGCCGCTCCCGCACGGAAACGGCGAGCAGCGGCTCAACGCGGAGCCGGTTGTCGCCGCCGGCGCCGGCATGCTCGTGGACGACGCCGAGCTCACCCCAGAATGGATCCGGGACGTCCTGCTGCCCGTCCTGCTCGACATCGATCTCGTCGCGAACATGTCGGAGGCGGCCGCCGCGCTTGGCCGCGGGGACGCGGACCGATGGCTGGCGAACGCAGTGATGGACGTTGTCCGGGCCGCCAGGTACCAGGGCACGGCTGGCCAGGGCACGGCGCGGCGCGGCGCCGAGCTCCGGTCTGGTGCCGAACGGCGGCATGGCGGCCAGCCGCGGCATGGCGGCCAGCCCCGGCGCGGCGGCCAGCCCCGGCATGGCGGCCAGTCCCGGCATGGCGCCTGAGCGGGAGGGCATCTCATGCCTCTGGTGACCCCAGTTGATCCGGTGCCGGTTGACCAGCTCGGCCGTGTGCATTTCATCGGCATCGGCGGTGCGGGCATGTCCGGGATCGCCAGGATCATGCTGGCCCGCGGCGTGGCAGTGTCCGGCAGCGACTCCGGCTCGCCGGGCGTGCTGAGCGACCTCGCCGCGCTCGGCGCCGACGTGCACACCGGCCACTCCGCGGCCAATCTCGGGGCCGCCGACACGGTGGTGGTGTCCAGCGCGATCCGCGCCGCCAACCCCGAGCTGGCCGAGGCACGCCGGCGCGGGCTGCGGGTACTTCCCCGGGCAGGCGCGCTCGCCTCGGTCATGTTCGGCAGGCGGGCGACGGCGGTCGCTGGCACGCACGGCAAGACGACGACAACGTCGATGCTCACCACCATCCTGCGCAGGTGCGGGGCGCAGCCGGGCTACGTCATCGGGGGCATCCTCGCCGAGACCGGGCTCGGCGCCGAGGACGGTACCGGCCCGGATCTCGTTGCCGAGGCCGACGAGAGCGACGGCTCGTTCCTGATGCTGTCGCCGTATGCGGCGGTCATCACCAATGTCGAGGCCGACCATCTCGACAACTACTCCAGCCTGGCCGAGATCCAGTCCGCGTTCGAGGCGTTCGCCCGCCGGGTCACCCCTGGCGGGGTCCTCATCACCTGCGCCGACGATCCGGGGGCGCGCGCGGTCGCTGAGGCATCCCGCGACCTGGGTATCCGCGTCCGCAGTTATGGTGAATCCGCATCCGCCGACTACCGGATATCCGCGGTCACCGCGCGCGGGATGGGAAGCACCGTCACGGTGACGACTGCCACGTCCTCCACGAGTCTGATCGCCATCGCCGTCCCCGGCCGGCACAACGCGCTCAATGCGGCAGCCGCCTTCGCCACAGCGGTCGAGCTGGGCTTCCCTGCCGGGCAAGTGGCAGCGGCACTGTCGGCCTACCGCGGCGCGCAGCGGCGGATGGAGCCTAAGGGCATCGGGGACGGCGTGCGGGTCCTCGACAGCTACGCCCATCATCCGACGGAGGTCGCAGCCGACCTCGCGGCGGCGCGCGACATCGTGGACGGTGGCCGTGTCATCGCCATCTTCCAGCCGCATCTCTTCAGCCGCACCAGGATCTTCGCCGCCGAGTTGGGCGGTGCGCTCGGCCTTGCCGACGAGGCGATCGTCCTTGACATCTATGCGGCCCGCGAGGATCCGGAGCCGGGCGTGACCGGGCGCCTCGTCGCCAATGCGGTGCCGGGCGGGCGGGCGCACTACATTCCGGCCGGGGAGCAGGTGCCCGCGGTGATCGCGGAGATCGCCAAACCAGGTGACATCGTGCTGACGATGGGGGCCGGGGACGTGACCCGCCTCGGCCCGGCCATCGTCGGGGCGCTCCGGGCCCGTGCTAGTGCGGCGGGGGCGACCGGGTGACCGGGCCGCGCCGCGGCGGCGCCCCGGAGGCCGGCCTGCCGGACGCGGGGATGCAGGGGACCCGGGCGGGGGAAGCTGGCGTGTTCAGCGACCCCCGGGAGTCCGCACTTGCGGACGATCCGCGCGATCCTGCCGCGTCCGCCGGCCCGCGGGCGCAGCGATCCCTGGCGCGTACGCCCAGCCCTTGGCGGACAGCGTTCTTCGGTCTGGCCATCGTCGGCGTCGTGGCGGGCGTCGCCTGGGTGCTGCTGAGCTCACCGCTGCTCGTGGTCCGGTCCGTCGTGGTCACCGGGACGCACCTCGTGGCGGCCAGCGAGGTGCGGGCGGCCGCGGGCATCCCGGCAGGACTCCCGATGATCCGGGTCGACACCGGCGCCGTGGCCGGCCGGGTCGAGGGCATCACGCAGGTGGCGTCGGCGCAGGTCACCAGGTCATGGCCGGATCGGATCGTCATCGCTGTGCGCGAGCGCACGCCCAGCCTGGCCGTCCCGGTGCCATCATCGGTGTCCGCCAGCGGCGGATACGACCTCATCGACGGTTCCGGTGTCATCGTCCGCTGGGCACGGGTCAGGCCCCGCACCATGCCGCTGTACCAGACGACGGCGGTCCCGGCCGCGCTGCGCGGTAACCCGGCGGTCGCGGCGTCGGTCACCGTGCTGGATCAGGTCCCCGCCTGGATCTCCCGCTCCACCTTGGTAGTGGCGGCGCCAAGCCCGCAGGATGTGACGCTGCGGCTGTCCGGCAGGGTGACAATCGTGTGGGGCGGCACCGACCGGCCCACGGCGAAAGCAGCCGTGCTTGCTATCCTGATGCATACCCATGCGCGCTACTACGACGTGAGCGCGCCAGGAACTGCGGTGACAAGGTGATACCCGGCAATGCGTTCGATTTTTGCCCGCTGTATAAGTTTTCCTGCTCCCGTCATCGGGCGGGATGTTATCCTGGCGGGCCTGGGGCTTGGCCGTCCACGCACGACACGCTGTACGCGTATCGCGGAGTTAGTTGACCCCGGTGCTTTCCCATCCTACTGTCCCTAGCAATTGCCGGGCTGACAAAACTATAAATCTCAACCTGAAGGTGAAACCTGATGGTGAGCGCTGAGCGGCGGACGAGCGTGCAACGTTACCGGCCAGTGCCATTGGCAGCGAATTCCGCTTCGCTGCCGGGTTTCCCGAGCCCAGTGCCATGATCGGCCGGAATTGGCGACAGGGATCGTGGAAGAGGTAAAAACGAGCGGAAAGGTACCCTCCTCGTGGCAGCACCGCAAAACTACCTGGCGGTCATCAAGGTCGTCGGAATCGGCGGCGGTGGCGTTAATGCCGTTAATCGAATGATCGAGGAGGGGCTCAAGGGTGTCGAGTTCATCGCGATCAATACCGATGCGCAAGCGCTGCTGATGAGCGACGCCGACGTCAAGCTCGACGTCGGCCGCGAGCTCACCCGGGGCCTGGGCGCCGGTGCCAATCCCGACGTCGGCTGCAAGGCCGCGGAGGACCACCGTGAGGAGATTGAGGAGGTCCTCAAGGGCGCCGACATGGTCTTTGTCACGGCCGGCGAAGGCGGTGGCACGGGCACCGGCGGGGCCCCCGTCGTGGCAAACGTCGCACGGTCGCTGGGCGCGCTGACCATCGGGGTGGTGACCCGCCCGTTCGGTTTCGAGGGTAAGCGCCGGGCCATCCAGGCCGAGGCCGGGATCGAGCGGCTCCGCAGCGAGGTGGACACCCTCATCGTCATCCCGAACGACCGGCTGCTGTCCATCTCTGACCGCCATGTAAGCGTGCTCGACGCGTTCAAGGCAGCGGACCAGGTACTGCTTTCCGGTGTCCAGGGCATCACGGACCTGATCACCACGCCAGGCCTCATCAACCTGGACTTCGCCGATGTGAAGTCCGTCATGTCCGGCGCGGGCTCGGCGCTGATGGGGATCGGCTCCTCACGTGGCGACGACCGTGCTGTTGCCGCCGCGGAGATGGCGATCTCCAGCCCGCTGCTCGAAGCCAGCATCGACGGGGCGCACGGGGTCCTCCTGTCCATCCAGGGCGGATCCGACCTGGGACTTTTTGAGATCAACGAGGCCGCGCAGCTCGTTTCGAACTCGGCTGCGGTCGACGCCAACATCATCTTTGGCGCGGTCATCGACGATGCCCTCGGCGACGAGGTCCGGGTCACGGTGATCGCCGCGGGGTTCGACGAGAACCAGATGGGCCGTACGGCCCCGGGTGCGGGCGGCCTCACTACAGCGGGCAGGGAGGCCGCGGGCGGCGGCGCCCCAGCCCGGGACAACACGGCGACGTCAGGGAACGGCCCGCTCGGCGCGGGGCCTGCTGGTCCCGGGGGAGGCGCGCTGTCTCAGGGCGTCGTGCCGCAAGCCGGTGGCTCGCTGGGCGGGGGCGCATCTTCATGGCAGCCAGGCGGCTCCTCGTGGCCCGCCGAGGCCGCCGGGACGGCTGGATCCAGGGACTGGGGAGCCACGGCATCCGGCACCGCCGCGGCAGGCGGGACGTCCGCGGGAGGCACGGGCTCTCCGGCAGGCGGGGCCGCCCCGGCAGGCAGCGTCCGGGGCGATGCCGGGCCCGAGGACGCCGGGGACGGCGGAACCACGGCCGCTGGCGGCACCACTGGCGACGTGGCCGGTGACGTCCTTGCGGGCACCCAGGGTGGTACTGCCGACGCGGATGGCCAGGCGGACGATGCCGGCACGGGCGAGCGCGGCGACGCGGCAGGCGTGCATGACCCGCTCTCCGCGGGTTCAGCGCCGGCCTCCGCGAGCCCGTGGGACCCGGCCGCAGGCGCCAAGCCGGGCGCGCATCAGGACAGCGCTGCTTCCGGCACCGCCGCACCGGGCGGCGGTGCCGCACCCGACAGCGCGGCTGCGCGCGTCTTCGACGTCGCCACTACCCGGCGGCGGCCGGTCATCTTCGAAGAAGACGATGACTTGGACGTTCCCGACTTCCTCAAGTGAGTGACGCAGGTCAGGCAGGCAGTGAGCCGGACGTGGCCAGCAGGGGCCCCCGTCCGGCTGGCGGTGAAACAGGCGCAGCCCGGGGCGGCCCCGGTCCGGTGGCCAGCGGGGCCGTCGCGGTAACGTCCCGGCGGCGCGCGGAGCTGGCTGGGCGCCTGCATCGGGTGAGAGAGCGCATCGCTGCCGCGTGCGCCGGCGCGGGCCGTGACACCAGCGAGATCACGCTGGTCGCCGTCACCAAGACCTGGCCCGCCTCCGATGTCCGGCTCCTGTATGGGCTGGGCGTGACGGATTTTGGCGAGAACCGTGACCAGGAGGCTGCTCCCAAGGCGGCGCAATGCGCCGATCTGGCGATCACCTGGCATTTCGTTGGTCAGCTGCAGACTAACAAGGCCGCGAGCGTCGCGCGGTATGCGGCCGTCATCCATTCAGTCGACCGGATCCGGCTGGTCCGGGCGCTCGGCTCCGCGGCTCACCGGACCGAACGCGTCCTGACGTGCCTTATCCAGGTCAGCCTGGATGGCAAGACGGGCCGCGGTGGCGCGCCACTGGCCGAGGCCAGCGCGCTGGCGGAAGCAGTTGTGGCGGAACCAGGACTGCTTCTCGGCGGCGTTATGGCGGTCGCGCCGCTGGGTCTCCCGGCCCGGGAGGCCTTTGCCGGGCTCGCGCGGAGCGCGGCCGCCGTCCGCGCCGTGCGGCCCGACGCCACAATCATTTCCGCAGGAATGAGCGGTGATCTTGAGGCAGCGGTCGAGGCCGGCGCGACACACCTGCGAATCGGTACGGCGTTGCTCGGCGATCGGAGGCCTCATGTCATGTAATGTCCGAGGCGTGGGCCCTTTGCGGTTCGCGGCAGCGTGTGCATATGGGCTCGCAGTCGAAGTTACGGGGGTTCCGGGGGCTGTCCCCGGGCTAAACGCCGGGGGGCTGCACGATAGGCACGACGGAGGACTGACGGATGGCCAGCGCAATGCGCAAAATGGCGGTCTACCTCGGCCTCGTGGAGGACGATCACCGCTACCAGGACAGGTACGACTCCTACGAGGAGTATGACGAATACGACGATCAGGCAGACCGGCCTGATGCCTCCGACGAACTGGACGGGCGCCCGGGCCGCGGCGACGACGGCTACCTTCCGGCGTCTGCGCGCCAGGATGGCGTCCGCCAGACGACCGATCTGGCCCGGATCACCACACTGCATCCTCGCACCTACAATGAAGCACGTACCATTGGGGAGCACTTCCGCGAGGGAATCCCCGTCATCATGAACCTGACCGAGATGGTCGACAGCGACGCCAAGCGTCTCGTCGACTTCGCGGCAGGCCTGATCTTCGGCTTGCACGGGAGCATCGAGCGGGTGACCAACAAGGTCTTCCTGCTATCTCCCGCCAACGTTGAGGTGACGGCCGAGGACAAGGCTCGCATCGCGGAGAGAGGCTTCTTCAACCAGAGCTAGCGGACAATCAGTGATGGTGTGAATGCAGATCAGTGACCCCGCCATGCGTGAGGGTAGGCTAGGCCGATGGGCATCCTGAAGATCGTCCTGTACTATCTGCTGACGATCTA
>DASQVO010000087.1:0-2453 GCA_035640715.1 Streptosporangiaceae bacterium
GGACTTTCCGCGTCACCGGCGTACACGATGCTGTTGACCGTGAAGGAACCTGCTGCGTCCCGCGCTCAGGTTGACACAGCGGGTCCTGGTGGCCTGGCGACTACACGAAATGCACCTCGGCGTGAGATGGCTCGCTCTCGACGAGCTGGTCGCACGTGGGGCAGTACCAGCGGGCCTCGATCGGGGTGCCGCACGCGGCGTGGCGGGGCCCTTGTGCCGGGTCGGTATGCCTGGCCCCCCAGTGCGCCAGCAGGCGGAGCGCCCCGGCGAGTTCCTTGCCCTCGGCGGTCAGTTCGTAGGCGGCCCGGGGCGGCCGCTCGGAGTAGGGCCGGGCCACCAGAAGCGCTTCCCTTTCGAGCCGCTTGAGGCGGTCGGACAGGATGTTCGCCGCGATACCCGGGATCTGGCCGAGCAGATCGTTGAACCGGCCCGGCCCGGTGAGCAGCGCCTCCACCACCAGCAGCGTCCACCGGTCGCCGACCCTGGCCAGCGCCTCGGCGAGCGGCGAGGAGACATTTTCCGGCTCGGCCATGGACCAATCGTAGCCACCGCATTGACACCTGACGAGTAAGTAGTAGTTTGCAAGTTACTACTTACCGGAGGTGAGAGCGATGGCAATCCTCGACGAGATCCAGGCCAGCATCGTGCGGCTGGCCGAGGGCGCCGGTCCCTCGGTTGTGGGCATCGGGCAACGGTGGGGCGCCGGCTCGGGCATCGTGCTCGGTAACGGGCGGGTGCTGACCAATGCGCACAATGTCCGCGGCGGCCAGGTGATGGTCACCTTCGCCGACGGGCGCACGGCGGAGGGGAGCGTGGCCGGGCATGACATCGACGCCGACCTCGCCGTCATCGAGGCCGATACCGGTGAGGCCCCGGCGCTGCCGTGGGCAACCGGCGCGCCGGCCAGGATCGGGATGCCGGTCTTTGCCCTGTCCAACCCCGGCGGGCGGGGGCTGCGGGTGACGTTCGGGTTCGTTTCCGGCGTCGAGCGGACCTTCCGCGGCCCTCGCGGCCTTCGCATCACCGGCAGCCTGGAGCACACTGCTCCGCTGCTGCCCGGCTCCTCGGGCGGCCCGATCCTGGACGCCGGGGGGCAGCTGCTCGGGATCAACACGAACCGCCTCGGCGAGGGTTTTTACCTGGCCATACCCGCCAACGATGCACTGCGCGGCCGGGCCGACGCGCTCGCCCGCGGGCAGTCCGCGGCACCGCCGCGGCTCGGTATCGCCATCGCTCCCGGCCACGTGGCCAGGCGGCTGCGGCGCGCCGTCGGCCTCCCTGAGGCCGAGGGCCTGCTCATCCGCGAGGTAACGGAGGGCAGCCCGGCCGAGCGCGCTGGCCTGGCGGAAGGCGACCTGATCGTGGCGGCCGGAGGCCGGCCGGTGCGAACCATCGACGACCTGTTCGGCGCACTCCAGGCGGCGCGCGGCGGCACCATCGAGCTGAGCATCATACGCGGTACCGACGAACGGAGCATCCAGGTGGTGCTCGGCGAAAACGGCCAGCCGGGGGCGGCATCGACCTGAAGACCTGGTCACCGTCACCCGCTACGGCAAGACCGCCACCACCGGCACCGACACCCTGACCAGCCAACACCCGAAGAAATCGACGTATCCGCCTGGGGGCTTGGGAAGACGCAGCGACATAACCACGAACGTCGAGTGGTCACCGCACCGCGCATAGCATTGTGCTGGCCGGGATCGGCAGCCGTGGACGATTCGGGATATGAGACCAGCTGATGGCAGACCGGACCGAGGATGGCGCGGACCGAGGCGAGCGGAACTCGCTGGATCTTGACGCGCTCGCCGTCAGTGACAGGTTCCGGCTGTTCAACTTCACCCGGCGTGATGACCACACCGCCTACCTGTGGGTGCTACGGGCGCTGGACCGGCTCCGTGCGGTGCATCAGGTCCAGGCGCACACCGACGACGTGGCGGCAGCCCTTGCCGAGCTGGCTGCCGTCTACGACGAGGTACCCCGGCTGGATGGCAGCCTCAGGGAAAAGCTGGACGCGCTGGCCGAGGACGGGATGGTGCACCGGCTGGAGGACGCCTCCCGGGCGGGCAGCCTGGCCAGGTACCGGAACCGGCAGTCCGTCTACCAGTTCAGTGAGCTTGGCTACCGCGCGTTCGCCGCCGTGGAGGACGTGCTCAGCGCGCGAATCCGGGACGCGAACCTGTCCCGGCTGGTGTTCTCCGACATCCTCGATGACCTCAAGGCGCTGGCGGCGGCTACCAAGGCTCACGATAAGGAGCAGGTATACCGGAGGCTGTCCCGCCTGGACACGGTCCTGGACGACATGTCCCGTCGCGCGGCGCAGTTCCACCTGACGCTCGGCGAGATCATCCGGTCCACCGACACCTCGCCGGGCACGTTCCTTCAGTACAAGAACGCCCTGCTGACCCACATGACCGACTTCATGGCCGAGCTCGACCGCTACCTGCCCCGGCTGT
>DASQVO010000088.1:0-9329 GCA_035640715.1 Streptosporangiaceae bacterium
CTGGTGCCCTCATGGGCGAAGGATCCGTCTGGCGGGGGACGCCTCATCAACGCGCGGGCGGAGACCGTGGCCGTGAAGCCGTCGTTCAGGAGCGCCTTTGCCCGCCGGCGCTGCCTTATTCCCGCTGACGGCTACTACGAGTGGCGTCCCCTGGGTGGCACCGACCGCGGCCGTCCACGCAAGCAGCCCTATTACATCCACCGGGCGGACGGCGGGATGCTGGCTTTCGCCGGTATCTACGAGCTGTGGCGGGACAGCTCGCTGCCAGCCGACCACCCGCGATCATGGCTGTGGACAGCGGCGATCATCACGACCCGCGCAACCGACGACCTCGGCCGGATTCACGACCGGATGCCGATGGTCATAGGCCCCCGCCGTTGGGAGGAATGGCTGGATCCCGCGGTGGACGACCCTGACAGGCTGCTCGACGCGATGATGCCCGCCGTCTCCGGCGGCCTGAAGGCGCGCCCGGTCTCGACGGCGGTCAACTCGGTCGCGAACGACGGGCCTGGTCTTATCGCTCCCGTGGCCGAGAGTGGGCCCGGGGAGGGAGCCGCTGCCCCGAAAGAGCCAGCGGGGGAGCCGGCTGCTGCCGAGCAGGCCGGCGCCGGCTGCGCCGGGGCCAGGCCGCGGGCCGGCCTCCGCGGTGGGGCGGACGGCACATTGTTTTAAGCCCGCAGCTCCGGACCGGGCCCATTTATCGCGGTCGCAGCCCTGCCGGAGCGCGGGCGGACAGGAGGCGAGTACTTCCGTGGACACTGCAATAGCCCGTAAGCGCCTTGAAGAGATGCTCGACGGCCTTGACAGGTCGATCGCGGTTCTCAAGGGGGAAAGTCCCGATCCGGGGGAAGGCCTGGCCTATCCGCTGGATCCCGCCGACGCGGGAGCCAACCTCTCGGAGACGGACCGCACCGAGGCGATCCTCGAGTCTGCTCAGCGGCAGCGCACCAAGGTGCAGGCCGCGCTGCGGCGCATAGACGAGGGCGTGTACGGGTTGTGCGTCGACTGCGGAAAGCCCGTGCCGGAGGGGCGCCTTGAGGCGCGGCCCGATGCGGCACGGTGCGTCGCATGCCAGGCGAAGCACGACCGCCTGCGGCGCTGATGCCCGGCCCGCCTGCGGTCTGACGCCCGGCCCGCCTGCGGTCTGACGCCCGGGCCCGCCTGCGGTCTGACGCCCGGGCCCGCCTGCGGCGCTGATGCCCGGCCCGCCCTGCGTGCCGGTAAACGGCGCGCTGTCCGGTGACCGCTCCCGCGGGCCCGTTTACGCGCCGACACCACGAGCTGGACGCCGACGGACTCATCCGGCCGCATCGTGAGCTCCGCATCGACCAGGTGGCGCATCCCTGCGGGGTCGCGACGCAGCAGGTGCGTGACCGTTGACGGGGAGAGCATGGTGCGCGGCCGGATCCAGGCGACGGTGAAACCGGCATCGTTGAAGAGTTCCCGTAGCTGCTCAGCGCCGAAGCAGCGGGTAATCGTGCCATCCGGCCATGGGATGAGCACCACCTCGGCGTAAGGCAGGTCGGTCAGTTCTGCCCAGTGGCGCTGCTCGGCGAGCAGCGCCATGCCAAGGACCAGCGAGTCCACGCAGGCGAGCACGCGGCCAGCCGGCCGTAGCACCCGGGCGATGTCCGCGATCAGCGTCTCGGTCGCCAGCTGCATCGACAGGGTCCTGTCCTCGGCGATCACGCCGTCGGCGCAGCCGTCTGCCAGGAACGACAGGCGACGTGGATCTGAGGTCAGCCGGACGACCTTGCCCTGCGCGGGCCCTGCGGGCCCTGCGAGCCCTGCGGCGGGCGGGGAGCCATCAGCGCGGAAGCGCCTGAGCGGGAAGCCGTCGGGCGGGAAGCCATCGGGCGGGAAGCCGTCAGGCGGGAAGCCGTCGCGCGGGGAGCCGTCGGGCGGGCCGGGGACGGTTCCGGTCACGCGCAGCACCGTATGGCCGGCTGCCGCGGCGATCTGGGCGGCGCGTGCTTGCGGTCCCGAGATATCGATGAGCAGGTGGCTTCGCCGCGGCAGCCACGATGCGAGCTGTGCCTCAGCTACAGCCTGGTTAAACCGCCAGTACGGCGCCAGCGACCCGGGATCGCCGACGGCCGTGGCGCTGGCCGGTGGCCTCACCGTGACTCCTGCCGTGGGCTGCGGCCACCCCCTCAGCCGCATGGTTTCCTCAGTCCTTCCCCGAACGCGGCCGTTCATCACCTGCTGTGACATGTCGTCTTGACGCGGGGTGAGTCCGTATAGGGCGTTCCGGCGCGGACAGTCCGGGTGGCGGGCACGGCCGGGGGCGGCGCGCCCGACAGTTCCGCTGTGGCAGGAATGACCAGACGCATCGCCGTGTTGAACGGTGCATGCCAGTAGCTTGCGGCTCACGTCCGGCGGAAACCGCCGGTATCCTCGCGGGTGGTTCGGCTGTCGCGATGAAAGACGGCACTGGGGTACTGGCCTGGAGGCAGGGGAAGCGCGGCGATGTATCCTCCCGCCCATACGGTCTTCACATCGAGAGACCGCTTATGGATCATCGCGAGGGGGTGGGTGCCGTCCCGGAGACACTCGAGCAGCGAGACGAGCGGTTCGAGCAGGATGTGCTGCCATACCTGGATCAGCTGTACTCCGCCGGGCTCCGTATGACACGCAATCCAGCGGATGCCGAGGATCTCGTGCAGGAGACGTTCGCCAAGGCCTACGCCTCCTTCCACCAGTTCCAGCCCGGCACGAACCTGAAGGCGTGGCTGTTCCGCATCCTGACAAACACGTTCATCAACACGTACCGGAAGAGGCAGCGCGAACCGCAGCGTTCCGGCGCCGACGAGGTAGAGGACTGGCAGCTTGCCAGGGCCGCATCGCACACCTCGGGCGGCCTTAAGTCCGCGGAGGCGGAAGCGCTCGAACGGCTGCCTGATTCCGACATCAAGCAGGCTCTGCAGGCACTGCCTGAAGAGTTCCGCATCGCGGTCTACCTGGCCGACGTGGAAGGATTCGCGTACAAGGAGATTGCGGACATCATGGGAACGCCGATCGGCACGGTGATGTCCCGCCTGCACCGCGGGCGCAGGCAGTTGCGTGACATGCTCCAGGACTACGCGGCCGAGCGTGGCCTTGTCCGATCGGCGTCCGGATCCCCGTCGATCCCGTCGGCGGAGGACAGCAGGTCCGGAGAGGAAGCCCGATGAGCTGCGGCAGGCCGCACGAGGTGCCGTGTAGTGAGGTCCTGGACCGGATCTACGCCTACCTGGACGGCGAGCTTGACGATTCTGACTGCGCGAAGGTACGCCAGCACCTCGACGAGTGCGGCCCGTGCCTGCGGGAATACGGCCTTGAGGGTGCGGTCAAGCGCCTGGTGGCCAAGCACTGCGGATGCGACCAGGTGCCGACCGACCTGCGCGCCAAGATACTCGTCCGGATCCGGGAAGTAAGAGCCGAGATCGAGTTCGCCGACTAGCGGGTGCGCCCCTTAGCCCATATGTGATGGGCTAGACGGCCACGCGGGGGCGCTGCGGCAGAGCCGCACGCGCAGCCGGGGCGTGTCGGGCTGCGGGCGGGATACCCGCCCTAGTAGACTCCACTTCGGTGCTGATCACGTGCTCGTCCTTCCCCATGGTTTTGCCATCCCAGGTACGTACAGCTATGTGCCGATGGAATGCGCTTGGTGCACACGATTACTGAGAGCGACCGATGTTCACGATTTGCTCACGATGAAATTTGGGTCTACGCGGATCAGCGCAAGGGGGTTACGCTGGTCCCGGGTGTCCGGCCGCTAGACGCGGCTGCCCGCATATGCCGCAGGGGAGTGGTCCTCGATGCACCTCTCGCCGGGCATTGCCGGGGCAGATGCGAGTCTGGGAGAGAGGAGCGATTGTGCTGAGACTGGGCGTGACTTGGGGCTGATCGCGCCCCGCGTTCTTCATGGTGCCGCACACCCAGGCTGAGGGGGGGAATTGGGCAAGCTCTCGCGGGCAGCGTGGCTCTACATCGGCACAGTGGTGGCCGTTGCCGCGTTCGTCGTGGCCCATAGCCCGCCGACTGGTATCTCATGGAGCCAGCTCGGAGTCCTCGCCGTCCTCCTCCTCGCATGCGAGTCCGTGCCAACCTCGATCATGCCGCGCCGCATCACCTGGTCTCCCGGTTATGCCGCCACACTTGCCTCGGTTGTGCTTCTCGGCCCTGCTGGGGCGGCCATCGTAGGAGTCGTCTGCGCCTTCACGCTCCGCCGTGGGCCCACCATCCCGCAGCGGGTATTCAACGGCGCGATGTACGCCCTCAGCGCGCACGCGGCCGGCCAGGTTTTCCTTGCCCTCGGCGGCACCGTCGGGGTCCCCGCCGGTGACTCGTTTCCCGTCATCATCGGACCGTTCGCTGCGGCGGCAGCCGCACACATAGCCGCCAACTACGGGCTTCTCGCCGGCGTGTTGTGGCTCACCCGCGGCCCGGACCGGAGGCAGCGGGGCCTGCACGGCATCGTCGATCTGCGGCTGCCGCTTCCCGACTTCGGGTACGCCTTTTTCGGCCTGCTGATCGCCGCCATATGGAGCGTAGTCGGCCCATTCGCGGCGATCCTCGTGCTGATACCGCTCTTCGTGGCGCGCTGGGCGATCGCCCAGTTCGCCGATCAGCAGCGTGCCTATGAGGCCACGCTGCGCGTCCTCTGCCAGGCGGTGGAGACCAAGGACTACTACACCCGCGGCCACAGCGAGCGGGTGTCGAAGGGCTCCGTGATGATCGCGAGCGCGATCGGCATGCGGCCCGAGCGCGTCGAGGCGATCAGGTACGCGGGTATGCTGCACGACGTCGGCAAGCTGGGCGTGCCGACCAAGGTTCTGCAGAAGACCGGCAAGCTGACCGAGGAAGAGTACGCTGCCATCCAGCTGCACCCGATGCGGGGACTTGAGATCATCAGGGAGATCGGTTTCCTCGACGAGGCGCTGGCGGGAATCATGCACCACCACGAGCGGATCGACGGTCGCGGCTACCCCATGGGGCTCGCCGGCGATGAGATCCCGGAGTTCGCCAGGGTGCTGGCGGTGGCTGACGCTTTCGACTGCATGACGTCCACCCGCTCGTACCGCGGAGCGCGGACGGTCTGCGAGGCAATTGCCGAGCTGCGCAGATGCTCCGGCACCCAGTTTGATCCCGCTTTCGTCGATGCTCTTGTCGCCGCGGTGGAGCGCGAGGGCTGGCAGACGCCGGACGTCCCCGTACCGCCGCCCGGTGAGGAGGTCACGGCCGCGGCCTATGATCATGACGATCCGGTCGTGCCGCTGCGCGTCGTCGGGAGCCGCTAACGTGCGAGGCCCTTGTGAGCGTTAGTCAGGACCGGCTAGCGACCACGGGCCTTCGGGCCCGGGCCAGGCGGCGGGCAGGCTCCGGCCAGGGCGTTCTCGTCGGCGCCTCTGGATTGCTCGTGGTGATCGCGGTCGCGCAGACAGCAATGGCCGGCGCCGTGGCCGCCCGTGAGGCCATCGTCTTCACGGCGCTCATCGCGCTCGGCGAGCTGCTGCGGCTCAATCTTCCGGGTGACCGCGAAGCAGCGCCGATTGGCACGGCTGGTGCCCTCGCCTATGCCCTGCTGATTCGCGTCGGGCAGCTTCCCGCGCGGCATTCGGCGCTGCAAGTCGTGGCAGTCACCGGTATCGGCATGATCGTCGGCGTACTGCCGCACCTGGCCGTGGGCAGGCCGGCCCGGATGACGGGAATGGCGGCGCGCCTGTTCGCCGTCGCCTGTGCCGCCTTCGCGTTCCGCCCGCTGGCGGGGAATGCCGCCATCGTCCGGCACTGGTGGGCGGCGCTCGCCGTGATGACGCTGCTCATCATGGCCGCGTGGTTCGTGGATGTCATCATCGCGGCGATTATCCGGGCGGACACACTCCGCGCCAGGTTCTGGGTGACGCTCACCGACGAGATGCGCGTCCAGGTACTGCTCGGCGTGGCCGTCGGCGCCTCCGCCATGCTGATCGTGTTCGCCGCCGAGGCCATGGGACTCGTGGCGGTGGCCGTCTTCATCGCGCCGCTGCTTGTGACGCAGGTCGCCTTCCGCCGGTACGCCGGTATCCGCGCTACCTACCTGCAGACGGTGCGGGCGCTGGCCCGGGTGACCGAGATCGGCGGATACGTGGAGATGGGTCACGCCGACCGGGTTAGCCGGCTCGCCGTTGCCGTCGGGCGGGAGCTTGGCATGGCCGAGCCCGACCTCCTGGAACTGCAGTACGCGGCGCTGATTCACGATATCGGGCAGATCTCGCTCCGTGATCCGATACCAGGCGGTGCGACCGTGCTGGTCTCCCCCGAGGACCAGCGGCGTATCGCGGAACTCGGCGCCGAGGTCATCGAGCAGGCCAAAATGCTCGACAGCGTCGCGGAGATAGTACGCAGGCAGAGCGATTCATACTTGGGCGGAGGGCCGGCCGGTGCCTCGGGCACTGCGGAGGAGCCCGCGGCGCCGCCGCCGCTGAGCAGCCGCATCATCCAGGCCGTGAACGCCTTCGACGACCTCGTGGGCAACTCTGCCGACCCGATGCGCGCTGCCGCGGTGGTCGAGCGGCTGCGGCTGGATGCCGGCGCCGAATACGACCCCAGCGTCGTGGAAGCGCTCAGCAGGATCATTGCCCGGCGATCCATTCTGCGCACATAGCCGACCTTCCTCGCTGGTGGCCAGGTTGCGGCCCTGACGGGCCGATCCGGAACAATGGACGGGCCGGTGCGGTGCCGGCGCCCGGCTGAGGAAGGAGCCAACCGGTGGCAGAGGTCCGAGCGGAGATGGTCGCGAACGTCTGGAAGGTGGTCGCCGCAGAGGGCCACCAGGTCGATGCCGACGACACCCTGGTGATCCTCGAGTCGATGAAGATGGAGATCCCGGTTCTCGCGGAGGCCTCGGGCACCGTATCGAAGCTGCACGTGGCCGAGGGCGACGTGGTACAGGAAGGCGATCTCATCGCCACCATCGACTGAGCCGCCGGGGAGCGGCCGGGCGGTCAGATGCCGGTCGTGGAGCGCGGGTAGGCGATCTCCGGATCGGTGATGACGTTGACCAGGTAGGGCACGCCCGCGGCGAGCCCCCGGCGCAGCGCCGGGCCGATCTCCGCGGGCTCGGTGACGCACTCGCCGGCCCCGCCGAGCGCCCGTACCACCTCGTCGTAACGGCAGCCTTGCTGCAAGTCGGCGGCGACGTCGTACCCGTACAGGGACCGCATGGGATGCTTCTCCAGCCCCCACGCGCCGTTGTTGCCGCACACGATGACGACCGGCAGGCCATGCCGCACAAGCGTGTCCGCGTCCATCAGCGAAAAGCCGGCGGCTCCGTCCCCGAGGAGGAGCACGACCTGAGCTGACGGCCGGGCGAGCCGCGCGGCGATGGCATATCCGAGACCGGTACCCAGGCAGCCGAACGGGCCGGGGTCAAGCCAGCCACCAGGCTGCTTTGGCTCCAGGTGCCGTCCCGCGAACGACACGAAGTCGCCCCCGTCGCCGATGATCACCGCGTCGTCGCAGAGCAGTTTGATGAGCTCGCCGTAGACACGCACCGGGTGAACCGGCCGGGCATCGCTGGCAAGCAGGGCGGCGTCGGCCGTGATTGCCGCCCGCGAGGCGTCCTGCAGGCGGGCGAGCCACGCTGAGCGGGCCCTGGCCGCCCGGTCGTCGGTGCCCGGGCCCGTCTCGGCGGCCAGCCCGGCGAAAAATGCGGAAAGATCGCCGGCGGCCGAGCCGGCCAGCGGGCAATGCGAGGCGATCTGGCCGGGGGAGTCTGCCACGTGTACCACCTTCGCGGCCTGCTCGCCGCTTCCGAACTGGCCGTAGCCGAGCCGGAAATCGAGCGGCGTGCCGGCCACGATCACCAGGTCGGCCTCGCGCAGGGCGACCGACCTGGCGCGCGTGACGAGCAGCTCGTGGCCGCCCGGCAGGACACCGCGGCCCTGGCCGTTGGCGATGACCGGAATCCGCAGCTCCTCGGCGGCGTCGCGGGCGGCGGTCTCCGCGCCGTCCAGCCAGACGTCGGAGCCGAGGATGAGCACCGGGCGCTCGGCCCCGGCGAGCAGCCCGGCGATCTGGCTGACCGCACCGGGATCGGGCGGGGCAGCGCGCCCGGGCACAGCGGCCGGCAGGTCCGCCTCCGCCTGGTCATACAGCGCCTCCAGCGAGATGTCGAGGAAGACCGGCCCGCGGTGGGGGGTAACCGCGAGCCGGAATGCCTCGCCGACGGAGGCCGCGACCTGCGCGGTGGCATGCTCGGTGAAGGCGCGCTTGGTCACGGGCGCGAGCATCGGCGGATGATCGATCTCCTGAAGGCTGCCCGAGCCCCAGCGATAGTCGGGCGCGCGGCCGCCGAGCACCACGACGGGCGCGCCGTTGAAGTGCGCCGTGACGATCGCGCTCAGGCTGTTCGTCACGCCTGGCCCGGCGGTCACCACCGCGAGGCCGGGCGTCCGGGTCAGCCGGGCGGTCGCCTCCGCCGCGAACACCGCCGTCTGCTCGTGCCGGACGTCCACCAGCCGGACCGGCGGGTCCGCCTGCACCGCGCCATCGTAGAGCGGGAACACGTGTCCGCCGGACAACGTGAACATCGTCGCGGCACCGTAGCGCCGCGCCGCCGCGACCGCGTGCGCCCCGCCATGCCGACAGACCCGGCCCGAATGATCACCCACGCGGCGATGTTACCAGTGGGTCACCTGGCGGCATCTCGATGTTCAGGCTCCGGGATCGGCTGTACCGCACTGGGCTGTCACACCGTTCCGCTCGCTTGATTCGGCGTGACCGCCAGCGGCGGTGCCCCGGCCTCCTCGTAGTCGCCGGGGCTCGTCTCGTCCTGTCCGCGCGGCAGCCGCCCGAGCATGGGGGTGAGCGCGGTGGCGACGATCAGGTTCGCGAGCAGCCCGATGATGCCGGTCCAGATCGTCATCTTGGTGTCGAATCCCCAGGTCTTGAAGGCGAACGACGCGCTGCCGAAGTGTGCCGACGTCTTGCTGGACGTGACCCACAGCATGTAGATGGACAGGCCCATGCCCACTACCCAGCCGGCCACCAGCGCCCAGCGGTGATACCAGCGGGTGTACAGGCCGAGCACGACCGGCGGCAGGATCTGGACGACCACCACACCCCCGATGAGCTGGAGTTCCAGGGCGAACGAGAGCTTCAGGCCGATGATCACGGCCACCGCGCCGAGCTTGAGGACCACCGACACGATTTGGCTGACCAGCCCCTCCTCACGATCGCTGGCCGCCGGCCGCAAGTACGGCCGGTAGATGTCGCGGGCGAACGTGTTGGCCGCGGCGATCGCCATGATGGCCGCGGGCACCAGGGCGCCGATGGCGATCGCGCCGAAGGCGATCCCGGCGAAC
>DASQVO010000089.1:0-7079 GCA_035640715.1 Streptosporangiaceae bacterium
AGGATGATCATGTCGTCACTGCGGCCGGTGACCTTTTCCATCCGCCGGAAGACCGGGCGGGCGGTGCCCGGCAGCAGCCGGGTCAGGTCGCGGGTCCGGTACCGGATGAGGGGCATCGCCTGCTTGGTCAGGGAGGTGAAGACGAGCTCCCCTTTCTGGCCCTCTGGCAGGACAGTGTGCCCGGCCGGGTCGATGACCTCCGGGTAAAAGTGGTCCTCCCAGATGTGCAGGCCGTCCTTGGTCTCGGCGCATTCCTGCGCGATGCCCGGTCCCATCACTTCGGACAGGCCGTAGATGTCGACCGCGTCGATGCCAGCCCGGTGCTCGATTTCCGCGCGCATCGCCTCGGTCCATGGCTCGGCACCGAAGATGCCTATCTTCAGCGACGACGCCGCCGGGTCGATACCCTGCCGCTCGAACTCGTCGAGAAGAGTGAGCATGTAGGTCGGCGTGACCATGATGATCTCCGGCCGGAGGTCGTTGACCAGCTGTACCTGGCGAGCGGTCATGCCGCCGGATGCGGGGATGACAGTGCAGCCGAGCTTCTCGGCGCCGTAGTGCGCGCCGAGCCCGCCGGTGAACAGGCCGTAGCCGTAGGCGACGTGCACCTTGTGGCCTGGCCGGCCGCCGGCCGCCCGGATGGACCTGGCCACGACGTCCGCCCAGACGTCCAGGTCCCGGTTCGTGTAGGCCACGACGGTAGGCGTGCCGGTCGTCCCGCTGGAGGCATGCAGCCGGCTGACCTCGTGCTGCGGTACCGCCAGCATGCCGAACGGGTAGTTGCCGCGCAGGTCGTCCTTGCTGGTGAACGGGAACTTGGCCAGGTCGGCCAGGCTCTGGCAGTCGCCCGGGTGCAGCCCCGCCGCATCGAACGTCTTGCGGTAGAACGGCACATTCTCGTACGCGTGGCGCAGCGTCCACTGCAGGCGCTCCAGCTGCAGGGCACGCAGCTCGTTCACGCTGGCGGGCTCGCCGAGGCCGGTTCTACCGGGGACCGGCCCGGGTCCGGCGGGCTCGTCAGCCGGCGCGGCCGTCATCTCGCCTCGCCTTCGGCCCGTGGCTGTTGCACGCGTGCCATAGGCCATCCGCCTCTCGATTACTGACCGAGTGGACGGTTAATAATCATGGGCTTAGTAAAGAGCGGCCGCCGTCTCGCTGTCAAGGCAGCCGAACGGAGGCCATCATGGCGCCCGGCCTGGTGAAGTGCCCGGGCGCTAAGACACAGCCGGTGGGTGAGGGCGCCGTCATCGTGATGGCCGCACCTGCCCGGCGATAGGTCGCCGGGCCTGGTCATGTTCCCCCGAGCAGGCTATCATTAATACTGAACGTTCGGTTGGTAATGTGGGTGATGAGAATCAGTGAGCAGGCAGGTCAGGGCCGGAGGGAGCTGGCGGATGGCACTGCGCAGTTACGTGAAGGGGTCCTGGGCATCGCCCTCGGCTGAGGGTGCGCCACTGCTGGACGCGGTCACCGGGGAGCAGGTCGCCACGATCTCCTCCGCTGGCATCGACATGCGCGCGGCGCTGGAATACGGACGCGCCGTCGGCGGGCCGGCGCTGCGGGAGCTGACGTTCCATCAGCGGGCGGCGATACTGAAGTCGCTCAGCCAGTTTCTGCGCGAGCACCGGCCGGAGCTGTATGCGCTGTCGGCACGGGCCGGCGCGACCCTGTCCGACGCCAAGTTCGATGTCGACGGCGGTATCGGCGTGCTGGCGAGCTATGCGAGCAAGGGCCGCCGGGAACTGCCGGACGAGGTGGTCCTGCTCGAGGGGGACGCCGAGCAGCTCGGCAAGGGCGGCCGGTTCATCGGCCAGCACATCCTCACCCCCCGCCACGGCGTCGCGGTCCAGGTCAACGCGTTCAACTTTCCCGTCTGGGGGCCTCTGGAGAAGTTCGCCCCCGCGTTCCTGGCGGGCGTGCCGAGCCTGGTGAAGCCGGCCAGCTCGACGGCCTACCTCACGGCGCGGCTGGTCGAGCTCATGATTTCCTCCGGGCTGCTGCCGGAAGGCTCGCTGCAGCTGATCTGCGGCAGCGTCGGCGACCTATTCGACCACCTCACCGACCAGGACCTCCTGTCGTTCACCGGCTCGGCGTCCACCGCTGCGCGGTTGCGGACCAACCCCACGGTGGTCGCGCGGGCCGTCCGCTTCAACGCCGAAGCCGACTCGCTGAACTGCTCGATCCTCGGCCCGGACGCTACCCCCGGCACACCGGAGTTCGACCTGTACATCGAGCAGCTCGTGACCGAGATGACGGTCAAGGCCGGGCAGAAATGCACGGCGATCCGCCGCGCGCTGGTGCCGGAGCCGCTGCTGGACGCGGTCGCGGAGGCGGCATCGGCCCGGCTGGCCAAGGTGGTCATCGGCAACCCCGCTGACGAGTCGGTGCGGATGGGTGCGCTGGCCAGCCTGGACCAGCGTGAGGAGGTCCGCCGCTCGGTCAAGGCGCTGCTGTCGGCCGGGACGGCCATCTTCGGCGATCCCGAGCACGTCGAGGTGACCGGCGCCGATCCCCGCCGGGGAGCGTTCATGTCCCCGGTGCTCATCCGCGCCGACGACGCCGGGCGGGCCGAGCCGCACGAGGTTGAGGCGTTCGGCCCGGTGAGCACGCTGATCGGCTACCGCGGCACCGCCCACGCGGTCGAGCTCGCGGCGCGCGGCCTGGGCAGCCTGGTGGGATCGGTTGTCACCGGTGATGCCGATTTCGCCCGGGACGTCGTGCTCGGTGTCGCGCCGTGGCACGGCCGGCTGCTTGTGCTCGACGCCGACGACGCCGCGACCTCGACCGGGCATGGCTCGGCACTGCCGGTGCTGGTGCACGGCGGCCCGGGCCGGGCCGGCGGGGGCGAGGAACTGGGCGGAATCCATGGTGTCACGCATTACATGCAGCGCACCGCGGTCCAGGCCAGCCCCCGGGTGCTCACGAAGATCACCCGCCGCTGGGTGCCCGGCAGCGAGCGCACCATCGGCGGCACACACCCGTTCCGTAAGCCGCTGACGGAGCTGCGGGTGGGCGACGCGATCGTGGCCGGGCCGCGGACCGTGACCGCGGAGGACATCGCGCACTTCGCCGAGTTCACCGGGGACACCTTCTATGCCCACACCGATGCCCGGGCCGCAGCGGCCAATCCGTTCTTCGGCGGCATCGTGGCGCACGGCTACCTGGTCCTCTCGCTGGCCGCCGGGCTGTTCGTGGACCCAGACCCCGGGCCGGTGCTGGCCAACTACGGCATCGACAACCTGCGTTTCCTCACGCCGGTCTACCCGGGCGACGAGCTGACCGTCACCCTGACCTGCAAGGCGATCACGCCACGCGGCGACAGCGCGCACGGCGAGGTCCGCTGGGACGCCGAGGTCACCAAGCAGGACGGCTCGCCGGTGGCCAGATACGAGGTCCTCACCATGGTGGCGAAGGAGTGGCCGTCTTGACCATGACCACCCAGGCCGCGCGCCCGGACGGCCCGCCGGACCTGCAGGAGCATTTTGACGCGACGATCGCCCATGACCGCCGGATCGAGCCGCGGGACTGGATGCCGGACGGGTACCGCAAGACAATGATCCGGCAGATCGCCCAGCACGCGCATTCGGAGATCATCGGCATGCAGCCGGAGGGCAACTGGATCACCCGGGCCCCGTCGCTGCGGCGCAAGGCGATCCTGCTGGCCAAGGTGCAGGACGAGGCTGGTCACGGGATGTACCTGTATTCGGCCGCCGAGACCCTGGGCGCTGACCGGGCCGACCTGACCGACATGCTCATCAATGGCCGGCAGAAGTACTCATCGATCTTCAACTACCCGACGCTCAGCTACGCCGACGTGGGCGTCATCGGGTGGCTGGTCGACGGGGCGGCGATCTGCAACCAGGTGCCGCTGTGCCGTTGCTCCTACGGGCCGTACGCGCGGGCGATGATCCGGATCTGCAAGGAGGAGTCGTTCCACCAGCGGCAGGGCTATGAGCTGCTGATGACGATGATGCGCGGGACCGGTGCGCAGCGGGCGATGGTGCAGGAGTCGGTCGACCGGTTCTGGTGGCCGTCGCTGATGATGTTCGGGCCGCCCGACGACGCGTCGCCCAACACCGCCCAGTCGATGGTGTGGGGCATCAAGCGGCACACCAACGACGAGCTGCGCCAGCGGTTCGTCGACATGACCGTGCCGCAGGCCGAGAGGCTCGGCGTCACCTTGCCTGATCCCGAACTGCGCTGGAACTCCGCGCGCGGCCACTACGACTTCGGCGTGATCGACTGGGACGAGTTCAAGGCGGTCGTCGGGGGTAACGGCCCGTGCAACGCGCAGCGGGTCGCGCGGCGCAGGGCCGCCCACGAGGATGGGGCCTGGGTGCGCGCGGCCGCCGTGGCGCACGCCGCGAAGGCAGCCAGCCGGGAGAACGCGAAGGCCGCCAGCCGGGAGGAAGGCTCATGAACGGCGATGCTCACGTGCGGTCCGAATGGCCGCTGTTCGAGGTCTTCCTCCGGGGCAAGCGGGGCCTCAACCATGTGCACGTCGGCTCGCTGCACGCCGCCGACGCGCAGATGGCCCTGCACCATGCGCGCGACCTGTATACCCGGCGGAACGAGGGGGTCAGCATCTGGGTGGTTCCGGCTGCCGCGATCACCGCGAGCAGCCCGGATGAGAAGGATCCGTTCTTCGCGCCGTCGGGGGACAAGGTCTACCGCCACCCCACGTTCTATGAGATCCCCGGCGACGTCCCGCACATGTAGGGAGCGTTATCCGCCAGCCGGCTAGCGCGAGGTGATTCATGAGCGACAACAGCGACAACGACGAATACGGCGCCTACCAGGCCCTGGCCGAAGAGTCCGATGACCAGCGCTGGGCGTTCGGCACCGGCTTCACCGACCCGCTGGCGGGCGTGGACACGCGCCTGCCCCCCGGTGTCGACGGGGCCGCGCTGGCCGCCTACTGCCTCATGCTCGGCGACGACGCCCTGATCTACAGCCATCGCCTGCAGCAGTGGGTGACCCGCGCACCCGAGCTGGAGGAGGAAACCGCTCTGGCCAACATCGCGCTCGACCTGCTCGGGCAGGCCAGGATGCTGCTTGCCCGCGCTGGCCGGGCCGACGGCAGCGGCCGCGACGAGGATCAGCTCGCGTTCTTCCGTGAGGCGGGCGAGTTCCGCAACGTCCGGCTCGTGGAACGGCCCGACGCCGACTTCGCCGAGCTGACCGGCCGCCTTCTGGTGTTTTCCGCGTGGCGCCTGGCGCTGCTGCGCGCTCTGGTCGTGTCGAAGGACCCGGTGCTGGCCGCCATCGCGGAAAAGGGCGTGAAGGAGCTGACGTACCACCGCGATTACGCCGCCCGATGGGTGGTCCGGCTCGGCGACGGCACCGACCTGTCCCACGCGAAGATGCAGGCCGGCCTGAGCGCGGTGTGGCCGCTGGTGGAGGAGTTGTTCACCCCGCACCCGATTGAGGCGGCCCTGCCCGGAGTCGCCGCCCGCGTCCTGGCGCTGCGCGGTGAGGTCGACTCGGTCCTGGATACCGTGCTCGCCGCGGCCACCCTCACCCGCCCTGATGTGGTGCCGCTCGCCGGCGTCGCCGGCCGCGCGGGCCGGGACGGCGTGCACACGGAGGCGCTCGGCTACGTGCTGGCCGAGATGCAGAGCGTCGCCAGGGCTCATCCGGGTGCGACATGGTAGGCACGGAACGGGCCCCGGCCGGGCCTGCCCTCGGTATCGCCGCCGGCGTACCCGACCCGGAGCTGCCCATGGTCACCCTGGCCGACCTCGGCATCCTGCGCGAGGTGCGCGAGGACGGCGACACCGTCACCGTCGTCATCACGCCGACGTACTCGGGCTGCCCGGCGATGCGCGAGATCGGCCGCGACCTGCGCCGACGGCTTCACCAGGCCGGCTACCGATGCGTCACAGTCCAGACCGAGCTGGCACCGGCCTGGTCAAGTGACTGGATCACCGCCGAAGGGCGGCGCAAGCTCGCCGCCGCGGGCATCGCCCCGCCGAACCCTGCCACCCGGCGGCCGCCCGGCGGCCCCGTCCCGCTCACCCTGACCGCGGCACCCCGGCCGGTGACCTGCCCGCGCTGCGGGTCAGCGCGGACGCGCGAGACATCGCCGTTCAGCGCGACGGCCTGCAAGGCCCTGTACCGGTGCGAGCAGTGCCTCGAGCCGTTCGAGTGCGTCAAGGAGATCTGAGTGGGGCGCACCGACTTCTACCCGCTCACGGTGGCCGCCGTCGAGCCGCTGACCGACGATTCAGCGGCTGTCACCTTCGACGTCCCGGCTGGCCTGCGCGAGGTCTTCACGTTCGCACCGGGCCAGTCCCTGACCGTCCGGCACGGAGCCGAGCGCCGTTCCTACTCGATCTGCGCTCCGGCCGGCCGTGCCCCCCGTATCGGTGTACGCGAGGTGGCGGGAGGCGCTGTGTCCGGGTGGCTGGTCCGCCAGGTCCGGCCCGGTGACGTCATCGACGTCCAGGCACCGGCCGGATCCTTCACCCCGGACCTGTCCGTACCCGGCCATCATGTCCTGATCGCGGCAGGCTCCGGCATCACGCCTGTGCTGTCGATCGCGGCCTCGGTGCTCCAGGCACACCCCGACACCAGGGTCACCCTGTTCTACGGTAACCGCCGCGCTGCCTCCGTCATGTTCGCCGACGAGGTCGCCGACCTCAAGGACGCCCACCCGGACCGGATGCAGCTGGTGCATGTCCTGTCCCGGGAGGCCCAGGAGGTCGGCTTGTTCACCGGCCGCCTCGATGCCGGCAAGCTCCGGGCCCTGCTGCCGGTCACCGTCGACGTGCCCGCTGTCAGCCACTGGTGGCTCTGCGGCCCGTTCGGCATGATCGCCGATGCCATCGATGTCCTGACCGAGCTCGGCGCCGGCCGGGAGCGGATCCACCGCGAGCTGTTCTACGTCGGCGACGAGCCACCTGCCGAAGTGCACCACGCCGACGCCCCCGCGGGCGCCGGCGCGGAGGTGACGGTGATTCTCGACGGCCGCAGCACGGCCGTCACCATCCCGCCGGGCCTGCCCATCCTCGACGGGGCGCAGAAGGCCCGCGCCGACCTGCCCTTCGCCTGCAAGGGCGGCGTCTGCGGCACCTGCC
>DASQVO010000090.1:0-6600 GCA_035640715.1 Streptosporangiaceae bacterium
TCTTTGTGCCATGTTGCGGGTCCGGCAGGTCACGGGCGTCAATGACCTCAAAGTCGCCGGGCAGCAGGGACGCTGGCTCGCCGGGGGACAGGCACCACTCGGCGGGCAGGGACGGCCGGGCGGTGCGGGCCTCCAGGGTGAACGCTTCCCAGGCGAGCAGGCCGCCGGCCCCGACAGCGGCCGTGGCCGCCGCGAATACCGTCCGGTCCCAGTAGCCGGTGCACAGCACCAGCGCATAACCGCCGGGTGCGGGGCGCCAGGCGCGCAGGTCGGCGTGCACCAGCGTGATCAGGTCGCCCAGGCCACGGCGGCGCGCCTGCTCGCCGAGCAGCCGCAGGGCGACCTCCGAGACATCCACCGCCGTGACATGCCGCCCGGAGGCCGCGGCTAGCAGGGCGCTACCGGAGGGGCCGCAGGCCAGGTCGGCTACCGGGCCGTCCGGCAGCGGCATCGACAGTGCGTGCCGCGCCAGCGGATGGGCAACGAACGATGCCGCGAAATCCTTCTCATACCGCGCGTTCCAGCGCAGCCGGTCCGGATGGGCGGCGAGTTCCCCGGGTGCCTCCTGCATACCGCGCACGCTACTGTGCCGGGCTGCTGTTGCCCGTCACGTTGCGCTCGAGCCGGCTCAGCAGGTCTTCGAGGTTCGCGGCATCCTCTTCGGTGATGCCGCTCCGCAGGCGCCGGTCGAACGCGACGGCCGCGCCGCGCATCCGGCGGAACGCCGCCTCGCCCTTCTCGGTAAGCTCAACCACGTGAACGCGGCGGTTTGCCGGATCACGCCGGCGGGTGATCAGTCCCTGGGCGTCCATCGCGTTCAGGTGGTGGGTGAGCGTCGCCTCCCGGATCCCCACCGCGTCGGCGAGCACCCGCTGATTGGGCAGGCGCTGGCTCTTCAGGGAGATCAGGACGAGCCAGACGGGAAGCGAGCCGCCGGCGTCGGCCAGCGCGTCGTCGAACGCGCGGCTTACCGACCTGGCGGCCCGGCTCAGGCGGAGCCCGATCGGCGGGCGTACAGGCAGCGGCATGGGCCAAGATTACCAGCAGCTACCCAACTGCTTTCATATCAAATATTTTGATATCTATCTAACGTGACGGACTGGATCGCTGCGCCGAGGTGGGCCTGAGGGCCACTGGCGGCCGCGAATCCGGGGTGCATGCGGCAGTGCCGGGCGGGTAGCAGCCGGCTAGTCTCGCGGGCTCGCCGTCGCGTAGATTCTTCAGGCGGCAGCCTTTCCAGCGAACGCCGAGGGGGACAGATGACGAGTGCTGATCTGCTGGTCGATGCATTCGGCAGGATCCGTGAGTCGGTCCACGACGCCGTCGACAGCCTTTCGCTCAAGGATCTGGCCTTCCGGGTCGACAGCGAGGCCAACTCGATCGCATGGCTTGTCTGGCACCTGAGCCGGATCATGGATGACCACATCGCCGAGCTGGCTGGGACCGAGCAGGTCTGGATCGCGCACGGCTGGATGGACCGGTTCAGGCTGCCCTTCGGCCCGCGGGCGACCGGCTACGGTCACGGTGGCGACGACGTGGCAGCGGTCCAGGTGGAGGGGGAGCTGCTGGCCGGGTACCACGACGAGGCTTGCGAGCAGGCCATCCGCTACGTGAAGCAGATTACCGACGACGATCTGCCCCGGGTCGTGGATGACTCGTGGGACCCGCCGGTAACGCTGGGCGTGCGGCTGGTCAGCGTGATCTCTGACGGCCTCCAGCACGCCGGCCAGGCTGCCTTCATCCGCGGCATCGTAGACCGCCGATAGCGACTGCGGCGCCGGGCATCGCCGCTAGCGACTATGGCGCCCGGCAAGGCTCGGGCACCTGGCGGGCCAGATCGCGAAGGGCGGCCGGCGGGAACCTCGAAGGAGACGCAGAATGACTGATTCGCCCGGGACGGCATGACCGTCATCGCCGTTGCCCAGCTCGCGCCGGTCATCGGTGATCCCGGCGCCAGCCGGCGCACCGCCGCCGACGCGGTCGCCGAGGCAGCGGCCGCCGGGGCCGGGCTGGTCGTGCTGCCGGAACTGTGCGACTCGGGCTATGTCTTCGGCACCGCGGCCGAAGCGCGTGGCCTCGCCACCGCAGCCGATGACAGCCCGACACTTCGGCAGTGGCAGGCGCTGGCCGCCGCCCACGCGACAGTGATCATCGGCGGGTTCTGCGAGCTGGGCGGCGACGGCAGGCTCTACAACAGCGCAGCGGTGGTGGACGCGTCGGGAACCCGGGCCGTCTACCGTAAGGCCCACCTGTGGGACCGGGAGAAGCTCGTGTTCACCGCCGGCGATGCGCCGCCGCCGGTCGTGAGCTTGCCGTCCGGCCGCGTCGCCGTGGTCATCTGCTACGACCTGGAGTTCCCCGAATGGGCGCGGCTGCCGGCGCTCGGCGGCGCCGACCTCATCGCGGCCCCGGTCAACTGGCCGGCCGCGCCCCGCCCCGCTGGCGAGCGGCCGGCCGAGGTCGTGAAGGCGCAGGCCGGCGCGGCCACCAACGGCGTGTTCGTCGCGGTGGCCGACAGGTGCGGCACCGAGCGCGGCGTCGAATGGATCGGCGGCACCGTCATCATCGCCCCCGATGGCTACCCGCTCGCCGGGCCGGTCGTCGCCGACCATCCTGCCGTGCTCACCGCCGACTGCGACCTCGCCCGCGCACGCGACAAGCGCATCAGCGATCACAATGAACTCCTGGCCGACCGGCGGCCCGAGCTGTACTCGCCGGTAACTTCGGGAGATGATGGGAGCCACACGCGGAGCGTGCCCGCCTGACGGCGACGGCGGCTCCGCCCGCCCGTACCCGACAGAGACGGAGGCGCCGATGCCGCCCACCCATGAGGTCTTCAACCAGCCGCCGCCGCTGGCCGGGTATGATGCGGCCGACGACCCCGCGATGCTCGACGCGCTGCGCCGCGAGGGCGCCGGCTGGGCGGCGGAGCCGGTGCGGGAGATCGGCCGCCTGGCCGGGTCCTGGCAGGCCCAGGAATGGGGACGGCTGGCGAACGAGAACCCTCCCGTGCTGCGGACGCACGACCGATTTGGCCACCGCATCGACGAAGTGGAGTTCCACCCGGCCTGGCACGAGCTGATGACCGTCGCCGTGGGCGCCGGGATGCACGCCGCGCCATGGCAGGACCCGCGGCCGGGCGCGCATGTGGCGCGGGCCGCCAAGCTGTACGTGTGGGGCCGGACCGACGCGGGCCACTGCTGCCCGGTCTCCATGACCTATGCGATCGTCCCCACGCTGCGGAACGCCCCGGACCTGGCCCGGCGGTTCGAGCCGCTGCTGGCCTCCGCTGTCTACGACTTCGGCCTGCGGCCGCCGGAAGCCAAGCGCGGTCTGCTCGCCGGGATGTCGATGACAGAGAAGCAGGGCGGCTCCGACGTGCGGGCCAACACCACTCGAGCGGTGCCGGCGGGGGACGGGACGTACCTGCTCACCGGGCACAAGTGGTTCACCTCGGCACCCATGGGCGACCTGTTCATGACGCTGGCACAGTCAGCGGGCGGCCTGTCGTGCTTCCTGCTGCCCCGCGTCCTGCCGGACGGCACCCGCAATGGCATGCGCCTGCAGCGCCTCAAGGACAAGCTCGGCAACCGGTCGAACGCGTCCGCCGAGATTGAGTATGACCAGGCTGTGGCCTGGCTCGTCGGCGAGGAAGGCCGCGGCGTGCGGACGATCATCGAGATGGTCAACATGACCCGGCTGGACTGTGTCATCTCGGCGGCGACGAGCATGCGGGCCGGCCTGAACCAGGCCGCTCATCATGCCGCGCACCGCACGGCGTTCGGCGCCTATCTGGCCGACCAGCCGCTGATGGCCAACGTGCTCGCCGACCTGGCCGTTGAGTCCGAGGCAGCCACCGCCGTCACGTTCCGGCTGGCCGGGGCGACGGACCGGGCGGCGGCAGGGGATCAGCAGGAGGCGGCGTTCCGGAGGCTCGCCCTGGCCGTGACCAAGTACTGGGTGTGCAAGCGCGGCCCCGCGCATGCCGCGGAGGCGCTGGAATGCCTCGGCGGCAACGGCTACGTCGAGGAGTCCGGCATGCCGCGGCTCTACCGCGAGGCGCCCCTGCAGTCCATCTGGGAGGGCTCGGGCAGCGTCGCCGCCCTTGACGCGCTCCGGGCCCTGGCCAGGCAGCCGGAATCGGCTGAGGCGTTCTTCGCCGAAGTCGGCAAGGCAGCCGGGACCGACAGGCGCCTCGACCAGGCGGTGGCCCGGCTCCGGGACGAGCTGGCCGACCCGGAGCAGGCCGAGGGGCGCGCCCGCCGGCTCGCCGAGGACATGGCCCTGGTCCTGCAAGGCTCCCTGCTGGTCCGCTACGGTCACCCGGCCGTGGCCGACGCGTTTGCCGCGTCCCGGCTGGGCGGCGACTGGGGCCGCGCCTTCGGCACGCTGCCCGCCGGGGCCGACACCGGCACCATCATCAAGCGGGCCACCCCGGCCCTCGCCGGGACCTGATGGAGCCCGGCCGGCCCCGCGACGGAACTCGGCAGCCCGCCGCCGGTACCCCCGGCCTCGCCAGGCTTCAGGCGGGCCGCGTCGGTGACCCCGGGCCTCGCTGGGGTCAGCCGCTCGCTATTGTCGGCGCATGACCGCCTCCACCCCCATCATTCTCGCCACTTCCGGTGGCCTGCGCCGCGGGGAGCGTACCTATTTCGGATTCGGGCCGCTGCTCCTGCACGCGATCGAGCTCTCCGGCGTGGAAGGCCGCGCGCCGCGGGTCTGCTACGTCGGGACCGCCGACGGCGACCAGCGTTGGTATACCGCCCTGTTCGCCGAGGCCGGGTACGCCGCCGGAGCCGCGATGTCGAGCCTGTCGCTGTTCCCGATGCCAAACGTGGACGACATAGCGGAACTGGTGCTCGATCAGGACGTGATCTGGGTGGGCGGCGGCAGCGTAGCCAACCTGCTCGCGCTGTGGCGGCTGCACGGCCTGGACGAGATCTTCCAGAAGGCGTGGCAGGCCGGGGTGGTGCTGGCCGGAGTGTCCGCGGGATCGATCTGCTGGCACACCGGTGGCACAACCGACTCGTTCGGCCCGGATCTGCGGCCAGTCACCAACGGCCTGGGCTTCCTGCCGCACTCCAACGGCGTCCACTACGACTCCGAGCCGCAGCGCCGCCCCAAGTACCACCAGTTCATCGCCGAGGGGATACTGCCCGGCGGCTATGCGACCGACGACGGCGTCGGGCTGGTGTACCGGGGCACCGAACTGGCCGAAGCCGTCACCGAGGTCCGCGGCAAGGCCGCCTACCAGGTCATATGCGAGGACGGTGCGGTGCGGGAAGAGCGCATCGAGCCTCGCCTGCTGCCGGAGGCGCGGCCGTCCGGGGCATGGCCCCGGGCGGCACATGACCGGGGAGAGCCGTGACCGGGGCCGGGCCGGTGACCGGACGAGCGGTCCTGGTCACCGGGGCGTCGCGGGGCATCGGCCGCGCGACCGCCCTCGCCTTCGCGGCCCGGGGCGACCGGGTGGCGATCCACCACCGTGACTCCCCGGCGCTGGCGGCCGGCGTCCTGGCCGAGATGCCGGGCACCGGGCACGCCGTCGTACAGGCCGACATCACCGACCCGGAGCAGGCACGGCTAATGGTGGACGAGGCAGCCAAGCGTCTCGGCGGCCTCGACGTGCTGGTCAACAACGCCGGCATCTACACCTCGCACCCGATCACCGAGGTGTCCTATGAGCAGTGGCAGGCGGCCTGGCAGGCAACGCTGGCCGTCAACCTCGTCGGCCCCGCGAACGTGACGTGGTGCGCGGTTCAGCACATGATCCCGCGCGGCGGCGGCCGGATCGTCAACGTGTCGTCGCGCGGCGCGTTCCGCGGCGAGCCCGGGCAGCCGGCTTACGGGGCCAGCAAGGCCGGCCTCAACGCGTTCGGCCAGTCGCTGGCGCAGGCGCTCGGGCCGTACGGGATCGCGGTGGCGACGGTGGCGCCAGGTTTCGTCGACACGGACATGGCAGCCGAGCGCATCAACGGCCCGGACGGCGGCCACGTCCGGGCGCAGAGCCCGTTCGGCCGGATCGCCCAGCCGGAGGAAGTCGCCGCGGCAGTGCTTTACCTGGCCTCGCCCGAGGCGGAATGGGCAAGCGGCGCCATCCTCGACCTCAACGGCGCCTCTTACCTGCGCTCCTAGTCCGGTGGTGCCAGCCGGGCGCTTCGGGCTCCTCGCTGTGGGCGAGCGGCTCCCCGGGCGGGTGCGCGCCGGGCGGGTGTGCGCCGGGCGGGCCGGTGCCGGCCAGGGGAGCTGCGGCATGGCCGTGATGGGGCGGCACCTGACCGGAGCTTTCCCCTGGAACTTTTCTGGCGTTTTGCTCCGGTACGCTCTCGTGGAACCGCCGCCCGGGCGGCCGCGTTCACCAAATGGCCACTCCTCACGTCGCCAGGAGGCCCGACTCCCATGATCCCGCCCCGCGGCGCCGTGCGGCGCGCTGGTTTCCTTGCCGCATTCGTGGCGCTGGTGGCCGGGGCTGGCTTCGCCTTGATGCCGAGCCAGCTGAGGGCGTCCACCAGCAACTCGGGGTGGGTTGAAACGTGGTCCTCGAGCCCGACACAGGCGACGCCGATGGTGGCGGGCCGCGCCTACGGCGGCTTCCGCGAT
>DASQVO010000091.1:0-5528 GCA_035640715.1 Streptosporangiaceae bacterium
TCGCCCACCGCCCGCGCCGCTGAGTGGCCGAAGATGCGTTCAGCCCCGTGGTTCCACAGACGAATGATCCCCTCCGGGTCGGCCACCACGATGGCCTCTGGCGCTTCGCGCACGATCGCCTGGGCGAGCCACGCATCCATCACCACGGTGTGGCCGGACGCCGCCTGTCCGGGCAGCACCTCTTCCCCGGCTACGCTGCTGCTGCTGCCGCCGCCGCTGCCGCCCATGACACTTCTCCCTGTCTCTAGGGCATACTGCAGCTCCGCCCGTCCTTGGGGACTGCCATGCCCGGGTGAACATCGTCACACTGGACGTTGCCTACAGGCGAGCGGATACTGGATACAGTTATCTGGATACAATATAACTAGTGAGCCAAACGCGCTTGACACCAGGGAGGATCCTGACCATGACCGATGCTTCCAGGAACACGGGAGCGTGGGGGACCGACGAGCTGGCCGCTTTCACCGACGGGATCCATCTGGTCGTCGACGCGCTCAAGCTCAACGATGTTGAGACCATCTACGGGGTCGTCGGTATCCCGATCACCGACCTGGCCCGCGTCGCGCAGATGTCGGGTATCCGCTATATCGGCTTCCGCCACGAGAGCGACGCCGGGCACGCGGCGGCGGCGGCCGGGTTCCTGACGAAGAAGCCGGGCATCTGCCTGACGGTGTCTGCTCCGGGCTTTCTCAACGGGCTTGTGGCTCTCGCCAACGCCACCACGAACTGCTTCCCGATGGTCCAGATCTCCGGCTCCAGCGAGCGGCACCTCGTCGACCTTCAGCGAGGAGACTACGAGGAGATGGACCAGCTGGCGGCAGCCAGGCCCTTCGCCAAGGCGGCATACCGCGTGCACCGGGCCGAGGACATCGGCCGCGGTATGGCCCGCGCGATCCGCGCTGCGGCGTCCGGACGTCCCGGTGGGGTCTACCTCGACATCCCGGCCGCGGTGCTAGGGGAGGTCATCGATGCGGGCAAGGGCGCCGCGTCGCTGTGGCGGGTCGTCGACCCGGCGCCGCGCCAGCTGCCCGAACCCGAGGCCGTGGACCGCGCGATCGACCTGCTCGCGAGCGCCGAGCGGCCGCTGGTCGTGCTCGGCAAGGGCGCCGCGTATGCGCAGGCGGACGAGCAGATCCGGGAGTTCATCGAAACCACCGGCGTGCCCTACCTGCCCATGTCGATGGCGAAAGGCCTGCTGCCCGACGACCACCCGCAGTCGGCAGCCACCGCCCGATCGCTGGCCCTGCGCAGGGCGGATGTCGTGATGCTCGTCGGCGCACGCCTGAACTGGCTGCTCGGCCACGGCGAGGCACCGCAGTGGAACCCGGATGCCAGGTTCATCCAGGTCGACATCGCGGCCGCCGAGATGGACAGCAACCAGCCCATCGCGGCCCCGCTCGTCGGCGACGTCGGCTCGGCGATGCAGGCCCTCGTCGAGCGGAGCAAGCCCGGCCGGATCACGGTCGCGGCACAGTGGCGGGAGGAGCTCGCGGCCCGCTCGGCGGCGAACGTCGCCAAGATGGCCGGGCGCCTCAAGGCCGCCGAGACCGCGCACCCGATGAAGTTCCTGAGCGCGCTGCAGGTGATCCGCGATGTCCTGCGGGAGAACCCCCAGGCCTACGTCGTCAACGAAGGCGCCAACGCGCTCGACCTGACCCGCAACACGATCGGCATGCAGGTACCGCGCCACCGGCTGGACAGCGGCACCTGGGGTGTCATGGGGATCGGCATGGGCTACGCGATCGCTGCCGCCGTCGAGACCGGCGACCCGGTCGTTGCCATCGAAGGCGACAGCGCTTTCGGGTTCAGCGGCATGGAGGTGGAGACGATCTGCCGCTACAACCTGCCCATCGTCACCATCATCCTCAACAACAGCGGCGTCTACCGCGGCGACGACCCCTCCGCCTCCGGGGACCCGGCGCCGACCGCCCTGAAGGCACGCCACGAGCTCATGATCGAGGCATTCGGCGGCAGGGGCTACCGGGCGACGACGCCCGTGGAGGTCGCCGCTGCCCTCCGTGAAGCCCTGGCCTCGGGCGGGCCGGCACTCATCGACTGCGTGATCGACCCCGCGGACGGAACCGAGAGCGGCAACATCGCCCACCTCAACCCCAAGGGCATCAGCGTCCCGCGATGAGGACGCCCGGCAACCCACCAGCCCGTACCCATACGATCAACGAGAAGGATATCGATCATGACTGAACTGCCGCTCTCCGGGATCAAGGTCATCGACTTCACCGGGGTCCAGGCCGGCCCAGCGTGCACCCAGATGCTCGCCTGGTTCGGAGCCGACGTCCTGAAGGTCGAGCGGACCTCCGGTGGCGACGTGACGCGGAATCAGCTGCGCGACATCCCCGATGCCGACGCCCTTTACTTCACCATGCTGAACAGCAACAAGCGCTCCCTCGCCATCAACACCAAGTCCCCCCAGGGCCGGGAGGTCATGGAGAAGCTGATCCGCGAGGCCGACGTGCTCGTCGAGAACTTCGCGCCGGGTGCCATGGACCGCATGGGGCTGTCCTGGGAGACCCTCCAGAAGTGGAACCCGCGTCTGATCTTCGGCTCGGTCAAGGGATTCAACGAGGACTCGCCGTGGTCCGACCTCAAGGTCTATGAGAACGTGGCTCAGTGCGCCGGCGGGGCTGCCTCGACGACCGGCTTCTGGGACGGGCCGCCGACCGTCAGCGGCGCGGCCCTCGGCGACAGCAACACCGGTATGCACCTGCTAATCGGCATCCTCACCGCGCTCATCGCCCGCGGGAAGACCGGAAGGGGCCAGAAGGTGTCGGTGTCCATGCAGGACGCGGTCCTCAACCTGTGCCGCGTCAAGCTCCGCGACCAGCAGCGTCTTGACAGGGTCGGCTACCTGGAGGAGTACCCCCAGTACCCGAACGGCGAGTTTACCGACGCTGTGCCCCGTGGCGGCAACGCTGGCGGCGGCGGCCAGCCCGGATGGGTCCTGAAGTGCAAGGGGTGGGAGGCCGACCCCAACGCGTACATCTACTTCACGATCCAGGAGCAGAACTGGGAGCGGACCTGCCAGGTCATCGGCAAGCCCGAGTGGATCGACGACCCGGACTACAGCACCGCACGCGCCCGCCAGTGCCGCATCTTCGAGATCTTCGCGGAGATCGAGAAGTGGCTGGCCGACAAGACCAAGTACGAGGCGGTCGACATCCTGCGCGAGTTCGAGGTGCCCTGTGCGCCGGTGCTCAGCATGAAGGAGATCGCCGAGGACCCCGCGCTGCGCAAGAGCGGGACCGTGGTGGAAGTCGAGCAGAAGGGGCGTGGGACGTACCTGACGGTCGGGAGCCCGATCAAGTTCTCCGATTTCACCCCCGAGATCCAGGGCGCTCCACTGCTCGGCGAGCACACCGCCGAAGTCCTTGCCACGCTGGGCTACGACGACGACGCCATCGCTGAGATGCGCGCCAGCAAGATCATCATCTGAACCTGGACCAGCCCTCGGGGGCCTCGCGCTGGTCTCCCGCGCGCGAGGCCCCCGGCTGTGCATGCGCCCGTGGCACCGCAGGCGATCTGTGCCCATGGCAGATGGCCATGCCGGCGGATGCCGGGTGCGCTGATTGTTGCCTTGCGCGGACGCGCCGGCCGCTCAGCCGACACCCTCGGTGGCGATGGTCTCGGATATCTCGGTGGCGATGCGCCTGAGCGCGGGCACGATGCGGGCCGCGGCGTCGTCGGTCATGCGGGCCTGCGGCCCGGACGCGGAGATGGCGAGGGGCGCCGGCGCATCGGGGACGGCCACCGCGAAGCAGCGCACACCGACCTCCTGCTCGCCTTCGTCCACGGCGTAGCCCTGCTTGCGGATCACGCCGAGGTGGGCGATCAGCAGGTCCGGGTCCGTGATCGTGGCAGGGGTCGCCGGGGGCATGCCACTCCGCTCCAGCATGGCGCGCGCCTCACCGGGCGGAAGCTGCGCGAGCAGGGCCTTGCCGACCGCGGTGCAGTGCGTGCGCACCCGGCGTCCCGGTTCGGTGAACATCCGCATCTGATGCGGGCTGGGCACCTGGGCGATATAGACGGCCTCGTCGCCGTCGAGCACGGCCAGGTTGGCCGTCTCCCCTGTGAGGCGGACCAGCTCGGCGAGGAACGGGCGCAGCCAGGTGCCGAGCATCCGGCCGGAGGTCTCACCGAGGCGGATCAGCCGCGAGCCCAGTGTGTACCGGCGGGAGGCCTCCTGGCGGACGTAGCCGTGGCTGACTAGCGTGCGGATCAGCCGGTGGACGGTGGGCAGGGGGAGGCCGGAGGCCGAGGCCAGTTCCGACAGCCCCAGCGCCCCGCCGGCATCGGCCAGCATTTCGAGCAGGTCGAAGGCCCGCTCGACGGATTGCACGCCACCGGGCGCCCGCGCCACCGCCGTGCCGTGGGCGGAGCCATCGCCGCGAGCTACCCGGGCGCCACCGGACGAGTCGTTCATACTTCCATAATACAAAATTATCGATTCGTATAACAAAATTTCGATGGCCGACGCTGCCCGCCCGGCCACCGGCCCGTCGCGCTCAGCCGGGAACGGGGGCGGTTTGTGCTGTGGAGCGGCAGGAACTCTGCCCAGGAACCGGACGAAAACGGTACCGGGCCGGGCGCCTGCGATCCGTGACCGAGGGTACCCCGGCGGCGGCACGGAGCCTGGCCCCGGTGCGGCCGTGCGGTTGACGCGGCGTCAGCCGGCGTTTTAGGCTGTTAAGAACGAAAAATTACTTTCAGGATACGGAATATGTCACGGCACTCGCTTCCCTACCTGGTCAACTGCTCGCTGCTGTTCACCGAGGAGCCGCTGCTCCGCCGCCCGGCTGCCGCCCGTGCCGCCGGGTTCGGAGCGGTGGAATTCTGGTGGCCGTTTGCGGACCCGGTGCCGCCGGATCGTGAGGTGGACGCGTTCGTCACGGCGATCGAAGACGCCGGCGTGGCGCTCATAGGCCTGAACTTCTTCGCCGGCGACCTGGCCGGCCCGGACTGCGGAGTGCTGTCGATCCCCGCGCGCAGCGCGCAGTTCCGCGACAACATCGACGTCGCGGCCGGCATCGGCGAACGGCTCGGCGTGCGCGGGTTCAACGCGCTGTACGGGAACCGCGTCGGCGAGGCCGACCCGGCAGCCCAGGACGAGCTGGCACTGGAGAACATCACCCTCGCGGCGAAGGCCGTCTCCGGGATCGGCGCGACCGTGCTGATCGAGCCAGTGAGCGGCCCCAAGCCCTATCCGCTGCGGACGGCCAGAGACGCCATCGGCGTGGTCGAGCGCGCCCGCGCCGCGGGGGCCGCCAACGTCGGGTTCCTCTGCGACCTGTTCCACCTGGCCAGCAACGGCGACGACCTCGACGCCGCTATCGCCGCGTATACGCGCGTCACCGCCCATGTGCAGATCGCCGACGCGCCCGGCCGCGGCGAGCCCGGCAGCGGCGAGCTGGACCTGGATCGCTACCTGACCGCGCTGGAGGGGGGTGGGTACCGCGGCTGGGTCAGCCTGGAATACAAGCCGTCCGGAACGACCGAGGCGAGCCTGGCCTGGC
>DASQVO010000092.1:0-5856 GCA_035640715.1 Streptosporangiaceae bacterium
CCGGACCTGATCACCGTGACCGGGGCGATGCTGGGCGCGCAGGTGGGGGAGAGCCTGCGGCTGACCGGGCGGTGGACGTCGCACCCGAAGTACGGGCGCCAGTTCGATGTGCATTCCTACACCACCGTGCTGCCTGCCACCGTTCAGGGCATCCGGCGTTATCTGGGGTCGGGCCTGATCAAGGGGATCGGGCCGGTGATGGCCGAGCGGATGGTCGCGCATTTCGGCACGGACATTCTGCGGATCATCGAGGAGGAGCCGGGCCGGCTGATCGAGGTGCCCGGCCTGGGCCCGAAGCGGACGAAGATGATTGCCACAGCTTGGGAGGAGCAGAAGGCCATCAAGGAAGTGATGGTCTTCCTGCAGGGGGTCGGGGTGTCCACCTCGCTGGCGGTCCGGATCTACAAGAAATACGGCGACGCATCCATCTCGGTGGTGCGCAACGAGCCGTACCGGCTGGCCTCAGACGTGTGGGGGATCGGATTCAAGACAGCGGATGCGATCGCGCGCAGCGTGGGGATCCCGCACGACAGCCCAGAGCGGGTCAAGGCGGGCCTGCAGTACACGCTGTCCCAGGCCAGCGAGGATGGCCACTGCTTCCTCCCCGAGCCGGCCCTGGTGGCCGATGCCGCCAAGATCTTGGAGGTGCCGGGCGAGCTGACCAAACGGTGCCTGGATGAGCTGGCAGCAGCGGAGGGGGTGATCAGGGAAGAGGTGCCGTCCGGAACCGGGGGTGCAGACAATGATGCGGGCGCTGTTACGCCTGCTATCTATCTGGTGCCGTTCTACCGGGCGGAATGCTCGCTGGCATCAGGGCTGGGGGAGCTGCTGGCCGCGCAACAGGACCGCCTCGGCGCTTTCGCTCAGGTGGACTGGGGAAAGGCGCTGGGCTGGCTGCAGCAGCGGACCGGCGTACAACTGGCCGGTGAGCAGGAGCAGGCGGTGCGGCTGGCGCTCACCGCCCGGGTCTCCGTGCTCACTGGCGGCCCGGGCTGCGGGAAGAGCTTCACGGTCCGGTCGGTGGTGGAGCTGGCCGCGGCCAGGAAGGCCAGGATCGTGCTGGTGGCACCGACGGGCCGGGCTGCTAAGCGGCTGAGCGAGCTGACCGGTCATCCGGCGGCCACGGTGCACCGGCTGCTGGAGCTGCGGCCGGGCGGGGAGGCCTCCTACGACAGGGACCGCCCGCTGGATGCGGACCTGGTGGTGGTCGACGAGTGCTCGATGATGGACCTGATCCTGGCGAACAAGCTCGTCAAGGCCATCCCGCCCGGCGCGCACCTGCTGCTGGTCGGTGACGTGGACCAGCTGCCCTCGGTCGGCGCGGGGCAGGTGCTGCGCGACCTGCTGGCCGCCGGGTCCATTCCGCGGGTGCGCCTGACCAAGATCTTCCGTCAGGCACAGGAATCCGGCATCGTCGTCAACGCGCACCGGGTCAACGCTGGGCAGTTCCCGCGCCTTCGCGGATATCCGGATTTCTTTTTCTTCTCATGTGAGGACACCGAGCAGGCGGCCGCGCTCACGGTGGAGGTGGCCACCCGCCGCATACAGCGCAAGTTCGGGCTGGATCCCCGGCGGGATGTGCAGGTGCTCACGCCTATGCACCGCGGTCCCGCGGGTGCGGGCAACCTCAACCTCCTGCTGCAGGCCGAACTGGCCCCCTACCGCGACGGGCAGCCCGAGCGCCGCCACGGCGGCCGGATCTTCCGCCCCGGCGACAAGGTCACCCAGCTGCGCAACAACTACGACAAGGGCGCGGCCGGGGTATTCAACGGCACCCTCGGCGTGGTCACCGCCATCTCACCCGAGGAGCACACCCTCACCCTGCGCACCGATGAGGACGAGGTCCTTGAGTACGGCTTCGACGAGCTGGACGAGCTCGCGCACGCCTACGCCATCACCATCCACCGCTCCCAGGGCAGCGAATACCCCGCGATCGTCATCCCGCTGACTACCAGCGCCTGGATGATGCTGCAGCGTAACCTGCTCTACACCGCCATCACCCGGGCCAGGAAGCTCGCCGTCCTGGTCGGTTCCCCCCGCGCGATCAGCGCGGCCGTGCGGACCGCCAGCGCCGGGCGCCGGTACACGGGACTGGCCCAGCGGCTCGCACCCGCCCGGTAGCGGCGTGTGATCACCCCATCGTAACGTCTACAGCGACGTCTATAGCATGTGCCATAATGGTCTCTATGGCTACGACATCAATGCAGATCGATAGCTGGCTACGCGACGAACTGGCGGAGATCGCCGAGCGGGACTTCCACGGCGTGCCGCTCGGCGAGGCGGTCCGACGCCTGGTCAAGGAGCACAAGATCAACCGGATCATGCAGCGGTACGAGGAGTTGCGCGCCAGTCCCGAGGAGTGGGCCACTTACCAGGCCGAGGCGCGGCTGACCGACAACGCGGCCGGCGACGGCCTGCCGGATGCCGGCGAGGAGTACCCGGAGTACAGCCGGTGAGCCGGTCGCCGAGGCTCGCGCCATGGCAAGTGTGGCTGGTGGACTTCGGCCAGCCTATCGGGCACGAGCAGGGCGGCCTGCGCCCGGCCGTCGTGGTCGGCTCGCCGGTCCACTGCCGGTTCCCCATCGACATGGCGCTCGTGGTGCCGCTGACCACGCGGGACCGCGGCCTGGACCACCACGTGCGCATCGACTCCCCCGAGTCCGGGCTGAACGGGCCGAGCTGGGCGCGCACCGAGGAGATCACGGCCGTGTCCACCCAGCGGTTCACCCGGTCCCAGCCGTTCGGCACCGTGTCGGCCGCCGAGGTTGCCGAGCTGAGCGAGTGGCTGCGCGAGATGGTCGCCTTCTGCTGACTGTAGTCAAACTCGATGAGATCTCACGTTCGGTACCCTCCTCCCGGGGGCAGCGTTCTTGTGCGAGCGGCCCCCGGGAGGGGATGTTCTCGTGCGAGCTGTGGTGCAGCGGGTCAGCCAGGCCAGCGTGGCCGTGGGCGGGCGAGTCGTGGGAGCTATCGACGAGCCGGGCTTGCTCGTCCTGGTGGGCGTCACGCATGACGACACGCCGGCCAAGGCCGCGAAGCTGGCCGCCAAGCTGTGGGGACTGCGCATCCTGGACGGGGAGAAATCATGTTCCGACGTGGCCGCGCCGCTGCTCGTCATCAGCCAGTTCACGCTGTACGCCGACACCCGCAAGGGCCGCCGCCCGACCTGGCAGGCCGCCGCTCCCGGCCCGGTGGCGGAGCCGCTCGTTGACGCCGTGATCTCGTCCCTGCGTGAGCTGGGCGCCCGGGTGGAGACCGGCGTCTTCGGTGCCGACATGCAGGTCCGCCTGATCAACGACGGCCCCGTCACCATCATCGTGGACATCTAACCGGTGCACTAGCAGTGCGGCCTGGGGGCGAGGCCTGCCGTGCTCGCCGGCTGATCACGGTGGGTTTCCTCGATGAAGGAGAGGCGCGCCGGTCACCGCAGCGATGTGGCCACACGTGTCGCCGTGCGTGGCCGACCGTGATCACGGGGCATGCCGGGGAATAAGTCTACGCGGCCCCGGGCCTGGTCGAGGTCGATGGCGAGACGCTGCGGCTGACCGCGTTCAACGGCCGGGCTCCGGGCAGCCTGACCGTGCTGTTCACCGACGCCACGTCGGGTGTCACCACGTATCCGGCCAACCGGTCGCTGCTGGTGGATGCGCCCGATGCACAAGGTGCGGTGACGCTGGACTTCAACCGGGCCGTCAACCTCCCGTGCGCCTACACCGACTTCGCGACCTGCCCGCTGCCGCCAGCCGGGAACCGGCTGCCCATCGCCGTCGAGGCCGGCGAGAAGATCCCGTACGAACGGGCCTGACCGCCGCCGTTTGCGCTGGCTGGTCCGGGATGTGTTCGTAGGATGGCCAGGTGCGCTCGGGACCGCACTGGCTTTGCTCAGTGCCCTCATCATCGACTGGGCCGCCGCTTCACGGCATGTCCGGTTCCTGCGGCTGGCGCGGCCGCCGGCCTCATCGCCCGCCGCGGAAGTGATCCGGGTGCGGCCCGGAATAGATGAGTAGCATCCGGCAAGCTTCTTCGGGCGCCGGCGCGGCAAGCCGGGCGTCCGATGTGCTTGGTCTCGGCAGCTTTGTGGTCCTGGGGCTGCCCGACGGCATGCTTGGCACCGCATGGCCATCCATGCGCCACACCTTCGGGGTGCCGGTCGGTGATCTCGGCCTGATCCTCATTACCGTCACGGCAGGATCCGTCCTGGTCACCTCCTTCGTCGGTGCACTGATCCGTCGCCTCGGTGTGCCCGCGCTGCTCGCCGTCGCGGGTTCGTGTGCCGCTCTCGGAGCCGCCGGGTTCGCGCTCGCCCCCGGACTATGGCTCGTGCTGGGCGTAGCTGTTCTCGTAGGCGCGGCGGCCGGCATGATGGACGGCGGACTTAACACGGCAGTGGCCCTGTCAGGCCGGCCGCGGCTCCTCAACCTCCTGCACGGTGCCTACGGCGTCGGCACGGCGATCGGTCCTCTGCTCGTCACCGCCGCCATCCTCACCGGTTCCTGGAGACCTGCCTACCTGGCACTGCTCGCACTCGACCTGGTCGTCGCCGGGTCGTGGCTGCTTCATCGGCGACGCGACCGTCACCGATCCGCGCCCATCGAGCAGGCCACCGCGACCGGGCCACCCCCGGCCGCGGAGTGGTCCCCGCGCCGGTACGGCTGGGTGGTGGCAGCAGGAATGAGCGTCTTCTTCATCTATACCGGTCTTGAAGTCGGCGCTGGGCAGTGGGAGACGAGTTTCTGCCGTGGGCACCTGCACCTGCCGGCGTCCGCTGCTGGCCTGGCCACCTTCGGTTACTGGGCCTCCCTGACCGCCGTGCGGATCGGCCTGGCTCTCCTGCCCCGTCCGATGCCGCCCCAGGCCGTGGTCCGAGGGGGCAGCATGGTGGCCGTGATCGCTGCTGCGCTCATCTGGTGGCAGCCTGACACAGCCGTTACCGTGACCGGTTTCGCCGTGCTCGGCGCCGCCCTCGCCGGCGTCTTCCCAGCCCTGATCGCTCTCACCCCGGCCCGTATCGGTGCGCGACGAGCTCAGCATGTCATCGCCTGGCAGGTAGGCGCTGCTGCCGCCGGAGGAGCGGGAATCTCGGCACTCATCGGCTTGCTCATTGGCGCCACCGGCCTGGCCATCCTCGGCCCTTCGATAACCATCCTCGCGATGCTGCTTCTCGGTGCCGAGCTGATCCTCACCAGATTCGCCCCGGCCGGCCGATCCTGACAGGGCGTTACCGCGGAGCCCCTCAAGAACCTCGTCCGCTTCTTAACCGCCGCCCGATGCCGGCGCTCTGGCAGGACAACGACATCACGCTGTTCCCCGGCGAATCGCAGACCCTGACCGTCACCTATGACTCCGCCGACCTGCAAGGTGCGACACTGGTGATCAGCCTGTCCGGGTGGAACATCGGCAGGCGTGGAGCAGATCACAGGCGGGAGACCGGGGAGCTGGACATCCCCGAGCTGCCCGAGCCGGGCGGCCCGGTGGAGGCCGCGGAACCCGCCGGTTAGCTCTATGCGTCGGCGGGAAGCAGGGTGAAAGCGCTCCCGTACAGTGGACGCATCGGCCGGAAGTCCCGCTCATCGAGGGTCAGCAGGCGCGTCGTCCGGTGCCTCGCGGCGAGCACGGCGACCGATGCGTCGGTCAGGCCAAGCTTGAGATCTGCGTACCGGTCGATGAGTCCCATGGCTGCGACGATGTCGTCCGGGCCGAATTCGGCCAGTTCATAAGCTCCGTTTGCCACGTCCTCCAGGACCTCACGCTCCACCCGCGGGCCAAGACGCTCTGAGACTAGGTAATCCAGCTCGGCGAGCACGAAAGGCGACAGGATGAAGGGGCCAGGATCGGCTCCTAGCGCTTGCCGGACGG
>DASQVO010000093.1:0-3112 GCA_035640715.1 Streptosporangiaceae bacterium
AGACGGTACGCCTGCCCGTGCGGACGCCGCGGCGGATCTGGATGCCAAGGGCGACAAGAAGGGCCTCAGCGAACGGGGAGGTGCGCTCAGCCCGGGGATTGCGGACGGGCCTCCCGCCGCGTCCGGCGGGAGGCCGCCGGCGGCCCGGCCGGCCGGACGGGCCGGCCGGCCGGGCGGGCAGCCACGCAATCCGGTGCCTGGCGCGGTAGCCTACGTCCAGGTGGCGCAGTGCCACGGCAGCGAGCAGCGCGAAGACCAGCGGCGGCGGCACCGACCGGGTGAACGCCAGCGCGGCGAGAAACAGGTACTCCCCGGCCTGCAGCAGCGGGGGCACCAGCCAGTCCAGGCGTCCATCATGCGGATGCCATGAGCCCAGTCCCGCCAGCAGCATGGCCTCCACGGGGCTGAGCACCAGGATGCCGGACAGGTTACCCAGGCCGAGCGCGGCAAGCGCGGAGGTCACGAACACTCCCACGATCGCGGGCGGCAGTGGGGGCAGGCGGCCCTCGACGAGCTTGCCGAGCCATAGGCAGATGGGGCCGTCATCACGGTACGCGGCGATCTGATAGCCCGCCGCCCCTGTGCTCCCGGCCACGGCCGCCGGCGCCGCTGCCTGCTTCCCGGCCGGCACCTGGTCATTGGCTGCCGCGCCGAGGCCGATCGCTCCGTGATCCGCGGCGGCAGATTCCGCCGGGCCGCCCTGGGCGGCCGCGTCGCGCATGCCGATGATCCGGCTGGTGAGGACGTAGCCGACGGCGACCGTGCCCCATGCGAGCAGCGCGAGGAAGGCCACCCGCGGGCCCCAGATGGCGCCGGTCACGATAAGCAGGACGACGCGTTCCCCCGCGGGCAGGGCCAGTGACCGCTCGGCGCGCCGCCAGCGAGCCGAGCGCGGGAGGCGGGTCCGGCCCCTGGTGCTTTCCGTCACGCGCTCATAGCACAGGTCGGTCATCCGGCGGATGGCCAGCAGCACCATGGCCGCCGCGGCCAGGCGCCAGACGCCTCCCGGCCCGCCGTCGATGGTGCCGGGGGCAACGGCTCCGCCGATGCCGGCGCTTGCCGCCAGGCCAGCGTATGCCGCGCATTCGGCAGCCATCCAGCATCCGGCCGACAGCCAGTCCGCGGTCGGCTGGATCGCGCCGGTGCATGGTATGGCCCGCCCGCCGGGACCCGCGAGCGCCTCGAGTGCCGGGCCCGGCGCCGCGGCCAGCATGCGGCCGGCCCGGCTGGACACGAATGCGGCGAACAGCGCCACCGCCGCCACGGCCTTCGCAGTCGTGGTCGGCTCGGAGAACCATACAGCGGAGACAAGGCCCAGGCCGAGGCTGGTCCCGATGAGAGCGGCAGGCGCGAGGGCACGCTCGGCCGCCCAGCGCGCGATGTCCCGCGCGATCGGGTCGGCGAACAGCCCGGCGACGAGCCCGTCTTCGTCCCTGTCCATGTCCCCTTCGGGCCTGGCCTCGACGAACCGCACCGTGACGCCCCGGCGGGAGAGCTCGCGGATCAGGGCGCTCACGTGGTCGGGCGCGCGGGGCCGTGACGCGAGATACTCGGCTGCTTCGGCAAGGACATGCAGGTCTGCCTGGCTGACCAGGACCGCCCGGCAGCCTTCCCGCGCCTCCGCATAGCCGGCGGTTCCCTCGGCGCCGAGCAGCCTGGCCAGTGCCTCCCTGGGCACGGCCAGGCCGGCGTCGCAGATAAGCACCTGCTCGCCAGCGGCACGCGCGGCCGCGGCGACGGTCAGCAGCCCGCCGCTAGAGCCGGCACTATCGGCCGCGTCCACTCGCCGTACGCCAAGCGACGTCAACTGGCTGCAGAGCCCGGCAGCCGGCTCTGCCGCGAGGACCAGCGCAACAGTCATCGCCCGTCCCTTTCAGCGGCCTGTCGCCCCGGTCCCCCTATCGACGGGCCGCCCACAGTATTGGGTGCGCATGGGCGCTGATCCGCGTGCTCGTGTTATCCAGGCCCACAACGTCTCCTGAAGATTACCGAGGTAGCCCGCTGCGGACCCGGATGAACACACGGTGTCTTTCAGAAGTTCATGCTGCCCGCCGCATCCAGTAAAGTCCGGCTCATGCGGATGGTCGCGGTCGTACTGGCAGGGGGTTCCGGCCAGCGGTTCGGCGCGGAGGTGCCGAAGCAGCTGCTCCGGCTCGGCGGCCGGACGCTGATCGAACACTGCGTGGCGGCCTTCGAGGAGGCGCCAGGCGTGCACGAGATCCTGGTGGTCATGCCGCCGGGCCGGACCGCCGAGGCCGAGAGGCTGCTGGGCGGTGCCGGCTACCGCAAGGTGTCTGGGGTGATCGAGGGCGGGACCACGCGGTCCGGGTCGACACGCCGGGCGATCGCCGCCATCGGCGCGCGGGAGGCGGCAGGCGACGCCAGCGGCGGGTGCGGCGTACTGCTGCACGACGCGGCCCGGCCGCTGGTCGATCAGCGGATCATCGCCGACTGCGTGGATGCGCTGCGGGACGCCGACGCGGTGGGCGTCGCCGTCCCGACTTCCGACACCATTGTCGTGGCCAGCGACGGCGTGATGACCCACATGCCACACCGGGACAGCCTGCTACGGTGCCAGACGCCGCAGGCGTTCCGCCTCTCGGTGATCGCCCGGGCCCACGAGCTTGCCCTCGCCGATCCGGGATTCACCCCGACGGACGACTGCGGCGTCGTGCTCCGCTACCTGCCCGAGGTGCCGATTCGCGTGGTAGCAGGCAGTGAGCACAACATCAAGGTCACCTACCCACGTGACCTTGCCATCGCCGAAACCCTGCTGAAGACGCGCTGGGCCGGTGACAGTGAAGCATCGGTGACGGCAGGCGGCACCTGAGACGAAGCAAAGGGGAGCGTGGGCGGCACCTGAGCGTCAGTTCCGCAGCGCCTGCTTGACCAGCGTCCGGCCGAAGTCCCACATCAGCCCGCTGCCGCGGCTGGCGTCCTCCATGACGTCTATGAATGCCTCACGGAACATCTTCACCTCGGTGTCGCCGATCATCAGCGGCGGCAGCAGCTTGATCACCTCGACGTGGTCCCCGGAGACCTGGGTGAGGATGCGGTGGCGCTGGAACAGGGCGACGACCACCATCTGGGCGAACAGCCCGCGCCTGGCGGC
>DASQVO010000094.1:0-13816 GCA_035640715.1 Streptosporangiaceae bacterium
TCGAGGCAATGCCGCCGCCGGCGCTCAGGCCTCTCGCCCGGGCGGCCATCCCGGACCACGACAAGGTGCCGAAGCGGCACGCTGGCGATCGTCTCCGCAATTTGTCGGCGCCGTTTCTCGCCCTCATCTCGCCAGTGCAGCCTGGATCGTCCTGGTCCGCGCAGCGGAGCCCACCGAGGCGGATTTCCGTGATCTGAACCCTGACGCGGAGGCGCTGGCGGTTACCTCCTCGCTGACTACAGAAGCGGCGCTCCACGCGTTCGCTGTCCTTGAGCAGGCTATGCGCGAGGATGAGGACGCGCTCTTCCGCTCGGCCAATTCCGCGGTCAATGACTTCATCAGCTTCGTGTGGCTCATGCTGGCCATCGAGGAAGACAGCGGCACGGATCCGGCCATGGTTGATCTGGGCGCCGTCGTCGATTCGACTCTCGCCGCTCAGTCACCGCAGGCCCGCGCGGCCTGCCTGACCGTCGCCCACGGAGTCCACGGCGCCTACCTGCGAGCCGACGCCGAGGCCCGCCGCCGCTGGCCGCGAACCGGGACCTCTATCGGCTCCGCCCGCGACATCGATGAGCTCGCCCGCCGCCTCGCCGATGCCATCATCAGCCGGTACGAGGACAGGACACTCGGCGATATCCACGCTCCGGTAAGCGCCATCAACCGGATACCCCGCACTGTCGCCCGACTGCTCGCCCTGCGCGAAGCTCCGGAATGGCGGTTCCGGGTTAGCTCAAAGGGAGCCGATATCGAGGTGAACCCGGTCGGCCTGCTCACCGGATGGCTCACGGGCACCTCGCTACCCGACCTTGCCCAGGCGTATCTCGCCGCGGCGGCCAATCGCGCCTGGCGGATCGAGCAGATGGTGGACGCGGTCACGGACCACTTCGAGCACTACCTGGCATGGACCGTCGGCGCCCTGGTCGAGCTCGTCAATAGCTGGCTGGCTGACGCCGGCATCGAGGAACGGCTGTGCCCCGACCTGGGCAGCTACATCCGCTACGGCGTCAATGACCCCAAAGCACTGATCCTGATGACCTCCGGCATCCGGTCGCGCCGCCTGGCACATGTCATAGCCGCAGACCTCCCCGCCGACCTCGAACCTGTGCGGGAGCAGTTGCGCCTGCGGATCGCGCGGATGGGGGTGGCCGAATGGCGGACCAGGTACGACGCCTCCACCGCTGAAGTCCTGGATCTGCTCGACTTCACCCGGGTCCGTAACCGTAGCCTGCTCAGAACGCTCCTCGAAACTGGAAACGTCACGGTAGAGCTGCCCGCCATCACACGCGGCCTGCCCGCCTGGAGCGGGCCGCTGACCCTGGAACCCACGCGAGGCGAACCGCAGCCGGCACCCCTGGCGGTTTACGCCGAAGACCAGCACATCGTCACCATCGCGGCCCAAGACCACGCAGACCTATCAGCGATCCTCGACACCGGCCTGGCCATCATCGTGGAGATCGACGACCATGCCCGCCACCCGGCACTATTGATCACACTGCCGCTCGCTGATGCGGCCGACTAACTGTACGACACAACCTAGCCCGGGACTGGCTCACCTACTGGCTACTCGACATGGGCAGGCTGGGCCCCCGCGACTTCGAGAAGTGGGTCGCCGAGTGGGATCGCCCTGACTTCCTCCGGATGCCGGACCTGGCTTTACCGGCAACCGGCCGGAAAGCGGAGAGCAATGGGCGCTTTCTGTGACCGCCGCCCACGACGACGGGAGGAATCATGAGGCCCACGGCGCTCCTGGTTACGATGGGCCGCTACAGGAGGGTAAAAAGGCAACTCTGAGCCATCGAGGCCCGCTGCTTCCCGGGCGTCGACGTCCGCGTCAAGACGGCCCGCTCCTTCAAAGACATCCCGACCTTCATCGGCTCCGGGAACGACCTCGTCGTGCTCGACGGCCGCGGCTGGACGGACGGCCCTGAAGCCTACTTCGGCACCGGGAGGGTCTTCACGCGCTTCTGCCCCTGCTACCTCAGCGGCGATCAAGGGAGCGGGATCATGGCACCGCTGCTAGTGCTCGCCTTCTGCCACGGAGGCACGGACCCGTTCCTCAACGCCATTGCCGGGTTCCTCGGCCGAAGCCAGGTGGCGTTCCTCGGCAGCACCCAGGAAGTTGGTTACGACGATGCCGAGCTCATCTACCCGCCACTGCTCAAAGCGCTAGCCGAACTCGGGAGTAACCCCGAGCCGGTCGCCGCCCACGACCGGCTCGATTCGGTCGCGACGGGCATAGGCGCCGCATGGCGCACCCAACTGGTGCAGCGCCAAGACGCCCCGATTTGAGCAGTGCGTCCGCACCTGGGCGGCACGCTGGAAGTTCAGAGAAGCCGGGCGCGCAGAGCCGCGCGATTACCTGGATACCGCGGCCGCCCTTGAGCGGTACAGCGTAGACGAGCTGATCGGCTTCGCTCGGCGCCTGGACCCGGGCCTGGAGGACCGGGACTTCGCGGACGCGGGTCGGCGGCTGGACCGGCTGCATGACGAGGTATTCGCCTCTTTCGGGCTCAGCCCGGGAGCGATCTCCCGGCTGCGGGAACGGTTGGCCGCCTGGCCCGGGAGTGACGGCCGCTGGAGGCTGGGGGCTGGGGGCCAGCGACCCACCCTAGAGCGGCTAAAACGGCCGTTTTAGAGCCCGCGCAGATAGGCGTTGGCGGGCTGGCCCTGAGAGTGGCGCGGGCACAGGCATCGTTGATCATGAAGTTGTCGACACTTCGTGATCAGTGGAGTACCTGTGCCCGCCGTGCCATCATGGCTTACCCGCCCCCTATGGGACCAATTCGCCGCGCTGCTGCCTGACCGCGTCACCTACGACCCGACGCATCCGCTGGGCTGCCACCGTCGGCGCGTAGACGACCGGATCGTCTTCGACAAGCTGCTGCAGGTGCTGCGATTCGGCTGCTCCTACCAGGGCATCGCCGATTCCACCTGCTCGGCCACCACGATCCGCAACCGGCGCGACGAGTGGATCACACTGGGAGTGTTCGGCAAGCTCAAACGGATCGTCATGGACGCCTACGACCGCCTTGTGGGCCTGATCCTGGACGAAATCGCCGTCGACGGCTGCATCACCAAGGCCCCCGGCGGAGGTGAGTGCGCAGGACCTTCCCCGGCCGGCCGGCGCAAGCAGGGCATGAAACGGTCGCTGCTCGTGGAGGGCTACGGCATTCCGCTCGGCCGGGTGCTGGCTGGGGCCAACCGCCATGACTCGCCGCTGTTGGCGCCCACCCTGGATCGCCTGGATGATCTCGGACCACTACCGGAAAACATCACCGTGCACCTGGACTCCGGCTACGACTCCGGCAAAACCCGAGACGAACTCACCGAACGAGGCATGCAGGGCAGGATCGCGCGCAAGGGTAAGAAAGCCCCTATACAGGCCAGCCAGCGTTGGCATGTCGAACGGACCAACGCCTGGCACAACGCGTTCAACCGGCTGCAACGCTGCTACGAGCGTCGCGAAGCTGTCATCGACGCGTTCTTCGACCTCGCCGATGCGATCATCACCCTCCGTGTCCTGATCCGCCGAGCCTGGACCACTCACCGCTGGGATAGCCGACCCCGCCGCCGCCCGTAACGACCACCAATCTGCGCGGCCTCTTAGTCTGCCGGTTGCCGGGCCCAGCAGGCAGGCCGGGTCGGCGGTGAACCAGCCGGGCGGTTCCATGTGCTCCAGGATGTCGTCGATTCCCAAAATTCGTCTGGCTGACGCCGTCGCCAAGCGGGTGGCCGCAGGCGCGGCCGCCCGCGGCGCACCGGCACCCGGCCTGCGCTGTGAATACCTCTACTGGATCCCACCCGCTGAAGAATCAGGCGCGGTCTGGTTCGGACCCTGCCCTGCTGTGAGCTGCGCCATGTAAGCAGCGGCCCGCCGGTCAACCTCGGATACCGGATCGGCGTAGTGCCGCAACGTGGTCGCCCCGCCGCCACTGTGTCCTAGGCGAGCCGCCGTGTTCTGCAGGTCAAACCGCGCAGCGAGCAGCTGACTGGCCGTGTAGTGCCGAAGCCCCTTGATGTTCAGCTTCACCCCGGCTGCGGCGGCCAATTCGCCGACCTTGTGCGTTGCCCAGTCCGGATTCCACGGTGCCGCACCCATCGGGTCGTTAGAGAATAGGTAGGCGTCTTCCGGCAACTTCATGCCGACCGCCGTGAGCGTGGTCGCGATCGTCTCAAGGTGCTCCCGGATCAGTGCGCAGCTGACCTCGTCGATGGCCACATAGCGGTCCTGGTGAGTCTTGGTGTCCTTGCGGACACGCTGGCCATCGCGCACCACGTAGTTAAACGCGATATGCAAGAACCCGTTGTCCAGGTCGATGTCGCGGACCTGCAGCGCGCAGAGCTCGCCGCGCCGCGCGCCGGTGATCGCGACCAGCCACAGGTACAGAGCGAGCAGAGGGTTCACGAGGCGGCCTTCGGCGATTACCTTGGCGACGTCCTCGGGCGGAGTGGCCGGTAGCTTTCGACGGGAGACCGTCGGTAGTTTGGCTGATTCTGCGGGATTCCAGTCGATCCATTCCCAGCGCCTCGCGGCGGCGAAGGCACCAGACAGGATGCTGTGGATATTGCGGATCGTCTTGGCCTGCATAGGCTTGCAGACGTGGGGCCGGCATCCTGCCCGCTTGCAGTCGTGATCACGGCTGCGCGGCGTCCGGGTGGCACGGCTCAGGTCGGCGTCCCCGGCGACCACCGCGGTGCGCCTCTGCCGTACGACAATAAGGCCTTCGTCAGCGAGGACCGACAGGGCGTGCTGCAACGTGGCGGTCCGCACGCCCTGGAGCGCGTTCATCTCCCGTACGGACGGCAATGGCTCGCCTAATGCGAGTAGCCCGGACCTGATTGCATCCCTGAGAGTGTCCGCGACCTGCTGCCAGGCTGGCCGCTGGTCGGCCGGGTCCACTGCCAGGACCGGCACGTTCCGGTGCTCGGTAAACGGCTTCCCGGTACATGACAGGTCGCCGCACCGTTTGAGCCGCATGTACAGCAGGTCGAGCACCGGGCCGCGTACCTTACGTACCTGCAGGTGCCCGAGCGCGGGCTTGATTGTCCGGCGGATGTATCCCTCATTGCTTTCCCGGGTGGACAGGTCCCATTCGGCGATCGCGGAGTACTGGTCGAGCAGCTGGGTCACGGTAGCGTCAGATGAGGGCGGCCGGCCGTTCGAGGCCTTCTCGATGAGCTTGCCCAGCTCGACCTGAGCCTGCTGCTCGGTCTTGGCTGTGGAGCGCAGATAAGTGCGGCGGCCAGTGATCGGGTCCCGGCCGAGGTAGACGCCGACCCGGAATGATCCGCTCGGCAGTGGCTCTATGTAACCCTTCGCCTTCGCGCCCATGCGATCATGATAGGCCTGAACCAGGCCTATACTCCACAAGGTACTCCACACCGCTCCGGATGGAGGACTCGAGTTACCTGGTGGGGCGCCAGGGGGTCGAACCCTGAACCCACGGGTTAAAAGCCCGCTGCTCTGCCATTGAGCTAACGCCCCGCGGCGCGGCCCGGACGACGCGCCGACAGTAAAGCGTACCGATTTCCAGTCGGTATCCTAACGACGCGCCGCCGCGCCGCTTCTCAGCGGTAAGCGGCGAACCCCGTAATCGCCTGGCCCAGCGCCAGGGTGTGGATTTCCTCGGTGCCCTCGTACGTGAGCACCGCTTCGAGGTTGTTCGCGTGCCTGATCACCGGGTACTCAAGGGTCACGCCGTTGGCGCCGAGTATGGTCCTCGCCTGCCGCGCAATGTCAATGGCGGTCCTGACGCAGGCCATCTTGCCCAGGCTGACCTGCTCCGGGCGCAGCGGCCCGGCCTCCTTCAGCCTGCCGAGGTGCAGGGCGAGCAACTGCGCACGGACCAGGTCGGCAGCCATCCAGGCGAGCTTGGACTGGGTGAGCTGGAAGGCGCCGATGGGACTGCCGAATTGCTCGCGCGTCCGCGCGTACTCCACTGCGCACTCGTAACAGGCCCGCGCCGCCCCGGTGGAACCCCAGATGATGCCGAACCGTGCCTCCGTCAGGCAGGAGAGCGGCCCCTTGAGGCCCTTGACGCCGGGGAGCGCAGCGTCCGCCGGGAGGCGCACCTCATCGAAGTGCAGTTCTGAGGTGATTGACGCGCGCAATGACAGCTTCTTGTGAATGTCGCGCGCGGTGAAGCCGCGGGCTTCGCGCGGGACGAGGAAGCCGCGGATGCCTTCATCGGTGGCGGCCCAGACGACCGCGACGTCGGCGATGCTGCCGTTGGTGATCCACATCTTCGTTCCGGACAGCACCCAGTCGGAGCCGTCCCGCCGTGCACGCGTGCGCATTCCGGCCGGGTCAGAGCCATGGTCGGGCTCGGTCAGGCCGAAGCAGCCGATCACCTCGCCTGCCGCCATCCGCGGCAGCCACTGGGATTTCTGCTCCTCTGAGCCGAACTTCCAGATCGGGTACATGGCGAGGGAGCCCTGGACCGAGACCATGCTGCGCAAGCCTGAATCGGTCGCTTCGAGCTCGCGGCAGGCCACGCCGTAGGCGACCGGGCCCATTCCGGCGCACCCGTAGCCGGTCAGGTGCATCCCGAGCAGGCCCAGCTTGCCGAGCTCGGGCATGAGGTCGCGGGGGAGGGTTCCGGCCTCGAACCAGTCGGCGATGTGCGGCTGCACCCGGTCCGTGGCGAAATCGTGCACCGTGTCGCGGACAAGGCGCTCTTCGGTGCTCAGCTGATCATCGATGCGGAGCAGGTCGATGTCGGCCGGGGTGCGGCCCGCGCCGGCTTCATGGCCGGCTTTGTGACTGTTGGGACGATTTCCTGCTGGCGTGTCAGGCGTGGCGGATGACATCGGCGGTCCTCTCGTCAGATTAGGCACCAGGGTATTAACGGGGAAAACCCCTATGTCAGAACCCCCGCTGAGTTGGCATGATCAAAAGCATGAGCGAGAGCAATGGCCACGGAACCAAGCGCCTTTACCGCCGCCGTGACGGCAGAGTCGTAGCCGGCGTGTGCACCGGCCTGGCAGCCTACTTTGGCGTCGACGTCACCCTTATCAGGCTCGCGTTCGCCGTCTTCACGATTTTCTGGGGCCTGGGGGTCCTCATTTACCTTGTCGCATGGGCTGTCATCCCGGAAGAGGGGGAGGGGGCATCGATCGTGGAGGGCTTGATCAGGAAGCAGCACTGATACCGCCGGACAGCGCAGGCTACTCGCCGTGCGCGGGCTGCTCGCCGTGCGCGGGCTGCTCGCCGGAGGCGGCGGAACGTGCCCGCATTGCCGCAATCACGTCCCCGCGCCGGAGTGTCCAGCTCATGGCGAGTATGACGGCTGTACACAACCCGAGCAGGCCCGCCAGGCCGACCGCCACCGGCGGCCCGATGATATCGGCGGCAGCGCCGCCGGCGAGGATGCCCAGTCCCTGGACGGCAAGCAGGCCCGACTGCGCCAGGCCGAACGCCCGGGCCCGGCCTGCATGCGGCAGGCTCTGCACGAACGCAGCGGCGGCAGCGAGCTGGTAGGCGCCACCCATCCCGGCCACGACCCACAGCGTCAGCACTGCCCACAGCGGCGGGTTGAAGGCGCTGCCGATCAGCGGCGCGCAGGAGACCATGGCGAGCCAGCCCATCATCCGCATCCGGGCTGACGGCGCCACCAGCCGGCCGAACGTGAAGGCACCGATCACCGTCCCGAGCGGCACGGCCGCCATCAGCAGCCCGACGGTGAGGGTGGAACCGTGCAGTGAGTGCGCGTATGGCGCCGCGAGTCCTTCGGGAACGATATAGAAGCCGGCCAGCCAGCCAAAGAGCAGCAATGTGCGCAGCACGGGATTGCCGAAGACCATCGTCAGGCCGTCACGCGACACCGCCCACAGCGAGGGCGGCTTACCCGGTTCACGGCGTGGCGACGGCCGCCGCTTCACCCAGCCGACCGCGATCACGGCCGAGACGGCGAAGGAAGCGGCGTCGGTGACCAGCGTCCGGTACGGGTTAAGCACCGCCACGACCGCCGCGCCCGCGACGAACCCGAGGATCTGGCTTGCCTGGTAGGTGATGTTTCCTATCGCCGAGCCAACAACGAACTTGTCGCCGGGCAGGACATCCGGAAGCAGTGCGGACCGGGCGGAGGAGAACGGCGCACCGAGTAGCACGGTGAAGAACAGCAGCCCGCACAGTGCTGCGAAGGGCGCGCTCGGGATCGCCATCAGCGCGACGAGCGCCGCCCGGATGACGTCGCAAATGATCATCACCCGGCGGCGTGGGAACAGGTCAGCGAGCCCGGAAAGCAGCGGGCCTCCCGCGATCGGGGGCAGGTAGGTGAGCGCGTACGTCACGGCCGTCAGCAGTGGCGAGCCGGTCCGGTGATACACGAGGATCGCGATGGCGACCTGGGCGAACTGGTCGCCGACATAGGACAGAACCTGCGCACTCCACAATCCGCGGAACTCGCGGATGGCGAACACCTCACGGTAAGAAGCCTGCCGTTCCGGCTCCCGCCGGTGGCGTCCCTGCTGGGGCTGGCCGCCGAACTGACCCGTCTCCTGCCGGAAAACCGCAGGATTCACCCCAAAAGGGATCGTGTCGTCAAGGAGAGGTGCGACCGGCCCGGTCCGGTACGTCCTCGCTGCTCCGCCTTGTGCGTCAGGCCTCAGCGTATTCGCCTCCGCTTCGGGTGGCTCCCCCCTCGAATTCTCCCTGATCTCGCGCCGTGATGCGCGGAGACTCCCATAGACCTTCTCTGGCGCAGCCCCGTCAGCGGGCGCCTGCTCCGGCGTCCCTGATCCTGGCCGCGAGCTTAGCGTGTCCGGCCCGGCGCGCCTATCTGGCGGCACGGGCGGACCTATCTGTGCTCCCCGTGGCTTAGCCTCCCCTCACTGTGCTGCCCCGGGCCGTATTTCCCGCGGCCGCGCGGTTGCCGTTGCTGGCGCTGCCGTAGTGAGGCGTCGTGCATCATGTTCGGCCCCCCGATCCGGTCATAATCTGGTTACCGCCGGACGCAGGTTGGCCGACGTGATCGGGATCACTGTAGTGATCCCGATTTTGTTATACCCATGTCGCTTACGGTGTCGGATCATCGCCGTGTTTGCAAGAGGTCAGGACCGCAAAGCTCTCCGCAGCGCCTGGTGCCGGCCCGCATCCCGGGCGGCGTCCCGGTAAGCTGCAGCCGGTGCGCTTTGCCGGTTGTGGTCTCTGTCCCCTATGCTGGGGCAGTCCCCGACGGGCGGACGCCACGGGCAACAGCGGCGTAGGCCGTCGAGCCCCCATCGTCTAGCGGCCTAGGACACCGCCCTTTCAAGGCGGCGGCACGGGTTCAAATCCCGTTGGGGGCACATGCTGGCTTCGGTCGGCAACGCATGGTCCTGTAGAGCAGCTCGGAGTGCTCGCCACCCTGTCAAGGTGGAGGTCGCGGGTTCAAATCCCGTCAGGACCGCCAGGGAAGAGCGGCGGAACGTCAGCCCCCTGATGGTCAGGTAGCTCAGTTGGTACGAGCGTCCGCCTGAAAAGCGGAAGGTCGGCGGTTCGACCCCGCCCCTGACCACCACCTCTCACCAGCCCAAAACAGCGCCTCACCTGCGGTAACTCAGGGAGGCGCTGTTCCTGTCTTATCCGGCTGGTCACGGCTGATAGCGGCTGGCGGCGGCGGTCCGTGCCGAATACGTGCCGAAGAATCTGACGCATCACTGGCCGCCTAGCGCTTCCTCGATGCGCCGCTTGGCCACCTGCTCACGAGACGCCGAGATGGCCAGAGAGTTGAGATGTTGCCGTGTGTCCCCGCATCGGGGGAGAACCTGGCAACGAGCGTCCACAGCGCAGTTAGGCGAACCGTTGCCGAATCCGGCCGTTCTTGGATCAAGCGGCGCCGCTGCGCGGCGCCGTGCCCGGCCGCGCTTCGCGCCGGGCGTGCGGCACCTACGGCGCCGACCCGGCGCGGCGCGCCGGGCCACACACGCAGCATCCACTCACCAGCCCGGCTCACCGTCGCACCGGCGATACCGCGTGAGGCGTGGGCCGTCTTCCTCGGCGTTTCAGTGTCCCGGTCACGGCCGCCGCGTCAAGGGCGCCTTCGGCGTCGGCTTCGCCGCAGACCCTTGACCCGGCGACCGCTCCCCAGGGATTCGGCGCTGTCGCCTGCCACGATCATGGGACCACTTGGCTTGCCAGCGGGTGGACCACCACAGGCCCTTCGGCGAGAACGTGTTCCTGTTCAGGCGGGAGTCCGGCCTTAGTCGGCTCGATGCTGCACCCGGAAGCCTGCTGCGGCGAGAAGTCCGGCCGTGGCCACAGCGGTTATTGCCAGTGCGCGCCAGGGGGCTCCAGGTGGGTGCGGTCCGGCAAGGCTGGCCAGGCTGGCGGCGAGCTTGGTGGGCAGCCACGGGGCGACGGGGTGGATGCTGCTGATGAAGGCGAGCACGAGGAGGGTGGCGAGGGCGGCGCCGGCGACGGCGAGCACGCTTCGGACCAGACCGGCCCAGACGGCGACGACGGCAACGCAGAAGCACACCCAGAGGATCTCCAGCCCGAAGCCGCCGCTGAGCGCCGCGACGCTCAGCGGCCCGATGAGGACGTCGGTCTCGTACCAGCAGCACCCGGTCCCGGCGGCGACACAGGCGGCGCCGGCGAGGGCGAGGACGGCGGTGCGGGGCAGGAGGAGCCGAGAGGGCCGGCGGGTGCGGCTGCGATAGAACGCGGCCAGGGCGGGCCGGGCGTCGATGGCGAGGCTGGCGGCGGCCACCACGACAAGCACGAGCGTGCCGAGCTGGGCGGCGTTGCTGGCGAAGCCGGTCAGTGAGGAAACGGGGGTGGGTGGCGGGGCGATCACCCGCACGCCGCCGGAGGTGTGCTTGAGGAGCTGGGGCAGCTCGTAGGTCAAGACGGGGATACCAAGCCCGAGGATCACATAGACGGCCGCCAGGGCGGCCAGGCGGCGGGTGCGCCACAGGCGGAGGGCTTCGAGCCGCCACGGACTCATCGGGCGTCCTGTTGCTGACTCGTGGCCGCCTTGGCGGTGAGGGCAAGGAAGATCTGCTCGAAGCTGGGTCGCATCGGTGAGAGGGAGACGACTCGAGCGGCGCAGCCGGCTAGCAGCCCGGCGAGGTTCGCCTCGACGGCCTCAGGGTCGGGGCTGGTGAACTCGATCTCGCCGGGCCGGGTCTGTTCCACGCTGGCGGCCCAGCAGCTGCCGCCCAGCGCGGTGAGGGTTGGCTCGGTGGGCGGCCGGACGACCAGCTGCCAGCTGGGGGTGGCGGCATTTGCGAGGAGCTGGGCGATCGGGCCTTGGTAGAGGAGCCGGCCGCCGGTGAGAATCCCGACGTGGTCGCAGACCGCTTCCACGTCGGCAAGGTCGTGGCTGGAGACCACCACCGTGGTCGCCGGGGCTAGGGAGGCGACGAGACCGAGGATCTCGGCCCGTCCGGCCGGGTCGAGTGCGGCAGCCGGCTCGTCGATGAGGATGACGGCCGGGTCGCCGATGAGGGCTGCGGCGATGTTGAGCCGGGTGGTCATCCCCCGGGAGAAGCCTCCCACCCGCCGGCCCGCCACGTCCGCCAGCCCGACCCTCTTCAGGGCGGCTTGCAAGTCGCCCCGGCAGCGGGAAGCTCCAAGCAGGCCGACGGCCGCGTCCAGGACCTCGATGGCGGTAAGCCACGGCTCCATCTCGGCCACGTCCGGGCAATAGGCCACCACGCCGGCCGGCCCGGGGAGCGTGACGGTCCCGGCGCTGGGGCGGCGCAGCCCGGCCAAGGTCTCCAGCAGGGTGGTCTTGCCCGAGCCGTTCGGGCCGACCAGCCCGAACAGCGCTCCCTCGGGCACGTCGAGATCCACCCCCTCGAGGGCGGCCACGGTGCCGTAGCGTTTGGTCAGCCCGGCGGTCCGCACAGCGCTCATCGCGCCCGGCCCACGGTCAGATAGACAATGCCGCCGAGAGGGACCGACACCAGGCAGATCAGCGCCCACGCCCACTTGGGCAGGTAGCGGACCCGCTCCGCCCGGGCCAGGTCGGCCAGGCAGAACACCACGAACCCCACCCCGGCCACCACGACGGGGGCGAGCGCCGCCGGGCTCATCGATCCTCAGCCTCCGGCTGGGAAATGCGGGTGGCGAGCGCTTCAGGCTCGGCGCAGCCCACGATCCACTCATCGAAGCTGCCGCCGTCGAAGACCACCCGCACACCTCGGGGCGTGTCGCGATGCACCGCCACGAACCGCTTCGTGCGCAACCCCCGGACCCGGCCCACCTCCACCACGCCGGGGATCCTGGTCCCTATCTTCATCCCCGCCCGGAAGCCTGCCGCCCGGTGAGCGTCATCGAGCACCTCGACTCGCCGGACCGCCGACAACGGGGCACGCAGGTCACCGTGGATCCCTTCCACCTTCTCGGCCGGGGTCAACTGCAGCCACAGCTCGTCCCCGTCGACACGCAACTCGGCCACCATCGTCTCCTCTCCGACTATTCCTAGCATTAGGAACAGTATCAGTCACGTGAACGATAACAGTATCAGTCACGTAAACGATAGGGATAGGTTGAGGAGCATGGCCAGCGCCGACCTGCTGTTGCACCCCGTGCGGCTCCGCATCGTCAAGGCGTTTCTCGGCGACCGGGCGCTCACCACCAGCCAGCTCGCCGCCGAGCTCGACGACGTGCCCACCGGCAGCCTCTACCGCCACGTCGCCCTCCTCGCCAGAGAAGGGGTCCTCCAGGTAGTCGCCGAACAGCGGATACGCGGCGCGGTCGAGCGCACCTACACCCTCCGCCTCGCCGCCGCGCAGATGCAACCCGGCGAGATCGCCGCCATGACCCCCGCCGACCACACCCACGCCTTCATGGCCTTCATCGCCGGCGTCCTGGCCGACTTCGACCGCTACATGACCACCAACCCCGGCGACCCGGCCCGAGACGGCGCTGGCTACCGCCTGGCCGCCATGTGGCTCAACGACAACGAGTACGCCGAGTTCCTGCGAGACCTCGCTGCCGTCGTCCAGCCACGGGCCGCCGCCGCCCCCCGCAAGGACCGTCGCCGGCGGCTCTTCTACGGCATCGCCATCCCCGCGCCCGAGACCAGCCCCACCAAAAGCGGCGGCCGGCGCCGCAAGGCCCAGGCCCCCGAGCCACCCACCAGCCCCTTAGGCGCCGAGGGCCGAACAGGACGCTGGCGTGGCGAGACCTCGCCCGGCAGCCGACCGAGAAGGTCCGGGGCAAGAAGAACGTCTGGCGGGTGTTCATCACGGTCCATCCCGGCAACTCGCTGTTCTATTGGCTCTTCGGACGCCTATAGAGCGGCAGCGCCCCGACCGCGAGGGACCGTGACCGTGTCCCGGTAGGCGACGCCCGGTCAAGGAACCCCATGCGAGACGCTGGCGCCGCAGATCGCGGTTCGCGGACCTCCCGCCCCCAGCCAGGCCGAACTTAAGTCACTCACCGGCTGCCTTGCGGTAGATGGCAAGTACGGGCCGAAATGGCCGTCTGGCCGTCGAGCCGGCGTGTTCTGCTGATCAATGCGTCTGCTCACCTTCGGTCAGATCGAGAACACATTGCACCGCCCCCTAAACATGGGCCTGCGGTCCCATGAGTGGCAAACGCCCGGTCCCTTGAGGGTGGCAAGCGACAGGCGCCTATCGAGGAAGGACGGGAAAGAGCAGTCACGGGTTAGGCGATCTCCGGAAGGGGGTCAGCAGGAAGCAGCGAGTACATGAACATGTCTTTCCGCTCACCGCCAAGCTCCTGCCAGCTCCGCAGCAGCCCTTCCCGCTGGAACCCAGCCCTTTCCGCAGTCCGGATAGACGCCGTGTTCCACGGCTCGACATACAGCTCAACACGCGGGACGTGCAGCTCACGATGAGCCCACTCCGCCAGCGCCCGGGC
>DASQVO010000095.1:0-9041 GCA_035640715.1 Streptosporangiaceae bacterium
ACGGTCATCGCGGCCTACCCGGAGCGCCAGCGGGTGCTGGTCCAGGGCGTCAACATGGTGAAGAAGAACACGAAGGTCACTAACCAGGGCGTGCGCGGCGCGAGGGAGGGCGGCATCGTCCACCAGGAGGCGCCGATCCACGTGAGCAACGTGCAGGTGATCGACCCGGCCACGAAGAAGCCGGCGCGTGTCGGCTACCGCGTGGACTCCGACGGCAAGAAGGCCCGCGTCGCGCGGCCCAGCGGTAAGGACATCTGATGCCAGCAGCGAGTCCAGAGGCGACCACGGCGGGCCCGGCCCTGCCGGACGTGCCCCGCCTCAAGCAGCGCTACCTCAGCGAGATCGTACCGGCGCTCCGCGATGAGTTCGGGTACAGCAACGCCATGCAGGTGCCTGGCCTGGCCAAGATCGTGGTCAACATGGGTGTCGGCGAGGCAGCCAGGGATGCCAAGCTGATCGAGGGCGCGGTGCGGGACCTGTCTGTCATCACCGGGCAGAAACCGGCCGTGGCCAGGGCCAAGAAGTCCATCGCCCAGTTCAAGCTGCGCGAGGGCATGCCCATCGGGGCGCATGCGACCCTGCGCGGCACCCGGATGTGGGAGTTCCTCGACCGGCTGCTCACGACCGCCCTGCCGCGGATCCGAGACTTCCGCGGCCTGTCCGACCGGCAGTTCGACGGCCGGGGCAACTACACCTTCGGCCTGACCGAGCAGGTGATGTTCCACGAGATCGACCCGGACCGGATCGACCGGCAACGCGGCATGGACATCACCGTCGTCACGACCGCGACCACCGACGAGGAGGGCCGCTCGCTGCTGCGGCGCCTCGGTTTCCCCTTCAGGGAGGGCTGATAGTGGCGAAGAAGGCACTGATCGTCAAGGCAAAGCGGACGCCGAAGTTTGAGGTGCGCGCGTACACGCGCTGCTCGCGTTGCGGGCGGCCGCGTGCCGTGTACCGCAGGTTCGGCCTGTGCCGGGTGTGCTTCCGCACGATGGCGCACCGCGGCGAACTGCCTGGCATCACCAAGTCCAGCTGGTAATTCGAACCTCATCCGGCGGTCGCCGTGCCTCGGCGGGCGCCAGCAGGAATAGACCGACCTGGGCGCGCATCGCGCGCCCACCGACCACACCGAAGGTCCCCACGCCTGAGGCAGGCAGCCCGGCGCGATGAGGAAACCACGGTGAGGAGGGCCATCAGGCCATGACGATGACCGACCCAATCGCAGACATGCTGACCCGTCTGCGTAATGCGAACGCCGCGTACCACGACACGGCGGCGATGCCGTACTCCAAGATCAAGTCCCACATCGCCGCGATCCTCCAGCAGGAGGGTTACATCGCCGGCTGGCGGGTGGAAGACGCCGAGGTGGGCAAGCGGCTGGTGGTCAGCCTGAAGTACGGCAACTCGCGCGAGCGCTCGATCGCCGGCATCAAGCGCGTGTCCAAGCCGGGCTTGAGGGTGTACGCGAAGAAGGACAACCTGCCGAGGGTCCTGGGCGGTCTCGGCGTCGCGATCATCTCGACGTCCAACGGCCTGATGACCGACAAGCAGGCCAACAAGCGCGGCGTGGGCGGCGAAGTCCTCGCCTACGTCTGGTAAGAGGGGAGGCGGCTATGTCGAGAATCGGACGGCTCCCCGTGACGGTGCCCAGCGGCGTCGACGTCACCGTCGACGGACGTGACATCACGGTCAAGGGGCCGAAGGGGACGCTCCAGCACACGGTGCCGGAGCCGCTGACGATCGTCCGCGAGGATAATGTCATCCGGGTCACCCGCCCCAATGACGAGGGCCGGGTCCGCGCGCTGCACGGCCTGTCCCGGACCCTGATCGCCAACATGGTCACGGGCGTCACCGACGGCTACCGCAAGACCCTGGAGATCGTCGGGGTCGGGTACCGCGTGCAGGCGCGGGGGCAGAACCTCGAGTTCTCCCTCGGCTACAGCCACCCGGTGACCGTCACGCCCCCGGAGGGCATCAGTTTCCGCGTCGAGGCCCCCACCAGGTTCGTCGTCGAAGGCATTGACAAGCAGCAGGTGGGCGAGATCGCGGCGAAGATCCGCAAGCTGCGCAAGCCCGATCCCTACAAGGGCAAGGGCGTGCACTACCAGGGCGAGCAGATTCGCCGCAAGGTCGGGAAGGCTGGGAAGTAGCCATGGCTAGCACGAAGACCAGGTCGCGTGCGCGCAGCGGGCGGCGGCTGAGCGCGCGTGCCGCGGCACAGGCGAGGCGGCACCTGCGGGTCCGCAAGAAGGTCACCGGCAGCGCGACGCGGCCCCGGCTCGCCGTGAACCGCTCCGCGCGGCACATGTTCGCGCAGATCGTCGACGACACCGTGGGCCGGACGCTGGCGTCCGCGTCCACGCTCGACGTGACGATCCGCGGCACCGAAGGGGACAAGACGGCCAAGGCCCGCCAGGTCGGCAAGCTGCTGGCACAGCGGGCGGCCGAGGCAGGCATCACCAGCGTGGTCTTCGACCGCGGCGGCTACGCCTACCACGGCCGGCTGGCGGCGCTCGCCGAGGCCGCCAGGGAAGGTGGGCTGGAGTTCTGATGGCCCGTAAAGCTATGCATGAGATGAGGACGAACTAATGCCAGGAGCTCCGCGGCGCGGCCCCGGCGGCGAGCGGCGTGACCGCCGCGACGATCGTCGTGGCGGCGGGGCCGACAAGCAGCCGACCTACCTAGAGCGCGTGGTCACCATCAACCGGGTGGCCAAGGTGGTCAAGGGAGGCCGCCGGTTCAGCTTCACCGCGCTCGTCGTGGTGGGCGACGCCAACGGTATGGTCGGCGTCGGATACGGCAAGGCCAAGGAGGTGCCCGCGGCGATCGCCAAGGGCGTCGAGGAGGCCAAGAAGCACTTCTTCCGTGTGCCGCGCATCGCCGGCACCATCCCGCACACGGTGCAGGGGGAGGACGCGGCCGGTGTCGTGCTGCTGAAGCCCGCCAGCCCGGGAACCGGCGTGATCGCCGGCGGTCCCGTGCGTGCCGTCCTCGAGTGCGCGGGCATCCATGACGTGCTGTCCCGCTCGCTCGGCTCCTCCAACCCGATCAACGTCGTGCACGCGACGGTGACCGCGCTGAAGAGCCTGAGCCGGCCAGAGGAGATCGCGGCCAAGCGTGGCCTGCCGATCGAGGATGTCGCGCCGGCGGCCATGCTCCGGGCCCGTGCGGCCGCGGCGGCCAGTTAAGCGGGAGCGTCAGAGATGGCACAGTTGAAGGTCACCCAGATCAAGTCGAAAATCGGCGGCACGAGCGCGCAGCGTGACTCGCTGCGCTCACTCGGGCTGAAGCGGATCGGGCAGGTCGTCATCAAGCCGGACAAGCCCGAGTTCCGCGGGATGATCCAGGCCGTACGTCACCTGGTCCGCGTGGAGAAGGTGGACTAACATGTTGAAGCTGCACCACCTCAGGCCGGCGCCGGGCGCGCGGACGGCCAGGACGAGGGTGGGCCGCGGTGAGGCCTCGAAGGGCAAGACCGCGGGCCGCGGCACCAAGGGCACCAAGGCGCGCAGCGCCATGCGCGTGGGCTTCGAAGGCGGCCAGATGCCGCTGCACCGGCGGGTGCCGAAGCTGAAGGGCTTCTCCAACGCCGGTTTCGGCACCAGCTACCAGGTGGTGAATACCGGCAGGCTGGCGGAGCTCTACCCGGCGGGCGGTGATGTGACGCCCGATGACCTCGTGGCCAGGGGCGCCATCCGCAAGGGACAGCGCGTCAAGGTGCTCGCCGAGGGCGAGATCGGCGTGGCGCTCCGGGTGAGCGCGCATGCTTTCTCGGCCGCCGCGCGGGAGCGGATCGTCGGCGCGGGCGGGACGGTCACCCAACTCTGAGCGGGCCGCCGCGAACAGCTTCCCCGCATCGGGCGCCCCGATGCGGGGAAGACAATCCCTGGGCCGCCAGGTAGGATACGGGAGCCATACGGGACTGCCGGACAGCCTCGCGTCGGCCGCGGGAAGCCGGCGGACGTGACGACTGGCCTGGCGGAATCCTTCAGACCCGGAAACGGTCTGGCCAGGACCAGGAGCGGCTGGAAGACATTGATCAATCGAACCGAGGATGGCGCATGCTGACCGCGTTCCTCCGGGCTTTCCGGACGCCCGACCTGCGCAAGAAGCTGCTATTCACTGTTGCCATCGTCGCGCTATTCCGGTTTGGGTCCGCGATACCGACCCCTGGCGTATCCGAGAAGGCCATCACCTTCTGCGCGGGCGCCGCGACGAGCAGTGGCGGCGCCGCGAGTGTCTACCAGCTCATCAACCTGTTCAGCGGCAATGCACTGCTGCGGCTGTCGGTGTTCGCGCTCGGCATCATGCCGTACATCACGGCCAGCATCATCCTCCAGCTGCTCACCGTCGTGATCCCACGCCTGGAGGCTCTTAAGAACGAGGGCCAGGCGGGGCAGACGAAGATCACCCAGTACACCCGGTATCTGACGATCGGGCTGGGGATCCTCCAGTCAACCGGGTTCGTAGAGCTGGCCAGGTCGGGAAGGCTGTACCCGAGCTGCAGCCAGACGATCATCCCGAACCCGTCGATCTTCACGATCGTCACCATGGTGATCACCATGGTGTCGGGCACCGCGGTCATCATGTGGATGGGCGAGCTGATCACCGACCGCGGCGTCGGCAATGGCATGTCCGTCCTGATCTTCACGCAGGTGATCGCCGTGATTCCCGGCGGTCTGCTGGATATCTACCGCACGAAGTCCGCCTTCGTCACCGGCATCACCGTGGTCGTGCTGATCGCGATCGTCGCGTTCGTGGTGTTCATGGAGCAGGCACAGCGGCGCGTCCCCGTCCAGTACGCCAAGCGCATGGTCGGGCGGCGCATGTACGGCGGGACGTCCACCTACATCCCGCTGAAGGTCAACCAGGCGGGCGTCATCCCGGTCATCTTCGCGTCGTCACTGCTGTACATCCCGCAGCTCGTGGCGTCGCTATTTGGGAACCAGACCCACCCGCAGGGCTGGGTGGCGTGGATCGACCGCTATGTCGCCTCGAATACCTCAGCCTTCTACATGGCCGTCTTCTTCCTGCTGATCATCGGCTTCACCTACTTCTACGTGTCGATCACGTTCAACCCGGCCGAGGTCGCCGACAACATGAAGAAGTACGGCGGCTTTATCCCCGGCATCCGGCCCGGGCGCCCCACGGCCGAGTATCTGAACTACGTGCTCACCCGCCTCACCGCGCCGGGCTCGCTGTACCTCGCGATCATCGGCCTGATCCCGATGGTGGCGTTCGCGATGATGAATGTGAGCAGCCAGATTCCCTTCGGCGGCACGAGCCTGCTGATCATGGTCGGTGTCGGCCTCGACACGGTGAAGCAGATAGAGAGCCAGCTGCAGCAGCGCAACTATGAGGGTTTCCTTCGGTAGTGCGCATCGTCCTCGTCGGGCCCCCCGGAGCGGGCAAGGGGACACAGGCCCAGTTCATAGCCTCGCACCTGGCGATCCCGAAAATATCGACAGGTGACATCTTCCGGCATAACGTCACCAGCGGGACGCCGCTTGGCCACCAGGCCAAGGAGTACATGGACCGTGGTGACCTGGTGCCCGACGAGGTCACGATTGCCATGGTCCGGGACCGGCTCTGCGAAGACGACGCGCAGGCGGGATTCCTGCTCGACGGATTCCCGCGGAACGTGCCCCAGGCCGAGACGCTGAAGAAGCTGCTGGCGGAGTGGGACACGCGGCTCACCGTGGTTCTCGAGCTCATCGTGGACGAGGACGAAGTGGTGCGCCGGCTGTCCGGGCGCCGGACCTGCCGCCGGTGCGAGCGCGTGTGGCATGTCCTGTTCGATCCGCCGACCCGCGACGGCATCTGCGACGCCTGCGGCGGCGAGCTTTTCCAGCGTGATGATGACCGCGAGGAGACGGTGCGGCACCGGCTGGAGGTCTACAGGAAGCAGACCGCGCCGCTGGTCTCCTTCTACGCCGACGAACGGATCCTCATCGGGATCGACGCGACCGGCCCCGTCGAAGAGGTTACCGAGCGGGCGCTCGCCGCGCTCCGCCCGTTCGCCCGCTGAGCTGTGCTGGCCCGGGGGGGGCGACCCCCCGGAACCCCCCGTCAGCTTTCCCGGGCTGGGGTCCGACACACCGGCCGCTGTGCTGGCCCGGGGGGGCGACCCCCCGGAGCCCCCCATCAGCTTTCCCGGGCTGGGGTCCGATACACCGGCCGCTCGCCGGGCCTGAAGGCCCGGACTCGCTGGGCCGGTACGATCGTCTGTCCGTATCCCGTGCGGGGCTCGCCGTTGTACACCGGCCGCTCACCCGGGCCGTTGGCCCGGGGTCGCTAGGCCGGTACGAGCGCCTGCTGCGCCGCGTGGCGGTAGCGTTTGATGACAGGCCCCGGCCAGGGGCACGCCGGAGCGGATGGGGCGCGGATGAGATCGAGGTCGGCGATAGAGATCAAGACCCCTGAGCAGATCCTGGCGATGCGCGAGGCCGGCCTGGTGGTGGCGCGCACGCTGCGGACACTCCGTGAGGCGGTGCGGCCCGGCATCAGCACCGCCGACCTGGACGAGCTTGCCGAGCGCGAGATCCGCGCCGCCGGCGCCACGCCCTCCTTCAAGGGCTATCACGGATATCCCGCGTCGATCTGCACGTCGGTGAACGAGGTCATCGTCCACGGCATCCCGAGCCCGGACAAGGTGCTCCGCGACGGAGACATCATCTCGATCGACTGCGGCGCCATCGTCGACGGCTGGCACGGGGATGCGGCCCTCACCGTCGAGGTGGGTGAGATCTCTCCGGAACTGGCGCGGCTGCTGCAGGCGTGCGAGACGGCTTTGTGGCGCGGCCTCACCCAGGTCCGGGCCGGCCACCGGCTCACCGACATCTCGCACGCGGTCGAGGCGAGCGTGCGAAGCGCGGGCCCGTACGGTGTGGTGGAGGAGTACGTCGGACACGGGATTGGCAGCGCAATGCACATGGATCCGCCGGTGCCGAACTATGGCCGGCCCGGCCGGGGCCCCCGGCTGCGGGAGGGCATGGCTCTCGCCGTGGAGCCGATGGTGGTGCTTGGCAGCGCGGAAACGGAACTGCTCGACGACGGCTGGACGGTGATCAGCGCGGACGGCGGTTTCGCGGCGCACTACGAGCACACGGTCGCGATCACGCCGTCCGGCCCATGGGTGCTGACGGCGGAGGACGGCGGCGAGGCCGGCTACGCCCTGATCGGCGAAGCCGGCGGCTCATTTGCCGGAACGGCGGTTGAGGGGGCAATCTCAGAAGAGGGGCTCCGGCACTAGGCACCGGAGCCGCCCCGGAGACGGGGTGAGGCAGTGGAGGAGGACGCCGATGCCGTCTGGTCCGCGGATCCGCGCCTCTGATTCCGACCGTGATCGTGTGGCATCGATGCTGCGGGAGCACCATGCCGCCGGCCGGCTGAGCGCCGAGGAGTTCAGTGAACGGCTCGACAGCGCGCTGCGGGCACGCACGCTCGACGAGCTCGATGAGCTCCTGGCCGACCTTCCGCACATCGACCTCCACTATTACAGCCTGCCGGATGCCTCGCTGCGCCGGCCGCCGGCTCGCGGGCTACTGCCGGCTTCCGGTCTGCCAGGCCCGGAAACCGGCTGTGAAGCACGGGCATAATCCGCGGCACGCGCGGCTTGTAGTAGGTGGGTTCGGGCACCTTGAGCCGACGGCGCGGCGCCGCCGGGCCCCGAACCGGCGTCAGGGGCGGTGCGGGCGTGCCAGTTCGCATTGACGGCGCGTTTCGCGTAAACTCGCGTCCGGCCCGTGGGCTGCCTTCCCGCGTAGCTTTACCCGCGAAGTCGCGTCGGCGGTCATCCCGGCGGGCCACGCATCCTGTCGGGGCGGGTCTCGCGCCGACGGGCCCGGGGAGGCGCGGAAACCACGTTTCGCCCGGCGCCCCGCCAGCAGCCAAGTCAGGGAGTAACGCCAGGCAATGCTGCCAGGCCTCCGGGCCGGTAAGCGTTGCCAGGCAGCACACGTAACAATGCGGAGCCGCGTGCCAGGTGCGCGGCCGAGCCGGATAGCGAAACGCGGAGGACATGCCCAAGAAAGACGGCGCCATCGAAATTGAAGGCACGGTTGTCGAGTCCCTGCCGAACGCCTTCTTCCGGGTGGAGCTGGACAACGGGCACCAGGTTCTCGCTCACATCAGCGGGAAGATGCGGATGCACTACATCCGCATCCTGCCCGACGACCGGGTCGTGGTGGAACTCAGCCCCTACGACCTGAGCCGTGGGCGGATCGTGTACCGGTACAAGTAACAAGTAAGACGACAAGCAAGACGAGTAGCGAGCGGGTATTAAGGGGCCGCCCGCATGGGCGGCTCAAGAGGAGACGGCAGCGTGAAGGTCAAGCCGAGCGTCAAGAAGATCTGCAGCAAGTGCCGGATCATCCGCCGGCATGGCCGCGTGATGGTCATCTGCTCGGATCCGCGGCACAAGCAGCGCCAGGGTTAATAGAAAAAACGCGCACCGCAGGTCTGCGGCTGGAAAGGCCGCATACTTACCCCCGGAGGAGGCCGGGGCCTGGCCCGGGCAGGGGCCGGGAAGCGGCGCGAAGGACCTCCACGACACGAAGGAGAACTGCCCGCAGATGGCACGCCTTGTCGGCGTTGATCTTCCCCGCGAGAAGCGGCTGGAAGTCGCGCTTACCTACGTCTACGGCATTGGCCGCACCAGGGCGCTGGAGACGCTGAAGGCCACCGGCGTCAGCGCCGACGCCCGGGTCAGAGACCTCAGCGAAGACGAGCTTGTCCGCCTCCGTGACTGGATCGACGCCACCTACCGGGTCGAGGGTGACCTGCGGCGCGAGGTTCAGGCCGACATCCGGCGGAAGATCGAGATCGGCTGCTACCAGGGCATCCGGCACCGCCGGGGGCTGCCTGTGCATGGCCAGCGGACGCAGACCAACGCCCGCACTCGTAAGGGCAGGAAGAAGACCGTGGCCGGCAAGAAGAAGGCCGGCAAGAAGTAGTCGCTGTGCTAGCCGGGGGGCGACCAGTGCTGGCCCGGGGGGACGACCCCCCGGAGCCCCCCGTCAGCTCGCTGCGGCTGGTGTCCG
>DASQVO010000096.1:0-26863 GCA_035640715.1 Streptosporangiaceae bacterium
ATCCCGGCGTAATTGAGGTCGTGGTAGGCGCGAGGCGCCTTCTCGTTGGCGTTCAGCCAGGCAAAGCTCGATCGGGTGGCGGCCCGGCCAGGCTGGTCCTGCTCCAGGAGCGTTACCCGGATGCCCGCCTCGGCCAGCCGCACCGCCACGCACACACCGAGGACCCCGGCACCGATCACCACACAGCTGTGCAGCCGCAGCGCCTTTTCACCAGGCATCCAATCGCCTCCTCGCAGCAGGCAGGCAAGCGCAGGCAGCCTCAAGGCAATCTTCGGCCGCTTCCTGCTGCAAGGCCAGACGGTCCCTTCGATCGTCGTGTCCAGCCCAGTCCCGCCCCGGGCGCGCCCATCATGTATAGAGCCCCCGGCCGCAGGCCTGCGCCGTCTTGCTCGAAACGGCAGAATGGCGGCGAGCGTGGCGGAAGGAGACAGTTACCAGTGCCCTCACGGCCCAGTTATGGCACGCTGGCCGGTGCGCGTAATTGTGATGCGAGCTCTGATCGCGTGCTGTCAGGATGGCGGCATGGAGCCCATGCCCGGCGGTGATCCCGCCCCATCGGAGTATGGTGACCGGATCGCCGATGTGTACGACGAGTGGCACGGCGACCGGGACCCGGACATTGCCCCGGTGGTGGAGTTCCTCGCGGCCCGTGCCGGTGACCGGCCGGCGCTCGAGCTCGGCATCGGGACCGGGCGGATCGCATTGCCGCTGGCCGGGCGAGGCGTGCCGGTCACCGGCATCGACGCGTCGCCCCGGATGGTGGAGCGGCTGCGCGGCAAGCCGGGCGGCCGTGATCTCGCGGTCGAGATCGGGGACTTCGCCGATGTCCGTGTGCCAGGCGGCCCGTTCGGGCTGGCCTACGTCGTGTTCAACACCTTCTTCGCCCTGCTGACCCAAGACGATCAGCTCCGCTGTTTCGCCAACGTCGCAGCCAGCCTCGCGCCGGGCGGCGTCTTCGTCATGGAGGCCTTCGTTCCTGACCTGACGCGGTTCGACCGGGCCCAGCGAGTGCAGGTTGACCAGATAGACGGTGCTGTCAGCCGGATCAGCGCCTCGGTCCACGACCTCGCCCGCCAGCGGATCCGCACCCGGAGCATCGTCATCGGCGCCGACGGCATCGCCACCTACCCGGTTGAGCTCCGTTACGCCTGGCCGGGCGAACTGGACCTGATGGCCAGGCTGGCCGGGATGACACTGGCCGGCCGGTGGGGAGGCTGGCAGGGACAGGCCTTCACCTCGGCCAGCAGCTCCCACGTGTCGGTGTGGGAGACGCGTTTTACGTAGCCTCAGCGGGCGTTTCACTCCGCGTCGGCGGCGACGCAGGCCGCTGCGTCGTCCTCCTCGCAGGGAGCAGTGCCGTCGGCTTCGCAGTCAGCGGTGTCTTCCGGCGCGTGCTTCGCGTCATAGGCCGCGCGGGCGGCGTAGATGTCGGCGACGTGGCTGTCCGCCCAGTCGATGAGCTGCTCGATCGTCTGCAGAAGCGTCTTGCCCATCGGGGTGAGCTCGTAGTCGACCCGGGGCGGTATGACGGGGTGCAGTGTCCGGGTGACGAGGCCGTCGCGCTCCAGCCCCCGGAGGGTAACGGTGAGCATGCGCGCCGTGATGCCACCGATGCTGCGGCGCAGTTCGCTGAACCGCAGGCTGCCCCCGCCGAGGCGGTCGATCACGTAGACAGACCACTTGTCGCCGACGCGGTGCAGGATCTCGCGGGCACGGCAGTCGGCCAGGGGCTGCCGGGGCGCGTCAGCGCCTGCCCCCGATGCTCCGTCCATGCCGGTTACTGCCATGTAACCAGGGTACAGATGCCAACCCTCAGCCAACAACTTGACGATTCAACAAGTCATGGTTACTCTCAGGAACCGAAGCACGATTAAGAACTCCGTCAGCAGATTCCGATAGGAGAGGCCATGAGCATTGCTGCTACCGAGATTCCCGGCTACGTCGCGGGGACGTGGGCGATCGACCCCGTTCACTCGGAGGTCGGCTTCAGCGTCCGGCACATGATGGTCAGCAAGGTGCGGGGCAAGTTCGAGAAGGTCGAGGGCACGTTCACGACGGGGGAGGACCCGCTCCAGTCCAGCGTGACGGCCACCATCGACGCCACCTCGATCACCACCAGCCAGGCCGACCGCGACAACCACATCAGGAGCGGCGACTTCCTGGAGGCCGAGAAGCACCCCAACCTGACGTTCCAGTCGACCGGCGTGCGTAAGGACGGCGACGACTACCTGCTCGACGGGAACCTGGCGATCAAGGGCGTTACCCGCCCGGTCACGCTCAAGCTGGAGATCAACGGCTTCGGCCCGGACCCCTACGGCGGCACGCGGGCTGGCTTCTCCGCCAAGGGCGAGATCAACCGGAAAGACTTCGGTGTGAGCTTCGACGGCGTGATCCCTGGCACCAACAACGGCATGATCGTAAGCGACAAGGTGTCCATCGACCTCGAGATCGAGGGCGTCCTCCAGCAGTAACGCATCGCGGGAGTCGGCGATGGCGCCATCGCCGCCCCTGCGCTATCCGCGATGGCGCCATCGCCGTCACTGGGGCCGCCGGGCTGAGGTGGAGGGCGGCGTGCCCAGCGCCGGAAGGGGGGCGGCGCGGCCGCGGCGGGAGGGAACCCGTCGCGGCCGCGCGCCGGGGTCACCCCGCCTGGCGGATGACCCGTGAGCTAAGACCAGCATGCAGGCCCGGGCTACTTGACCGACCCGGCGGTCAGGCCGCCCACCACGCGGCGCTCGATGAAGGCGAAGAGGATCACCACTGGGATGGTGGCGATCAGCGAGGCACCGAACAGGTGCTGCCAGTCCACCGTGTACTGGCCGATGAACGAGTCGAGGAGCACGGTCAGCGGCATGGCGCTGGACCCGGTGGTCAGCGTGAGCGCCGCAATGAACTCGTTCCAGGCCGCGATGAACGTGAAGATCAGCGCGGTGACCACGCCCGGCATGGCAAGCGGGAACGTGATCCGGAGCATCGCGCCGAAGTGGCTGTTGCCATCAACCATCGCGGCTTCCTCGAGTTCCACCGGGATCGAGCGGAAGTAGGCGTTCAGGATCCAGACCGCGAAGGCCATGTTGAAGCCGGCGTTGACCAGGATCAGGGAGAACACCGAGTTCAGCAGATGGAAGCTGAGGAACTCCTTGTAGATTCCGACGATGAGCGCAGTCGGCTGCAGCATCTGCGTGATCAGGACAATCAGCAGGAAAAGCCCTCTTCCCCGGAAGGAGCGCCGCGCGGTGTAGTAGGCGGCGGGCGTTGCCACCAGCAGGACCAGGATGGTGGCGCCGATGGCCAGCTCCAGGCTGACCCGCAGGCTGTTCGTGATGCCGAAACCGGACCCCCACATGTTGATGAGGTTCGACCAGGCGAAGTGATGCGGCAGGTAATTGCGCTCCAGCAGTTCCTGCTGCGGTCGCAGTGCTGTGATCAACATCTCGAGGTAGGGGAGCAGGAAGATGACGGCGATGAGGTAGGCGGCAGCGGCGATGATCACCGTCTTGAGTGATGTGCGCGAGGGCCGGGCCGGGCCCCGCTTGCTGGCGCGCCGCACAGCCGCGCCCCGCTCGCCGGCGCGGTCGGTGCTCACGGTCTCAGCGGCCATGTCAGCGTGCCTCCTGCCGGTTCCAGTTGTTCAGCCGCAGGAAGAAGATGATCACCACGATGATGATGACGAAGTTGACAATGGACATTGCAGCCGATTCGCCGATGAAGCTCTGTTTTAGGTTGTACATGAACACCGTCGTGGTGTTGGTCTCATAGCCAGGGCCGCCGCGCGTCATCTCCCAGATGATCGGGAACGAGTTGAACACATTCATCACATTGATCACCAGCGCGACCAGAAACGCCGGACGGAGCAGCGGCAGCGTGATCGACCGGTAGCTCTGCCAGCGCGACGCCCCGTCCACCCTGGCTGCCTCGAAAAGCTCGCCGGGGATGGCCTGCAGCCCGGCGAGCAGTGTGTATGTGGTGAACGGCAGCGAGACGAAGACCGCCACCCCGATCATCCACGCCATCGCGCTGTCCGGCCGGCCGAGCCAGGACGACCCGGCCGAGTTGTACTGCACGAGGCCGAGCTGGTGCAGGAAAATGTTGATCACGCCGCTGTCCGGCTGCAGCATCCAGCGGAATATCAAGGCCGTCATCATCACCGATGCTGCCCACGGCGCGATCAGTGCCCACCTGGTGACCCGGCGGCCTGGGAAATGCTGGTTGAACAGCTGCGCCAGGGCCAGCGAGACCAGCATCGTGATACCGACCACGGCGACTACCCAGAGTACGGTCCGCACCAGGATGCTCGAGAGGTTCGGATCGCCGAACAGGGCTGTGAAGTTCTGTGTCCCGGCGGACCCGATCAGGATGCCGAGGGAGGAGTATCGCTGCAGCGACGTCTGGACCATCGTCACGATCGGCCAGATCACCACCACCGCGATCAGGATGACGGCGGGCGCAAGCCACGGCACCGGTGCCAGGCCGCGCCGGATCCGGCTCCCGCGGCCCTGGCGGCGAGGCGGGGGTGTCGGAACAGCCTGCTCGCTTGCCGCCTCCTCGACGGACGCGACATTGGACATTCTGGTCTCCCGGATGGCCTGGTCTCGGAATGGCTGAGGATCGCCCGGCTGGGTAGCCAGCGGCCCCGGACACCGCGCTGAACGGCTTGCTGCCGCGAGCGTCGGGGCCGGGACCGCCGTACTGCTGCCTCAGCTGCTGCTGGCAGCGGTGTGCTGGAGCGCGTTCAGGACCCGCTGTGGGTTGCCGCTGACCGCCTGGCCGATCGTGGTCTTGATCTGATTCTCCACCGTGGTCCAGTTGGTCTTGGACGGGTAGTTTACCGAGTTCGTGATGTTCTTGAAGAACGGCGCGAACGTCGGGTTCGCCGACTGCATGGCCGTGCCGCCGCTGAGCGTGGCCGGCAGCAGGTCGTACTCGTTGGCGAACTGCAACTGGTACTTGTCCTGGTACGCGAAGTCGAGGAACTTCTTGATCGCAGCCTGGTGGCCGCCGGTGTTGAACGCCACGATGTCGTCATGCACGCCCAGCGTGGAGGTCAGCGGGCCGTTCTTGCCGGGGAAGGTGGCGGTGGCGTAGTCGGATGACTTCAGCACACCAGCCTGCTGGATGATCGGGATGAGGGCCGGCTGCCCTCCGACCATGCCGATCTTGCCTGCCGCGAACTGCGCCCAGACGTCCTTACGGTCAGTGGTCCCGGGGGACGGCTGGGTGTCACCCGCCTGTACCAACTGCTGCAGGAACTGGAATGTCTGCACGTTCTGCGTGCTGTTGATGTCGTACTGGCCGCTTGCGGTCTGGTAGCCGCCGCCGTTGCCGAGGAACCACATCAGCGACTCGGCCTGTGCCTCCTCGCTGCCAAGCGGCAGGCCGTAACCGATGTTCCCGGTCTTCCTCTTGATCGTGGCGGCGTCCGACTGCAGCTGAGCCCAGGTCTGCGGCGGCGATGAGATGCCCGCGGCCGCGAAGATCTTCTTGTTGTAGTAGAGAACCCGGGTACTGGTCGTGAATGGGATGCCGTACGGGGTGCCCTGGTAATCGGTGTCGCCGAGGAACTTCGGGATGATGTTGCTGGTGTTGGACAGCACGTCGCTCGCCTTGTAGAGCAGGTGACCCTGCGCGAACTGCGGCGCGGTGTCACCTTCCAGGATGTCCGGGAACTGCTTGTTCTGGATCAGCGTCTGGACCTTGTTCGGGAAGTCGGTCCAGTTGACGGTCTGCACGTTGACCGTGATGTTCGGATCGGCTTTGTGGAAAGCCGACGCGATGGCGTCCCAGTACTTCGTCGTGCTGGTGGACGGTCCAGTGCCGTAGTCGGCGCCGAAGAACGTCAGAGTCGTAGTGCCGCTGCTGCCGGAGCCGCTGGAAGAAGAACCGCAGCCGGCCAGCGCGATCAGTGCTGCCACACCCACCGCGACACCCGCGGTCAGCTGTCTTTTCATCGGAATCCCTGGATCTCTTCTCGTTCATCGTCGACTATGAAAGGATATTTATTAAATATTGCTGCATATCATGCTGCACGCGGCCCTGCGGGTCAAGGGGAGTGGCCGCACTGATATCAAAGGGGAAGACGATGGAGTCGTCCGCACTCGGCGGGCCGCCACTGCTGCGCCAGATCAACAGCGCGCACGTGCTTGCCGCCCTGCGCGGGGCAGGACCGCTCAGCCTCTCGGACCTGGCCGGGCGTACCGGGCTGTCACGCCCCACCGTCGGGCAGGTGGTTGAGCAGCTGCATGCCGCTGGCCTGCTCGCCTATGTCGCGCCCGGCCGCGACGGGCATGTCCGTTCCGGCCGTCCTGCGAGGCTGGTCAGGTTCCGGTCCGAGGCGGCCTACGTCGTGGGTATCGACATCGGCCGGCACAAGGCCCATGTCACGGTCGCCGACCTGGCCGGCAATGTGGTGGCCAGGCATCACCGGCCGACCTCCGGCGCGAACAGCAGCAAGGATCTGCTCACGGCCATGCGCATGGCCGCGCGGGAGGCGCTGGCCGAGGCGGGGATCGGGCGCGGTGACGTCGCGAGCGTGGCGGCCGGCACCCCGGGCCTGGTGGACTGGCCCCGCGGTGCCGTCATGCTGGCGCCTGGCCTGCCCGGGTGGAGGATCGAGCTGGCACGCGAGCTCCGCCGGTCGTTCCGCTGCCCGGTTCAGGTGGAGAACGACGCCAACCTTGCCGCCCTGGCGGAACGGCGGCATGGACTGGCCCGTGACGCGCACACGGTCGTCTTCATCTTGTGGGGCGAGCGCGTCGGCGCCGGGGTCCTGATCGGGGATCAGCTGCACCGGGGCGCCTCGAACGCGGCCGGCGAGATCGGTTTCCTCGCGCTGGACAGCGGCACGACGGCTGAGCCGGACGCCCTCGGCAGGGGGCCCTTCGAGCGCTTGGTCGTGGCGGATGCCATCATCGCGGCCGGCCGGTCCGCCGCCGCCCGCCATGGCGGGGTGCTGGCCGAGCTGCAGGCCTCCGGGCCAGGCCGGCTCGACGCCGAGGCGGTCTTCGCGGCCGCGGCCCACGGCGACACGGCGGCCATGGAGGCCGTGTACACGATCGCGGCCCGGTTCGCGCGCGGGCTGGCCCCGGTCCTGCTCACGCTCGATCCAGATCTCGTCGTCATCGGCGCCGGCGTCTCACGTGCCGGTTCCGCGCTGCTTCAGGCGATCGATGTCAACGTGCGGCCGCTGACGCTGGTACCGCCGCGGCTGGAGATGTCGCGGCTCGGCGACGAGGCGGTGACGCTCGGTGCCGTGGAGCTTGCGCTCGCTGACGCGCAGCGGCGCCTGCTCCCGGGCCCCGGCCTTCCCGGGCCGGAGTCCTGAGCAGGCTCGCGCCTCTACAGGCCCAGCGCCGTAGGCACCATATACAAGCCGAAGCCGATGACGACCAGGCACAGGACGGTGCAGACCACACGGTAGGCCCCGCGCATCCGGTGCTCCGGCGGCAGGGCCCTGGCCTCCAGAACGAGCAGGAAGCCGAGCACCACGGGCAGCAGCAGGGCGTTCATGACCTCCACGTCGACCGCCAGGTTCACCAGGTTGACGCTGGCCAGCACGAGGATCGCACCGAGGATGTGGGCCAGGGCGTAGACCAGGTAGAACTTGACGTTGCCGCGGTTCAGCCGCTGATTGAGGCTGTGCCGCCAGCCGAGGACCTCAGCCACGCCCCACGAGCCGGCCAGCGAGACGACGATCGCCGCGACCAGGGCGCCGCCGAGGATGGCCGCACCGATCAGCACCTTCGAGGCGGACGAGCCGATGTAGGGCTGCAGCGCCCCGGCGAGCTGCCCGACGGTGTTGAGCGGCGTATGGCGGTTGACCGTGAAGATGGTCGCGGCGAAGGTGATGATCACCACGATCATGATCCCCTGGGTGATCAGGGTGCCGACGGCCGTGTCACGCCGTTCGGCCCGCAGCATCCGGGGGTTCAGCCCTTTGTCGACGATGGCGCTCTGCTGGTAGAAGATCATCCATGGCATGACCACGGCGCCCACGTTCGCGGCCAGCAGGTAGACGTAGGAATGCTGGCGCAGCGGCAGCGACGCCAGCCCGAGGGCCAGCTGATGCGCGCTCGGGTGGGCCAGGATCATGGCCGGGATGAAGGCCAGCTCGGCCAGGCCGATGGCGATGCCGATCCGCTCGATACGCCGGTAGCTGCCGGTGAAGGCCAGGCCGAGCAGGAACGCCGTCGCTACCGGGATGGTCACCCACCGGGAGATCCCGAACAGCTCGCCGACGCCGGCGACGCCGGCAAATTCCGTCAGCAGGGCGCCCACCGCGGACGCCAGCAGGGTGCCGGCCGACAGGACGCCCCAGCCCAGCCCGAAATGCTCCCTGATCAGCCGGCCGTGGCCCTTGCCGGTGACCACCCCGAGCCGGACCACGATCTCCTGGGCCATGAACAGGATGGGGATGAGGGCGATCTGCGGCAGGACCATGGCATAGCCCCACTGGGCGCCCGACTGGGCCGCGGTGATCAGGCATCCGGCGTCCGTGTCGGCCAGCATGACGATGAGGCCGGGGCCCCAGACCGCGAGCACCAGACGTGAGCGCGCCAGCCGCTGGACGGCAGCGCCGATCTGCCCGGCCAGGGTACCTGCCGTGCCATGGCTGGCAGGCGTGCCCTGGCTCGGTGAGACCGGCTGGCTCGGGGGGCTCGGGGGGCTGGATAGAGTACCGTCGCTCGCGGCGTGAGCGTCTCCCGCAGCCAACCGTCCTCCCGACGTGATCGGTAAGCGGCGCGGGCGCTCGGGATGCATATATCTATACGCCCCAAGGCTCCGTAACCCGCTCTACTTAGGTAAGCCTTACCTAACTCTTTGCCTACCCTATCGGCCGGTACCCCGGCGTTGTCAATGGCTCAGCGCCCTGACGTGCAACGCAGGGCGGATTGCGATCGGCCGTCCCGGCTCGGCGGGCCATCCCCCCGGCGGGCAAGCCCTCCTGGGTCCCGGGAGTGGCCGGGGCGCCGACCTATGATTGCGTTACCCGACGATTGCGTTCCCCGGCCAGGTCAGATCAATCCAGGATCCGTCCGCGAAGCGCCGGAACCTGCCCACGGAGGCGAGTCTGATGCCAGCAGGACCCACGTTCGTGATCGTCGGCGCCAGTCTCGCCGGGGCCAAGGCGGCCGAGGCGCTGCGGAAGGAGGGGTTCGGCGGGCAGATCGTGCTCATCGGGCAGGAGAGGCACTACCCGTACGAGCGCCCGCCGCTGTCCAAGGACTACCTCCAGGGCAATGCCGAGCGGGACGTGATCTTCGTGCACGAGGACGGCTGGTACGCCGAGCACTCGGTCGACCTGCGGCTCAGCACCGCCGTGACGGCGATCGACCGGGCGCGGCGTGAAGTAACGCTGGCGAGCGGCGAGGGCGTCGGCTACGACAAGCTGCTGCTGGCCACCGGCGCCACGCCGCGCCTGCTGCCAGTGCCCGGGGCGAGCGTCGAGGGCGTGCTGTGCCTGCGCACAGTCGACGACAGCGAGTGCATCCGTGAGATCCTGCCGTCAGCGTCCCGGGTCGCCATCGTCGGGGCGGGCTGGATCGGGCTGGAAGTGGCCGCCGCGGCGAGGATCGCGGGGGCGGAGGTGATGATCCTGGAGGCGGCGGGGCTTCCGCTGCTGCGCGTGCTCGGCCCCGAGGTGGCGACGGTATTCGCTGGCCTGCACCGTGAGCACGGCGTCGATTTCCGGTTCGGCGTGTCCGTGGCGGAGATCCTGGTCAGCGACGGCAGGGCCAGCGGCGTGCGGCTGGCCGACGGGACCGAGGTCAACGCCGACGCCGTCATTATCGGCATCGGCGTGGCTCCCGCCGTCCAGCTAGCCGAGGCGGCCGGCCTTGAGGTGCGCGACGGAGTAGTGACCGACGCGGCCCTGCGCACGTCCGACCCCGACATCTACGCGGCCGGCGATGTCGCCCGCGCGTTCCACCCGATGCTGGCCAAGCACATCCGCGTCGAGCACTGGGCCAACGCGCTCAACCAGCCGGCCACTGCCGCACGCGCCATGCTCGGCCAGGACGTCGCCTACGACAGGCTGCCGTACTTCTACACCGACCAGTACGACCTCGGCATGGAGTACGTCGGTCATGTCGAGCCCGATGGCTATGACCGCGTGGTGACCCGCGGGGATGTCGGCAAGCGTGAGTTCATCGCGTTCTGGCTGGCCCAGGGCCGTCTGCTGGCGGGCATGAACGTCAATGTCTGGGATGTCTCCGAGCAGATCGGGCGGCTTATCAGAGCCGGTAATCCGGTTGACCCGGACCGCCTCGCCGACCCGGCGGTCCCGCTCGAGAACACCGTCGTGCCTTCCTGACTTCGCCCGCCGCAGGTTCCACCGCCCGCGACGGCTAGCCTGCTGCTGACACGTAGTCACCAGCGAGAGGCGGCATCGATGACTGGCTGGGCCGAGCACGCCATCTGGTGGCAGCTGCACCCCATCAGCTTTGCCGGCGCGGCCCCGATCGCAGCGGACGCCGGTGCGCTGGACGCCGCCGCGGCCGGGCACCGGCTGCTCCGGCTTGGGGCGTGGCTGGACTATCTGATCGATCTGGGGTGCAACGGGCTGGCCCTGGGGCCAATCTTCGCCAGCGAGTCCCACGGCTATGACACCATCGACCACTTCCGCATCGACCCGCGGCTCGGCACGGACGACGACTTCAGCCGCCTCGTCGCGGACTGCCGGGACCGCGGCGTCAACCTGCTGCTGGACGGCGTCTTCCATCACGTCGGCCGCGGGTTCCCGGCGTTCCAGGACGTCCTCGCGCATCGCCGGTCCTCGGCCTACCTGCCGTGGTTCCGGGTGGACTTCGGTGCGGACGGCCCCAACGAGCCGGACGGTTTCGGCTACGCCGACTTCGAGGGCCACCGGAATCTGGTCGCGCTCAACCATGCCGAACCGGCCGTACAGGACTACGTCAGCGACGTGATGCGATACTGGCTTGACCGCGGCGCCGCTGGCTGGCGGCTCGATGCCGCCTACGCGGTGCCTGCCGCCTTCTGGCGCACGGTCATCAGCCGGGTGCGCCGCGACCATCCGGATGCCTGGTTTGTCGGCGAAGTTATCCACGGCGACTACATGGCGATCGTCCGGGACGGCGGCCTGGACTCGGTGACCCAGTATGAGCTGTGGAAGGCGATCTGGAGTTCCCTGAATGACGGAAATTTCTTCGAGCTTGCCTGGGCCTTTGACCGGCATAATGGCTTCGCTGAGGTCTTCGCGCCGCTGACCTTCGTCGGCAACCACGATGTCACCCGTATTGCCAGCAGGGTCGATGACCTGCGCCATCTTCCGCACGCGCTGGCGATCCTGTTCACGGTGGCCGGCACGCCGAGCGTCTACGCGGGTGATGAGCAGGCCTTCCGCGGGGTGAAATACGACCGCGCGGGCGGCGACGACGAGATCAGGCCCGCCTTTCCCGGCTCACCCGGCGGCCTCGCGCCGCACGGCTGGCCGGTCTACCGGCTGCACCAGGACCTCATCGGGCTGCGGCGCCGCAACCCCTGGCTGGTCCGCGCGCACACCCGGGTGCTGCACCTGGAGAACGAGGCGCTGGCCTATGAGTCCGCCGATCCCGCCGGTGGCACCGGCATCGCGGTCCTGCTGAACATCTCGGATGCCCCTGTCACGTTCCCGCTGGCCGGGCTGGCGGGCAAGCGCGTCCTGGGGAGTGACGATTCCGGCGGCTGGGAACGCCTCGAACCCCATGGCTGGGCCGTTCTCGAACTTCACCCGTAACGAGTGAGCGCCGTCGGCGGAGGGCTCTCCCGCGGGCCGGACGTCAGCGTCTTGGCTGGGTTTACCGTCCCGGGCGGGTCAGCGGCCCAGGCGGTGGGCCGTGCGCTCGAGGTGTTCCCGCATGATCTGGGTAGCCGCGTCCGGGTCGCGGCGGCGGACTGCCTCGATAAAGCGCTCGTGCTCACGGGTGCCGAGGCCGCCCATCTCCGGCGCGGCCTCCTGGGCCTGCTGAAGCGACATGAGGATCGGCCCGCGGAAGGACTCGACGAGCATCACCACGGCCGGGTTGTGCGTCGCCTGCGCGACCCGGATGTGGAATTCCAGCGAGAAGTCCATCGAGTAGCCGCCGGCTCGCAGCGCCGCCTCGGACCGCTCGCAAATCTCCTCAAGGTCCGCGATATCCTGCTCGGTGGCCCGTTCGCAGACGAGCGGTACGATGCCCACTTCCAGTATCATCCGGACCTCGGTGACATCGGCCGCGCTGATGACCGACAGGGTCAGCAGGTCGGCTAGGCCCTCACCGACGCGGTCACTTGACGGGGCCGTAACGAACGCGCCGCCGCGCGCGCCGACCCGGATCTCGACCAGCCCGCTGGACTCCAGCATCCGCAGCGCCTCCCGCACGGTCACCCGGCTTACGCCGAAGCGCTCGCAGAGGTCACGCTCCGGAGGCAGCCGGTCCCCGGGCTTCAGCTGTCCCTGGCGCATCAAAAGACGGATCTGGTCGACGATGATTTCGGAGATCCGGCCGACGCTGACCCGGCTGAACATACCTGGCTCCGCAGGAGGGGGGACAAGGACCTCCCTGGCCTGCACGGTTTCCCGCGACCCGGCCATCTGTCTCCTCCTTCGGGACGTGCTACGTGATGTCAGGGGATGCGAAGAGCTTCACTATATGTGAGGCATTATGGTTGGGCCAATCATCACGCCCGCATCGCAAGGGCCTTCATATACATACCGTCACCATCATTATCGTCTTCCGGTGGTTCCGGGAAGGCCTCCCCGTACACGCGGCTTGCATGCGGGTGCGAGGTGAGTGCAATGTCACTCCGGCTGGTTCCGGGTGCAGGCATTCGTATCTACGGTTGCCGGCAAGGGCGCACGGCCCGGCTCGGGAAGCGCGGCTGGCGGCTGAGGGAAGACTCGGCTGAGGGGGAGCGCGAAGAAGCAGCCCTGATGCCCTTGCCCGGGCGCCAAGGTCTGCGCATAATGGTATGACCTTAGTCCTCTATTTAGGGAGGGAGGTCTGGTGCCCCATCCGCAATTGGCCGACGCCGGGCCCGGCGGGCCTGACGGGCCCGGCGGGCCCGTCAGCGCAGATGTTGACGCGCTCATCGTGGGCGCCGGCCCCGTCGGCCTCTACGCCGCCTACTATGCGGGGTTCCGCGGCCTGTCCGTCGCGGTCATGGATTCCCTGCCAGAGATCGGCGGTCAGGTCTCCGCCATGTACCCGGAGAAGCTGATCTACGACATCGCGGGATTCCCCGCCGTCCGCGGCCGGGACCTGATCGCTGGGCTCGCCGAGCAGGCCGGCCGGTACGAGCCGAAGTATGTGCTCGGCGAGGAAGCCCGGTTCCTGGAGTACTCCGGCGGCATGCCGGTCATCACGGCATCGTCGGGACTGCGCCTGCGCGCGAAGTTCATCGTCGTGACCAGCGGGATCGGCACGTTCACGCCGCGGCGCCTGCCGGCCCTTGCCGCGTTCGAGAACAAGGGCGTCGCCTACTTCGTGCCGCAGCCGGAGGATTACCGGGACCGGGACGTCGTGATCGTCGGCGGCGGGGACAGTGCGTTCGACTGGGCCCTCACGCTGTCACCGGTCGCCCGTTCGGTGACCATGGTGCACCGGCGCGAGACCTTCCGCGCGCACGAGGCGCTCGTCCGGCAGGTGCTCGACCTGCCGGTGCCCGTGGTGACCAGCGCCGAAGTCGTCGCGGCCAGCGGTGATGGCTGGATCGAGGCGGTGGACGTGCGCCGCAAGCGGGCCGGGGAAACCAGCCGGCTGAAGGCCCAGGCGGTGGTGGCCGCCCTTGGCTTCATCGCCGACATCAGCGCCCTGGAGTCCTGGGGGCTGGACATCGTCGACCGCCGCCTGGTGGTCAGCACGGACATGGCGACGAACCTGGACCGGGTGTACGCGGCCGGCGACATCACCGAATATCCGGGGAAGGTCCGGCTCATCGCCGTCGGGTTCGGCGAGGCCGCGACCGCGGTGAACAACGCGGTGGCCGCGCTTGACCCGGCGTCCCCGCTGTTCCCTGGGCACTCCAGCGATCTGCCCGCCCGGGCCGCCGCTGCGGGCCCCGCCGGCACTGTCAATTCTGCCGCCGCCGCCAGCGCGGCTGCTAGCACCGGCGCCGTCGACGCCGCCTGAACGAGGACCCTGCCGATGCCATATTTCATTGCCGCGCCATGCATCGACGTGATGGACAAGTCGTGCATCGACGAATGCCCGGTCGACTGCATCTACGAGGGTGAGCGCAAGCTGTACATCAACCCCCGGGAATGCATCGACTGCGGGGCCTGTGAGCCCGCCTGCCCCGAGACCGCGATCTTTCCGGACTTCAAGGCACCCGCCGACATGGCCGCGTTCGCCGCGGACAACGAGCGGTTCTTCACCGACCCGCTGCCCGGGCGGCCGGAGCCGGTCGGCAACCCCGGCGGCAGCGGCAAAGCCGGCCCGGTCGGGGCGGACACGCCCATGGTCCAGTCGTGGGAGGCCGGCGGCTGAGCCGGGAACGGCGATGGGCCGCGCACGGGCCGGCCAGGAAACGTTTCGTAACAGACCGCTCACGGGGCAGTGCGATCCTCGACGGGCCTCCGGAGCAAGAGGTATAACTGTTAGACCGATCACGGCAAGGGAGTCGTCATGGCAAAGAGCGGACGGGTCTTCCTCCGGGGAATGACCTCGGAGAACTACGGCCTAAAAGAATTCCGGACAGCGCAGCTTGCCGCCCCGCGGGTGCGGAACGATTCCGTCGTCGTCGACGACGCGAAGGTGGGGCATTCCGGTGACTCGGCCGACTCCCGGACGTGGTGGCGGATCGGCCCGGGCGATGATCCGTTCCTGACCCAGACGCTTCAGGTCCACTTTGTCCAGCTCCCGCCGCGGACGTCCAACCGTGGTCACGGCCATCAGAACGAGGCCGCCTTCTACATCCTGGAGGGCCGGGGGTACGAGATCCATGACGACCAGCGGTACGACTGGGCCAAGGATGACCTGGTGCTCGTCCACACCGACTCGATCCATCGCCACTTCAACCCCTACGACGAGCAGGCGACCGCCATCGTCATCAAGGCAAAGTGCGCATGGATGTACCTGGGCCTGATCCAGCAGGGCCGCAGCGGCCCGCTGGCCGATGAGGAAAGGTTCGGGCCGCGCGAGGACTGGTCACAGATCTGGACCCCGGGCGTCGAGAAGCGCAAGAAGGTCGTGAAGCCGGCCGACACCGAATGGAAAACCACCCCGCTGGGCCGGGTCCGGGTGATGTCGTCCCCCGAGACCACCGATGTGCGGACGTTTAGCGTCGACGTCTTCGAGCTGGAGATCCCCGCCGGGAGTCGTTCCGGCAAGCGGTGGCACATGGCCGACGAGGTGCTCTACGTCCTTTCCGGTTCGGGCTACAGCCTGCACTGGGAGGTGGGCGCCGAGCTGGACGAGAAGTACTACGCGCGCATTGCCAAGGAGCCGACGCGGCACGAGATAGCCCCCGGTGATACCCTTTACGTTCCGCAGAACACGATCGCGCAGCACTTCAGCGCGGATGGCGAGCCACTGCGCCTGCTGTCGGGGCAGAACCGCCTCTTCAAGCAGCTTGGCTACGACCGTGTCGCCTACCTGGAGAACGCGCCAGAGTTCGATGCCGCCGACGCGCAGGCAGTGACCGCATGACCCAGCAGGGGCAGGCAGCGGCCGCCATCTGGCGGGAGGCCGATTTCGCCCGGTCCTGGGCCCAGGGCGACGCGTTTCGCGACATGCTCGAGTTCCCCCGCCGGATAGCCGCGGCGGTCGTGGCGGCCGACAACCCCGAGCCGGCCTGCATCGTCGACATCGGCAGCGGGCCCGGTGCCGTGCTGGCTGTCTTCCTCGAGCAGTTCCCCTCGGCCCGGGGAATCTGGACCGACGCATCGCAGGCCATGTTCGACCTGGCCCGGGAGCGGCTTGCGCCGTTCGGCGACCGGGTCGACTACCACATCGTCGACATGACCGACCTGGCAGCGAGCGCCGTGCCCAGCGGCGTGGATGTCATCACCACCTCGCGGGCCGCCCACCACCTGGACCGCGAGGGCCTGTTCGCCTTCTACTCCCAGGCTGCCGCCAAGCTCGCCCCGGGCGGCTGGCTGGTCAACCTGGACCACATCGGCCCCGACGACGTGTGGGACAAGCGGCTGCGTGCGGTGCGCAAGCAGTTCGCCGCCTCGCCCGAGGGGCCGAAACACCACCACAACTATCCGCTCACCAGCGTCAGTGATCATCTCGAAGCCTACGCGGCGGCGGGGATTACCGACGTCGAGGTGGTCTGGCGCGCCTTCTATACGTGCCTGTTCATGGGCCGCACCGGCTCCTGAACGGCGGGCCGGTTTCGGAAAGACAGGACTGCAATGCTGAAGCAGGAGATCAACGAGCTCCTCACCCAGACGGGACCCGGGACGCCGATGGGCAACCTGTTCCGGCAATACTGGATTCCCGCCCTGCTGGCCGAGGAGCTTCCGGAGAATGACTGCGCGCCGGTGCGTGTCAAACTGCTGTCGGAGCGGCTGATCGCGTTCCGCGACACCGAGGGCCGCTACGGGCTGATGGATGAGTTCTGCGCTCACCGTGGCGTGTCACTGTGGTTCGGCCGTAACGAGGAGTCCGGCCTGCGCTGCGCCTATCACGGGTGGAAGTACGACGTGAACGGCCGGTGCATCGAGATCCCCTCCGAGCCGGACGAGCGGCAGAGCAGCCTGTGCAGGAAGATAAAGCTCAAGAGCTATCCGCTGGTGAAGATCGGTGATGTCCTGTGGACCTACATGGGCGACCCGCAGACCACACCGGACCTGCCGCAGTGGGAGTTCGCCCGGGTCCCGGCGGAGCAGTCCTATACCTCGAAACGCTGGCAGGAGTGCAACTGGCTGCAGGCGCTGGAGGGCGGCATCGACTCCAGTCATGTGTCCTGGCTGCACTCCTCCGGCCTGAAGAACGACCCGCTGTTCAAGGGCGCGAAGGGGAACAAATACAACCTGGCCGACCGGAAGCCGTTCTTCGAGGTGGTGGAGTCCGACGGCGGCCTATTCATCGGGGTGCGCCGCAACGCCGAAGACGGCCACTACTACTGGCGGATCACGCCTTGGGTGATGCCGAGCTTCACGATGATCCCGCCCCGTGGTGATCACCCCATCCACGGTCACTTCTGGATACCCATCGATGACGAGAACTGCTGGGTGTTCACCTACGACTACCATCCGGTCCGCCCGCTCACGCCGGAGGAAGTCCAGGCCATGAAGGACGGGCACGGCGTGCACAACGAGTACGTGCCCGGCACCTACCGGCCGCTGCAGAACAAGGACAACGACTACATGATGGACCGCGAGGCCCAGAAGCGCGGGGACACCTACTCGGGGATCAAGGGCATCTCGATGCAGGACGCGTCACTGCAGGAGAGCATGGGCCCGATCGTGGACCGGACGAAGGAGAGGCTGGTGTCCACGGACAGCGGCATCATCATGGCCCGGCGCAAGCTGTGGCGGGCCGTCGAGGCGCTCCGCGACGAGGGTGTCCGGCCTCCCGGGGTGGAGGTGGAGCACCAGATGGTGCGGTCCGCGGCAGTGGTGCTGTCCAAGGAGCAAGCCTTCATCGAGGGCTGCGGCGACGCCCTGATGGTCCGTCCGGGCGTGAAGCACGCGTCGGTCTGACCATGCAACGTCAGCCAACTCTGCTGAACAGTTCTGCCCGCGCCGCGACGGCAGCCGAAGCCCGATACCGAATCAGCTATCCGTTCGCCCGCCGGAGTTCGCGGGTGATCGCCCTCGACGAGCAGGCCGCCGCGCTCGTGCGACGGATGGCGGCCCAGCAGTGGGGCGGCGGCCACTTCCTCGCCTTCGAGGCGGCGGTCCCGGCCAACGGCTCGGGCCTGGAATCCGCTGACGCCCGGCTGCGCCGGGCCGACGGAGCAGGGATCCTGCTGAGTGAGGAACTGAGCGACGCGGACGTGGTCGTGATGGTGGCGACCGTCCACGCCAGTGCCGAGGCGGCGTCGGTCATCGGGGACGCCTGCGCGGCGCGCAGCATCATGTCAGCCGGCCTGGTCGTGCCGGGGACCGGCTCCGCTGACGCGGTCGTGTCGGCCCTGCGGCCGAATGCGATGGTCCTGGTTATCCTGCAGGACGCAGGCGATATCCCCGAGATACTTTCCGCGCTCAGAGTCTAGGGGCCCGACGTGAACGAGAGGGTCACGGTTCCGTCGCTGCAGCAGATGAAGCAGGACGGGCGGAAGATCGTGGGCATCGTTGCCTGGGACTACCAGATCGCGAGGATCGCTGACCGGGCCGGGGCGGACATCGTCTCCGTCGGCGACTCGGTCGGGATCAACCTCTGGGGTCATCAGAATCCTCTGGAAGTGACGATGGAGCAGATGCTCATCGTCGGCCAGGCCGTCCGCCGCGGCGTCAAAAGGGCGCTGGTCAGCATCGACCTGCCGTTCGGGCCGGTTCAGGAGGGCGCCGCGGGCGCCGTGCGGGCCGCGATCCGCATGGCCAAGGAGGCGGGCGTGGACCTGGTGAAGATCGACGGAGCGGCCGACTTCCCCGAGGCCGTATCCGCGGTCGCGCGGGCCGGGATCCCGGTCTGGGCCCAGTTCGGGATCACACCCCAGACGGCGCTGCGGCACGGCGTCGACTACCGGGCCATGCTGGCGCCGGGCGCTCAGGTGCCGCCGGGCATGAAGGACGAACTGGTCGCCGAGGCCAAACGGCTCGAAGACGCCGGCGCGTCGCTGCTCGACTTCACCAATTCCGGGCCGGTCGCCGGGCCGGAGGTGACCCGGGCCGTCGGCATCCCGGTTATCGGGGGAGCGGGCGGCGGCCCGTGGCTCGACGGGCGGGTCCGGATGGCTCACGCGGCGATCGGCTACGCCGCGGCGGTGCTGGATGAGGCGCCGGAGACCTACGCCCACGTCGCGCAGGTCACGATGGACGCACTGCTGGCCGTGGCCGAGGACGTCCGGGCTGGCCGCCACATCAAGGGCGATGCCGCCGCGAGGCAGCGCTAGAACCGCACGGGAGGGATCAGCATGCCGACGGCCGTCATCGGCGGGATCAGCACGCGGTATGAGGTCGCCGGATCCGGGCCGCCACTGCTCATGTTCTCGCCGGGCGGCTTCAGCGCGACGCTGGAGAACTGGACGTCGTTCAGCCTCTACCGGCGGCTGAGGCTGCTGGACCACCTCACGAAGACCTACACCTGCATTACGTTCGACCGGCGCGAATCGGGCGGCTCGGGGGGCCGGGTGGAACGGATCACCTGGCACGACTATGCCGCGCAGGGCAAGGGCCTGCTGGACCACCTGGGCATCGCCCGCGCCCATCTCATGGGCGGCTGCGTAGGCTGCTCCGCGGTGGCCACTTTCGGGGTAACCTACCCGGACGCCGCGCTGTCCATGGTGCTGTACTCGCCCGCGGGGGGCGCCCGGTACCGGATCCGCCAGCATGCGCGGTTCGCCCAGCATCTGACGTTCGTCGAGGAGCATGGGCTGGCCGCAGTGGTGACCCTGGCCAAGAGCTGCGACCAGGGCTTCACCCAGAACCCCCGGGTCGGGCCGTGGGTGAGCGTCATCCGGGCCGATACGGCCTTCGCGGACCGCTACGCGCGCGAGGACCCGGCGCGGTACGCCGCCATCGTCGCCGGGATGTCGCGGCTGCTGTTCGACCGGGACACGGTGCCCGGCCCCGAACCGGAGGATCTGCTGCGGCTCGATGTCCCGGCGCTCATCGTCCCGGGCCAGGACGCATCGCACGCGACCTCGGCGGCCCGGTACCTGGAGGAGTGCCTGCCCCGCGCCGAGTACTGGGACGTCCCGGTCACCGGGCAGACCGAGGAGACGGCGCCCGCCCGGGTGCTGGAGTTCCTGGACTCGGTCAGCCAGTACTGAGCGACTCGCCTCTTTCCAGGGCGGCGATCTGGTCGAGGCGGTCCTGATGGCGGCCACCCTTGAACGGGGTGGTGAGCCAGAGCTCGGTGATCATCTCGGCCAGCGCGGGCGCGACGATCTTGGCGCCGATTACGAGCACGTTCGCGTCGTTGTGCGCGCGGGCGATCTCGGTGGTGAACAGGTCGTGGCAGAGCCCGGCCCGGATCCGGCGGATCTTGTTGCACGCCATCTGCTCGCCGGATCCGGAGCCACCGATCACGATGCCCCGGTCGGCGTCGCCCGCCACGACCCGCTGGCATACATCGGCGCACAACGGCGGGTAGTCGACCGTCCCGGTGCCGTCAGTGCCACGGTCATCCACCTCGTGGCCGCGGTCGGCGAGCCACTTGATGAGGTGCTCTTTGAGTGAGACGCCGTTGTGGTCGGCAGCAATCGCGATCCGCACTATGTCCCTCCTCCGTCACGCGGTGTTTCCCGCTCGCTTCCGGGGCGCTTTGAGTCGCCGCCTTCCCTCGTCGCTCGTTCCTCGCTCCTCAGTCCAGGCGGCACCGCGCCCCTCCAGCTCGCTCATGCGGTCAGGTCGTGGGTGCTCTCGGGGAAGAGGTCTTCGGCGGCAACCGGCTTGTCCAGGATCTGCTGGCTGACCGCGTGCCGGATGAGCTGATCGATCATCGCCCGGTTGGGCGCGATCCCGTAGGGCAGTGGATCGGCGCCGGTGATCTCCATGACGCGCTGATACATGCGGTCGGCGGGCCCGGGATCGGTGATGCCGCCGCCGCGGAGCCGGGCGACGTAGCGGTTCTTTGCCTCGGCGTAGGCCGCGAAGAGGTCGGCGGCCAGGCTGGGGTGCGCGCTGAGCAGTTCGTCCCGGACGACGACGAGGTGGTTGATGGGGTAGAGGCCGCGCTGCCGCAGCGCGGTGTAGCCGGCTTCCTCCGCGTCGGGGATCAGCGGTGCCAGGCCCGGGCGGTCCGCGGGGATGCCGATGCCCGCGGCCAGCTCGCCCGTGGCCACCATCTCGGGCACATCCTTGCCGGGTGCGACCGGGGTGACGTTGCGCGGCGGACGGTACTCGGCCACGTGCTCGTCGCCGGACAGCACCCAGGTGATCCGGCTGAGGTCGACGCCGTACTCGTCGGCCAGGATGCCGCGGGCCCATACGCCGGTGGTGACGGTGTAGCCGCGGTTTACGCCTACCTCGCGGCCCTCCAGGTCCTTCGGGGCGATGTCACCGTCCGCGGCGCGGTGGGTGATCGCGCCGTGGTGGAAACCGCGGACGAGGAAGACCGGCAGCGCCGTGAATGGCTTGCCGTGGGCCTTCGCGCACAGGTAGGTGGTGAACGCCATCTCGCTGACGTCGAATTCGAGTGAGCGGACCATCCGGCGGAACGCCTGGATGAGGACCGGCACCTCCTCAAACCGGAGCGCGGCGGTGGCCGGGCTGACGCTCCCGTCCTTCAGCGCCGCCGTGCAGCCCTGGGTGCGTGTCACGGCCGCGAGGGTGATTTCCGCCATGACGGAAGACTACCATGGTAATCTGTCAGACCATAATACCTTTTGGTTCAGACGGCGGCGGCTGGCCGCCGGGCCGCGGGCCCCGAACTGGGAGCGACGTTCATGGGTGAACATGTGCTGGCAGCAGTGAGGACGGGGCCGGGCCGTACCGAGCTCCGCGAGTTCCCGATGCCCGACATCCCCGACGACGCCGCCCTGCTCAAGGTGGAAGTCGCCGGGATCTGCGGGACCGACGTGAAGATGTACGCGAAGCCGCCGTTCAGCGACCCCGTCATCATGGGGCACGAGAATATCGGCGTCATCGCCCGGGCCGGGCGCACCTTCGCCGAGCGGCAGGGTCTGCGCGAGGGGGACCGCGTCTTCGTCGAGCATTACGTCGGCTGCTTTCGCTGCGAGTGGTGCCGGATCGGGGAATACCGGCACTGCGAGGCGACCGACTGGCGCACGAACCCGGACGCGCGCCGCTACGGCTACACCACCTCAGAGAACCCATACCACCTGTGGGGCGGGTTCGCCCAGTACATGTTCCTGCCCTGGAACGCCATCGTGCACAAGGTGCCCGACGGGGTCTCGGCCGAGCTGGCTGGCATCTCCACGCCGCTGTCCAACGGCATCGAGTGGGCGCTGTTCGCCGCCGGCGTGGGCTACGACTCCACCGTCCTGATCCAGGGCCCGGGTCAGCAAGGACTCTCACAGACGGTGGCCTGCAAGCAGGCCGGCGCCTCGCTCATCATCGTCACCGGCACCACCAGGGACGCGGCGCGGCTGGAGCTCGCGAAGAAGCTAGGCGCGGATTACGTGATCGACGTCCAGACTGAGGACGCGCCTGGGCGGATCAGAGAGATCACCGGCGGCAAGGGCGTCGACATCGTGCTCGACTGCACCTCCGGTGCCGGCGTCGCGCCGGTGCTGCTCGGCATCGACGCGCTGAAGCGGCGCGAAGGCACCCTGCTGATCCAGGGCGAGCTGGCCGCGTTCCCCGACTTCCCGGTGAAGAAGGTGACCGAGAAGGCCATCACGATCAAGAGCGCTCGCGGGCACAGTTTCCGGGCCTGCGAGCTCGCGCTGCGCCAGCTAGCCTCGGGGCGGTTCCCGCTGGACCTGCTGACCACCCACAGGTTCGGCCTCAGCCAGGTGGACCGTGCTATCCGGGCGGTCGGCGGCGAGGTCGGGGAAGATGTTGTCCACGTTTCGCTGCTGCCGTGGGAGGACTGAAATGGGAATTGTCGTCCGCAACATCCGCCGTGCCGACGCTTCGACCGCCGCCGCGTTCGCCGAGTTCGGCGTGGCCACGACCCACGAGGCCCAGGGGCGGAAAGGGCTGCTGGCCCCGTACCTCAACCCGATCTATCCGGGGGCACAGATCTCGGGGACCGCGGTCACGGTCAGCGTTCCGCCCGGCGACAACTGGATGATCCACGTGGCGGTGGAGCAATGCCAGGATGGTGACATCCTCGTGGTGGCCCCGACGTCCCGCTGCGACGACGGGTACTTCGGTGAGCTGCTCGCCACCGCGCTCCAGGCACGCGGCGTGCGCGGCCTGGTCATCGAGGCCGGCTGCCGCGACATCCGTGAGCTGACCCAGATGCGGTTCCCGGTCTGGTCCCGCGCCGTCTCCGCCGCGGGGACCGTCAAGGAGAGCCTGGGTGACGTCAACGTCCCCCTGGTGTGCGGCGCCCAACTGGTCAGCCCGGGCGACGTGATCGTCGCCGACGACGATGGGGTGGCCGTGGTGCCGCGCCGCAAGGCCGCCGAGGTGCTGGACGCCTGCCGGGCCAGGACTGAGCGGGAGGCCACCTCACGCAAGCGCTACGCCGCGGGCGAGCTCAGCCTGGATGTGAACAACATGCGTGAGCGGCTCGCCGAGCGCGGGCTCCGCTATGTCGATGCAGCACCGGAGGAATCAGGGGACTGAGCGGGCCCGGCTACTGGTGACGGAGGGACGGCAAATGATCATCGACTGTCACGGCCACTACACGACGGCTCCGGCCCCGCATCAGCAGTTCCGGGAGGCGCAGCTCGCCCGGCTGGCCGATCCGGTGCTTCCCGAGCCGTCGCCCCCGGAGATAAGCGACGACGCGATCCGGGAGAGCGTCGAGGCCAACCAGCTCAAGCTGCTGCGTGAGCGCGGCACGGACCTGACGATCTTCTCGCCCCGGGCGTCCGGCATGGAGCACCACGTCACCGACCCGGCGATGGCGCGGGCGTGGGCGCGGGCCTGCAATGACCTCATCTACCGGGTGACCAGCCTGTTCCCGCGGAATTTCGCCGGTGCCTGCCAGCTCCCTCAGGTGCCCGGCGGCTCGCTTGACGACTCCGTCGCGGAGCTCGAACGGTGCGTCACCGAACTCGGGTTCGTCGGCTGCAACCTGAACCCGGATCCGTCCGGAGGCTACTGGACGTCCCCGCCGATGACCGACGAGTACTGGTTCCCGTTGTACGAGAAGATGACCGAGCTGGACGTCCCGGCCATGATCCACGTCTCGTCGTCGTGCAACCCGGCGGCCCACACCCTCGGCGCGCACTACCTCAACGCCGACACGACCGTGTTCATGCAGCTCATCCAGGGCGATCTCTTCGCCCGGTTCCCGACGCTGCGGTTCGTCATCCCCCATGGCGGCGGTGCGGTGCCCTACCACTGGGGGCGCTTCCACGGCCTCGCCGAGCGGATGAAGCGGCCCCCGGTCGTGCCCCACGTCATGCGATGCGTCTTCTTCGACACCTGTGTCTACCACCAGCCGGGCATTGACCTGCTGACCAGCGTTATCGACCCGGACAACATCCTGTTCGCGTCCGAGATGCTCGGCGCGGTCCGCGGGAACAACCCCGAGACCGGTGTCCCCTGGGACGACACAAAGCAGTATGTCGACAAAGCCAGCCTGAGCGAAGCGGACCGCCGCAAGGTCTTCGAGCTCAACGCCCGCCGCGTCTACCCCCGCCTCGACGCACGGCTCAGGGCCACGGCAGCGTAACATCACCGCTCTCCCCGGTTCAAGATTAGCGATGATGCAACGATTGCTGTCATCAGTGCCTTAACTGGCAGCATCGTGAGTCACTTATGCGGACCGGCTTCCTCGCCTAGCTAAGATGCCTCTTTGCTGCATTTATAATGCTATACAGGTAGACTTGCCTGCAGGGGAAATTTGTTTACAGAATGGGGAGAACGAAATTTCGTTTTGAGAGAAAGCGGGTAAAGCGTCCTTTCTCTGCATTCTTAGCTGTTGCTTTGCGCTCTCAATGTGCTCCCCACGCTGTCTTAGGGGGAACATATGAGCAACCAACCACCAGTCACGACCACGGATGCCGGTCGTCCCATTGCCAGCGACGAGTACTCGCTCACGGTCGGCCCCGGCGGCCCCAATCTGCTGCATGATGCCTACCTGATCGAGAAGCTGGCCCACTTCGTCCGCGAGCGCGTCCCCAATCGCGTGTACCACGTCAAGGGCAGCGGCGCGTTCGGCTACTTCGAGGTGACCGCCGATCATGCCGTACGAGGACGCGGCCGGCTACCGGTTCAACCCCTTCGACGTGACCAAGGTCTGGCCGCACAAGGACTACCCGACGATCCCGGTCGGCCGGATGGTGCTCGACCGCAACCCCGAGAACTACTTTGCCCAGATCGAGCAGGCCAGCTTCGACGTGGCGAACTTCGTCCCGGGCATCGGGCCCAGCCCGGACCGGATGGTGCTGGGGCGGATGTTCGCCTACGCCGACTCGGCCCGCTATCGCACCGGTCCGAACTATGCGCAACTGCCGGTCAACCGGCCACTCAACGAGGTGCACAACTACAACAAGGACACCCCGATGCGCTACCGCCACAACGGCGCCCAGCCCGTCTACGCACCCAACAGCTACGGCGGGCCCAAGGCCGATCCGCAGCGCTACCGCGATCCGAGCTGGTTTGTGGAGGCCGCCGAGATCATGCGCACGGCCTACGAGACGCACAAGGACGACAACGACTTCATCCAGCCTGGCACGCTCTACCGCGAGGTGATGAAGCCGGCCGATCGGGACCATCTGGTGGCCAACATCGTCGGGCACCTGAGCAATCGGGTGGAGCGCTTCATCCAGGAGCGCGCGGTCAACGACTACTGGGCCAAGGTCGACCCCGACCTGGGAGCGCGGGTAGCACAGGGCCTCGGTTTGGAATTCACGCCGTAGCCAAACGAGTCTGGGTGCGGCACGTAGCGCGGGCTGTTGACGGAACCGGGGGCCGGGTGCTGACGTGGGAGACATGACTGGCCAGCTGGTTCCGGATCTCATCGGGCGTGTCCGGGAGGAAGTCTCCGCGCGTGCGGGCCGGAATCGGTTTGTCGATTTGCTGGAGGCCTCTCGTGTTCCGCGGGAGCGGCTGACCTGGCTGGCTGGTGAGCAGTTCCGCATCGTCGGCAGCGACCAGCGCAGTTTCTCGTTGCTTGCGGCCCGCTTCCCGGAGCCACCGGCCGGTGAGATGTTCCTGTCGCTAGCGCAGGGTGAGCTGCACGCCCTGCGGCTGCTGTCCGATTTCGCCGCCGCGCTGGGGTGGGGTGAGCGGGATCTGAGGGCCTACGAGCCGCGGCCGCTCGCGCAGGCGTACCCGGCATACCTTGCCTGGAGCGCGCTGTTCGGGACCTGCAGCGGGGTCGCGCTGGCGATGCTGGCCAACCTTGAGGAGTGGGGTGGCTACTGTGGCCGGGTCGCCGAGGCGCTGCTGACCCGCTACGAGCTGCCTGAGCAGGCTATGGGATTTTTCCGGTTCTTCGCCGCGCCACCGCCGGGCTTCACCGAGCAGGCGACGTCCGTCGTCTCCGCCGGTCTTGCCGCGGGTGAAGATCCGCAGGAGGCGGTGCGGGCGGCCCTGGCCCTGCACGCCTATGAAATCGCGTTCTGGGACGCGCTCGCAGACGGCCTTGACTGATTCGGCAAGGATCAGCTGGTGTCGTGGCTCGTTGGACGTGCCCGCGCTGCGACTATGTGCCGGGCCTGGCTCGTCCCGGTTCATGGCCGCCGGGGGTGAGCCGACCGCCGTCACGCAGGCGGTGACGTCAGGCCGGGTGCCCGGCGGCGAAAGCCGCCGGGCACCCGGCCCATGATCTAGAAGGCGATACGCCAGACTCCCCGGCCGTGAGTCGCGGCGTAGATGTAACCGTCGGGACCGGCCGTGAGATCGTCCACGGCGGCGTTGGGCAACCCGGTCCCGAGACGGGACCAGGAGGTGGAACTGCCCCGGCCCTCGGCCGCGGTGAACACGCCCAGGTCGGTGCCGAGCGCCAGCTTGCCGTGGCTCAGCACCAGGGCGTCAGAGGCGATGTCGGGAAGATTCCCCGAGATGTCGGTCCACGACTGACCGCCGTTGGTCGTTTCGAATACGTGGCCGACACCGCCGCCAGGTATGAACCGGCGGGAGTAGCCGTTGAAGATGGCGTAGGCGTGCGCCGGGTTGGCCGGGTCCACGGTGACGCCGGCAATGTAGCGGTTGGGCAGCCCGGTCATGTTCACCTGGTGCCAG
>DASQVO010000097.1:0-12037 GCA_035640715.1 Streptosporangiaceae bacterium
GATACCGCTGCAGGCCTACTTCCGGATCAACACCGAGAACATGGGCCAGTTCGAGCGGACGCTGATCATCGTGGACGAGGGCGCGTACGTGCACTACGTCGAGGGCTGCACCGCCCCGATCTACAAGTCCGACTCGCTGCACTCCGCGGTCGTCGAGATCATCGTGAAGAAGGACGCCCGCTGCCGCTACACCACCATCCAGAACTGGTCGAACAACGTCTACAACCTGGTGACCAAGCGGGCCGTCGCCGAGCAGGGCGCGACCATGGAGTGGATCGACGGGAACATCGGCTCGAAGGTCACGATGAAGTACCCGGCGGTCTACCTGATGGGCGAGCACGCCAAGGGCGAGACGCTATCGGTCGCGTTCGCGGGCGAGGGCCAGCACCAGGACGCCGGCGCCAAGATGGTGCACTGCGCGCCGAACACGTCGTCGACGATCGTGTCGAAATCGGTGGCCCGCGCCGGCGGCCGGACCTCCTACCGCGGCCTGGTCAACGTGCAGGAGGGCGCCGAGCACTCGAAGTCCACGGTCAAGTGCGACGCGCTGCTCGTGGACACGGTCAGCCGCTCGGACACCTACCCGTACGTGGACGTGCGCGAGGACGACGTGGAGATGGGCCACGAGGCCTCCGTCTCCAAGATCTCCGAGGACCAGCTGTTCTACCTGATGAGCCGCGGCATGACCGAGGACGAGGCAATGGCCACCATCGTCCGCGGCTTCGTCGAGCCGATCGCGCGCGAGCTCCCGATGGAGTACGCGCTCGAGCTGAACCGGCTGATCGCGCTCCAGATGGAGGGGGCGGTCGGCTGATGGCCGGGATTCAGGGGGCGCTGGAAGCGGCAGCGCCCGTATCGAGACTGCATGAGCACCAGTCGTTCGACCCGGCGGATTTCCCGGTACCGGCCGGCCGCGAGGAGGAATGGCGCTTCACGCCGCTGCGGCGGCTGCGCGGCCTGCACGGCGCGGACCCGCTGGCCGGCGGCACCGTCTCCGTCGACGTCGAGGCGGCGCCCGAGGTGACGACGGAGCGGACGGGGCGGGACGACCCGCGGATCGGCGGCTCCTACGTGCCGTCGGACCGGGTGAGCGCGCGCGCGTTCGCCTCGTTCACCGAAGCAACGGTGATCACCGTGCCGAAGGAGGCGGTGACCTCCGCGCCGACCGTGGTCAGCGTGCGCGGGAACAGCACCGAGGGGGCCGCGTTCGGGCACCTGCTCGTGGACGTCGGCCCGCTGGCCAGCGCTACGCTCGTCCTCGACCACCGGGGCAGCGCCACCTACGCAGACAACGTCGAGCTGTCCGTGGCCGACGGCGGATCGCTGTCGGTGGTCAGCTTCCAGGACTGGGCCGATGACGCCGTTCACCTCTCGCACCACCATGCGCGGCTGGGCAAGGACGCGCGGATCTCGCACACCGTCGTCACCCTCGGCGGGGACGTCGTCCGGCTCGTCCCCTCCGTGGCCTTCACCAGCCCCGGCGGTGACGCCGAGCTGAACGGGCTCTACTTCGCCGACACCGGGCAGCACATGGAGCACCGGCTGTTCGTCGACCACGCGATGCCCGACTGCCGCAGCCGCGTCCTGTACAAGGGGGCGCTGCAGGGCGAGGGCGCGCACAGCGTCTGGGTCGGGGACGTCCTGATCGGCGCCGAAGCGACCGGTACGGACACCTACGAGTACAACCGGAACCTGGTGCTGACCGACGGGGCCCGCGCCGACTCCGTGCCGAACCTGGAGATCCTCACCGGCGAGATACTCGGCGCCGGCCACGCGAGCGCCAACGGCCGCCTGGAGGACACCCACCTGTTCTACCTGATGGCGCGCGGCATCCCTTATGAGGAGGCGCGGCGGCTGGTGATCCGGGGCTTCTTCGGCGAGCTGATCGACAAGATCAAGGTGCAGGATCAGCGGGAGCGGGTGGCCGCCGCGGTGGAGGCGGAGCTGGCATGACCCAGCACGGCACCGAGGGCACACGCCGCCACCAGGGCGGGTTCGTGCGTGTGTGCGCGCTTTCGGACGTGCCCGAGGGCGGTGCTCTCGGGGTGGAGGTTGAGGGCACACCCATCGCGGTGGTGCGGACCGGCGGCGAGATCTACGCGCTGCGCGACGTGTGCTCGCACGCCGAGGTCCCGTTGTCGGAGGGGGAACTCTACGACCACACGCTGGAGTGCTGGCTGCACGGCTCCTGCTTCGACGTGCGGACCGGCGAGCCCACCGGCCCCCCGGCGACCGAGCCGGTGCCCACCTATCCGGTCAAGACCGAGGGCGACGACGTGTACGTCGCGCTCCCCGAGAACTGAAAACCATCTGGAGATTTCTGACATGGCGACCCTTGAGATCCGCGACCTGCACGTCAGCGTGGAGGAGGCGGGCGGCACCCAGCGCGAGATCCTGCGCGGCGTCGACCTCGATGTCGAGGCCGGGCAGACGCACGCGATCATGGGGCCGAACGGCTCCGGCAAGTCCACCCTTGCCTACGCGATCGCCGGCCATCCGAAGTACACGGTCACTCAGGGCTCAGTCACGCTGGACGGTGAGGATGTGCTGGCGATGAGTGTTGACGCGCGGGCACGCGCGGGCCTGTTCCTCGCCATGCAGTACCCGGTGGAGGTGCCTGGCGTCTCGGTGTCGAACTTCCTGCGCACCGCGGTCACGGCGGTACAGGGAGAGGCGCCGAAGCTGCGCGACTTCATGAAGAGGATGCGCGCGGCCATGGACGGCCTGTCCATCGACCCGGCCTTCGCGGAGCGGAACCTGAACGAGGGCTTCTCCGGGGGGGAGAAGAAGCGGCACGAGGTACTGCAGCTGGAGCTGCTGAACCCGAAGATCGCAGTGCTGGACGAGACGGACTCGGGGCTGGACATCGACGCGCTGAAGGTGGTCTCGGAGGGGATCAACAGGTTCCGGGCCGATAAGAGCCACGGCGTGCTGCTCATCACGCACTACACCCGGATCCTTCGGTACGTTCAGCCGGACTTCGTGCACGTGTTCGTCGGCGGGCGGATCGTCCGCAACGGCGGCCCGGAGCTGGCCGAAGAGCTGGAGCGCGGGGGCTACGAGAAGTTCGTCAAGGCGGAGGCAGCGGCATGAGCCTTGACGTCGGGCTGATCCGCAAGGACTTCCCGATCCTGGAGCGGCGGGTCCGCGGCGGGCGGCCGCTGGTCTACCTGGACAGCGCCAACACCTCGCAGAAACCGCGCCAGGTGATCGAGGCGCTCACCGATTTCTACGAACGGCACAACGCCAACATCCACCGGGCCACGCATGAGCTGGGGGAAGAGGCGACCGAGGCCTATGAAGGCGCCCGGATCAAGGTGGCCTCCTTCGTCGGTGTGCATGACGAGACCGAGATCGTATTCACCAAGAACATCTCCGAGGCCATCAACCTCGTCGCCTACTCGATGGGCAACGCCTCAGCAGCTGGCGGACCGGGCAGGTTCCGGCTCGGCCCCGGCGACGAGATCGTCGTCACCGAGATGGAGCACCACTCCAACCTCGTGCCGTGGCAGCTCCTGTGCCAGCGCACCGGCGCGACGCTCCGCTGGTTCGGGGTCACCGGGGATGGCAGGCTGGACCTGTCGGCCATCGATGACCTGATCACCGAGCGGACCAAGCTGGTCGCCCTGGTACACCAGTCCAACGTGCTGGGCACGATCAACCCGGTCCGGCTGATCGCCGACCGGGCGCATGCGGCCGGTGCCCTCGTGCTCGCCGACGCTGCGCAGTCGGTGCCGCACATGCCCGTGAACGTGCAGGATCTGGGCGCCGATTTCGTTGGCTTCACCGGCCACAAGATGTGCGGGCCGACCGGCATCGGGGTGCTGTGGGCTCGCAGGCAGCTGCTGGATGAGATGCCCCCATTCCTCGGTGGCGGCGAGATGATCGAGAGCGTCTGGATGGACCGGACGACCTTTGCCGCCCCGCCGCACAAGTTCGAGGCGGGCACCATGCCGATCGCGCAGGCCGTCGGCCTGAGTGCGGCCGTCGATTATCTGAACGAGATCGGGCGGGACGCCATCCACGCCCATGAGCAGGAATTGCTCGCCGACGCGCTCACCGCGCTGACCGATATCAAGGGCCTGAGGATTCTGGGGCCGGCCGAGCCCACCGACCGCGGCACCGCGATTTCGTTCGAGGTCGAGGGCGTGCACCCGCACGACGTCAGCCAGGTTCTCGACGAGCTCGGCATCGCGGTGCGCACCGGGCATCACTGTGCCTGGCCGCTGCACCGGGCGCTTGGCGTCCAGGCCAGCACCCGCGCGTCGTTCTACCTGTACAACACGCACGAGGAAGTGGCCGCGCTGGCCGACGGGATCCGCCAGGCACAGCGGTTCTTCGGCCATGGAGCGTTATTCAAAGCACGCTGCGTGACACGAGGCCGGGAATAAAGCGCCGGGAGAAGTAAATAAGGCCCATATGATGCAAATCGAGTCGCTGTACCAGGAGATCATCCTGGATCACTACCGCAACCCGCACCACAAAGGGCTGCGCGAGCCGTTTGACGCCGAGGTTCACCACGTCAACCCGACGTGCGGTGACGAGGTGACCCTGCGCGTCACGCTCAAGGATGCGGACGGCGGCCCGGTGGTGGCGGATGTGTCATATGACGCGCTCGGCTGTTCCATCAGCCAGGCCAGCGCGTCGATCATGACCGATCTGGTGATCGGGAAGCCGGTCAGCGAGGCGATGCGGATCTCGCAGGAATTCCTTGGGCTCATGCAGTCCAAGGGCGAGGCAGACCCGGACGAAGACGTGCTGGAGGACGCCGTGGCATTCGCCGGCGTCTCCAAGTACCCGGCGAGGATCAAGTGCGCCCTGCTCGGCTGGATGGCGTGGAAGGACGCTACGGGACGGGCGCTGGAAGCCACGACAGGACAGGCATCATGACTGAGAACATGACCAGCCAGCAGCAGGCCGGGGCCGTCGAGGCGCCTGAGATGACGCAGCCAGCGCCGGCCGACAGCCAGGAAGTGCAGGACGTGCTCGAGGCGCTCCGCGACGTCGTTGACCCGGAACTCGGCATCAACGTCGTGGACCTCGGGCTCGTCTATGGCGTCACCGTCGATGCGGAGCGGAGCGCGTCGATCGACATGACGCTCACGAGCGCGGCTTGCCCGCTCACCGATGTGATCGAGGACCAGGCCCGCGAGGCGCTTGACGGCGTGGTGTCCGACTTCCGGATCAACTGGGTGTGGCTGCCGCCCTGGGGCCCGGAGAACATCACCGAGGACGGTCGCGAACAGCTCCGCGCCCTCGGCTTCAACATCTGAGCCACCCCGCACCGGCCCGGGCCCCGCGCCTGGTTACGGCAGGCGGGCGCGGAAGCAGCGGGTGACGTACGGCATGGCGATGTCGCGGCGGCCCGCGAGCGCCGGGTGGGACCTCGCCAGGTGCTGCACGCTGGCCAGCACGGCGTCCCGCTGCTTCGGCGGCGCGGTGATGACGTAACTGCGTGACGCGACCATGTCCAGCAAGACCTGTTCCGTGATGTGGTGGGTCCACTCGACGTCGAAACGCTCGACAGGGGAGAAGGGCGGCCCCACGCGGGGGTTCTCGCTGCAGGTGTCCTGGTCGGCGCTGCGGCGGATGAGCCGCCCGAGTTCGGCCACCCAGTCGTGCCGTTCGTCCCGGATGTTCCACAGCAGCCCCAGTGTGCCACCGGGCGCCAGGACCCGTGCGACCTCCGGCACGCCCCGTTCCGGGTCGACCCAGTGCCACGCCTGGGCCACGAGGACGGCGTCCACCGCCCCGTCCTCCATCGGGATCTCCTCGGCGGTGCCGGCCAGCGCGCGGGCGCCTGGCAGAACCCGGGCCAGCTCGGCCCGCATGCCGTCCGACGGCTCGACGGCCACGACATCCAGGCCGCGTCCGGCCAGCTGGCGGGTCAGCTTCCCGGTGCCTGCGCCCAGATCGAGGACGCGCCGCGCCTCCGGCGGCAGCAGCCAGTCCAGCGCCTCCGGCGGATACGGCGGCCGGCCGCGTTCGTAAAGGCCGGCCACGGCGCCGAACGAGCGGGCCTGGAGAATGTGCGCGGAGCGATCAGCCATGGGCCTCATTCTGCCCGGCCAGGCCGGACGCCCCGACGAGGCCCACAACGTACGTGACGAAGTGGCCGTGTCGGTAGCATCAGCGGTCCGGGCTCGCAGCGGCTGCCGAACCGGGGTGGCTGGTAGGTCACGACCAGCAAGTACACGTAAATACGTGCTACACTCATTTATGTGGAGGCTGGGTCATGAGCAACCGGAACATCACGCTGTCACTCCCCGAGGAAGACCTGAAGCGGGCCAGGATCATAGCCATCCAGCGCGGCACGTCGCTCTCGCAGCTTCTGGCAATGATGATCAAGGACCTGGCGGGCCAGGAGACCGGCTACGCCCAGGCAAAAGCGCGCAGCCTGGCGCGGCTGGAGGAGAGGAGAAACCTGGGGACCGGGGGCAGGGCCGACTGGAGCCGGGACGAGTTGCATGAGCGGGAAACACAGCATGAGCGATAACCGCAGCTTCGTGGACACCAATATCCTCGTGTACGCGCACGACGAGACCGCTGGCGAGAAGGGGGACCGGGCGCGATCTCTTCTGGCCGAGTTGTGGGAGTCCGGCGAAGGATGCCTCAGCGTCCAGGTGCTGCAGGAGTTCTTCGTCACGGTGACGCGCAAGATTCCCAAGCCGCTCGACGCCGTGTCCGCTGCGGCCATCATCGCCGACTTCTCACACTGGCACGTCCATTCGCCAGGCTCAGATGATGTACTGAGCGCGATAGACAGCCACCGCAGGCACGAAATTTCCTTCTGGGACGCCATGATCGTCTGCAGCGCGGCCAGCCTCGGATGCGGGGTCCTGTATTCCGAAGATCTCAACCCGGGCCAGCAGTACGAAGGCGTCCGGGCGCGGAACCCGTTCCTGCCCTGAGCGGGTCAGCAGCCGGCCTCTGCGACCTCGTAGACGGTTGCCTTCTTCGCGGTCATCCCCTCCAGCGCGCGGGTGACCGGGACCTCGTAGGTGGCCACCGGTGTGAGGCCACGCGCAGGCAGGAAGGCGCGGCCCGGGTCGCCGAGGAGAACCCGCGTGCCCCTCGCACGTGCGCGTGTGCCGAACGCCAGCATTCGTTCGGCCAATTCTTGCTCGTAGAACGCGTCGCCGCACAAGATGACGTCGGCCGCGGGTGCATCGCCGTCTAGCAGATCGGCGAGCAGGGGCATGACGTGGACCCGGTTGGCGGCCGCGTTGGCGATGATGGCGGCGACGGCCAGTTCGTCGACGTCGGCGGCCATGACCAGGCTGGCGCCGCTTCGCGCGGCGGCGATCGCCAGCAGGCCCGAGCCGGATGCGACATCAAGCACGCGGCAGCCGGCCACCAGCGCCGGGTTATCGAGGATGTGCCGGGCCAGCGCCTGGCCCCCGGCCCAGGCGAACGCCCAGAAGGGCGGCGGCAGGCCCTCGCGCCCGGCCGCCTTCTCCGTCCGCTCCCACACGCTGAACGGCTCGTCCGCCTGATGCAGCCTGATCTCGGGTACGAACGGCACCTCGGCCAGCCGGGCGCCGACGGCGATGAGGCGGCGGGCGGAGCGCGCCGCGGCTGCGCTCATAGTGGGTGACGATACCTGTAGCAGCCGCCTCCGCGGCGGTAGCGGGCAGGCGCTCAGGCCCGCAGGTAGAACGGGCTGGCATGATCGGAAATCCACCTGCCGACCTCGTCCGGCTCGTGCTCGCCGGGAAAGGTCACGTCAATCGGAAAGCTTGCCTTCGGCCCGGCGGCCCTGACGGCGCGCTCGACTGCGGTGATGACGGCGTGCTGGGATGCCTCGTCCACCGGATCGTCAAGCGTCACCGAGATGACCAGGCCCTCTCCGGCACCGGGGATGGACAGCCACGTCCGTGCCGCCTGCCGCGCCGCGGGCACCGATCGCAGGTAGGCAGAGACCTCGCGGAGCAGGGATTCCGGCTCGGCGGGCGGGCGGCCCACGCGGATCCGGGCGCCGCCGGCAGCTGATTCCGCGGCCGCGAGGTATGCGACGCCCTCGGGGTAGATGGGCACGCTCACTTCCGCGCCCGGGTTGAGCGCGATGCCGAGCCCGCCTGGCAGCCGCCTGGCGAGTTCCACGGCCGGCACAACCACGTGCGGCACGGGCTGCGGCGCGCTGTCATCGTCACCGCGTGCCGGGCCTGCCGTCAGCGCGCCCCCGTGCTCTTTGCCCGCAGTTGCCGGGCCGTAGTGACCGTGGCCGGCGAGGCGCTCAGCCGAGGTGTATGCCGGCACGAATTCCGCGCCGAGGTAGACAACCGTTGGCAGCTGGATCGCGGAGCCGTCAGTCACCGGGCCACCGTCGTCCGGCAGCGGCAGCCACAGACGGCCGCGGCTGAGCTCGTCGAGCAGCTCGGTAAGCCGCTCACCGTCCCTCATGGCGGCAGCGAGTGCCTGTTCCACGTCATCGTCGTGCGCCCACCACCGCACGCGGCCGGCCGCCTGCGGACGCGGGGCGGCCTCGCGCATGACAACGCCGCCGCGCGGCCTGCCGTTCACGGCTGCAGTAGCGTCGCGCCCATCGGCGCGGCCGCATGGGTCTGCGGGAGATCCAGGGCCGGTCGGGATCATGGTCGTGTTCCTTGCCTGTCGTGATGACCGGCGCGGGCGCGCCGGTCAGCCCCCGGGCAGTCCGCTCTGGCTAGGCGGACTGCGATTTCTGATACGGATAGTAAACGTTTAGAGGCGGTGCGTAGTGGTAAATCAGTCACCCGGCGGTGGCCGGTGGGTTGACGTCGGCCCTGAGCGCTTCACCGCATGGGTTAGTTCCTTCGAGCAGCGGCACGGCCGCACGCTCGCGGACGCAGGTCCTGACGTTCTTCTCCTCACGGCTGCCGACGGCGCGGCCGCCGAATGCCACGTCCCGTTCCCGCCCATGCCGGCCGGATCGCGGGCCGCCGGCCCGGCTGCCGCATACGCGCGGGCCGCCGCCGCGCACGCGGCGGCCGCCCGGACCGTGGGCGTGCTGCTCGTCAGGCTCGGCGGGTACGCGGCGGGCGTTTTCGCCGGGGCGCCGCCGGAACTGATTGCCTCGAAGACAGGCGCACGGCAGGTTCACGGGCGCAGCGCGGCGGGGGGCTGGTCGCAGCAGCGGTTTGCCCGGCGGAGGGAGAAGCAGGCGGCGGAAGCGCTGAGCGCCGCCGCGGACGCGGCCGACCGGGTACTCGGCGCATACCGGGCGGAACTTGACGCTGTCGTGCTGGGCGGGGACAAGCGGACGGCCGCGGCGCTGCGCGATGATCCCCGGCTGCGTCCCTACCTGGCCATCGCGGCCGAACGATTCATCACCGTCCCGGATCCCCGGCTGCCGGTGCTGCGGGACAGCCCACGGCTGTTCCGTGCCATCCGCATCTGGCTGACCGAGCCGCGATCCGTGCCGCCGGGACGCTGACACCAGGCCCGCCGGGCATAAAAATACATAAAAATAAGCGTCTGGCGCTGACACAGGCGTCCGGTAAACTGAAGTGCATGCTTCCACTGCTCCCTGAGGACCGCCGGCGCGGGCGTGAACGGGGCCGGGCGGTAAGACGCTGAGTGTCCGCGGTTTCGCGTTGATCCAGTTACGGGAGTGGTTCCTTCTTGATCGTGGCAAGCGGCATCGAACTGCGCGCGGGTGCGCGCCTGCTGCTCGGCGATGGGACCTTCCAGGTCGCTCCGGGCGACCGTATCGGCCTGGTGGGCAGGAACGGGGCGGGCAAGACGACCTTGCTGAAGGTCCTGGCCGGCGAAGCGCTGCCGGCGGCCGGCACGGTCCGCCGCAGCGGCGCCATCGGCTATCTCCCGCAGGATCCGCGTACCGGTGACCTGGACACGCTGGCCGTGGACCGTGTGCTGTCCTCCCGCGGCCTGGACGAGTTGCGTGCCGCCCTGCGGCAGGCCGAGGCCCAGATGGCCGATTCCGATGCCAGCCGTGCCGACGCTGCCATCCGTATGTACGGGCGGCTCGAAGAGCGCATGTCCGTGCTGGGCGGCTACGCCGCCGAGGCGGAGGCCGCCGCGCTCGCGTCCAGCCTCGGCCTGCCTGACCGGGTGCTGCACCAGCCGCTCCGTACCCTGTCGGGGGGGCAGCGGCGCAGGGTGGAGCTTGCCCGGATCCTCTTCGGCGACTCGCAGACGCTGCTGCTCGACGAGCCGACCAACCACCTGGACGCTGACTCAATAGCGTGGCTCCGCGACCATCTGCGCGGCTACCGGGGCGGGCTGGTGCTGATCAGCCATGACGTCACACTGCTCGAAGCGGTCGTGAACAAGGTGTTCTACCTGGATGCCCAGCGGTCGGTTCTCGACTGCTACAGCCTTGGCTGGCGGGCCTACCTGGAGCAGCGGGAGACCGACGAGAGACGGCGCAAGCGCGAGCGGGCGAACGCCGAGCGGCAGGCCGCCGCCCTGAGCGCCCAGGCGGACCGGATGCGGGCCAAGGCGACGAAGGCAAAGGCCGCCCAGGGGATGCAGCGCCGCGCCGAGCGCCTTCTCACGGGCCTGGCCGAGGAGCGGGCCACCGATCGGGTGGCCAGGCTGCGCTTTCCGGTCCCCGCGCCATGCGGCAGGACGCCGCTGTCGGCCAGCGGCCTGGCGAAGTCGTACGGGAGTCTTGAGGTATTCGCCGGGGTCGACATCGCGGTGGACAAGGGCAGCCGGGTGGTGATCCTCGGCCTCAACGGCGCGGGCAAGACGACCCTGCTCAGGCTGCTCGCCGGCATCGAGGCGCCGGACGCCGGGACGGTCTCGCCGGGGCACGGCCTCCGTCTCGGGTACTACGCGCAGGAGCACGAGACGCTGGACGTGGAGCGCACCGTCATGGAGAACATGCGTTCCGCCGCGCCGGGGCTTACGGAGTCGCAGCAGCGCACCATCCTCGGGTCGTTCCTGTTCTCCGGAGACGACGTGGCAAAGCCGGCCGGGGTGCTGTCGGGCGGGGAGAAGACCAGGCTGGCGCTGGCCCTGCTGGTGGTATCCGGCGCCAACGTGCTGCTGCTGGACGAGCCCACCAACAACCTGGACCCGGCGAGCCGGGCGGAGATCCTGGGCGCGCTGCGCGCCTACAGCGGCGCGATCGTGCTTGTGACCCACGATGAAGAAGCAGTTGAAGCGCTTTCGCCTCAGCGAGTCATTTTGCTGCCCGACGGGGTAGAGGACGCCTGGAACGAAGATTTCGAGGATCTTGTGTCCCTTGCCTGAGCTTGTCGCTTAGGGCGCCGCTGGCGAAAATAATGATCGTTTACCTCAATGCAGGTGGCTATTCCGGCGGCGGTGCCTGATCATGGCGAGGGGCGGTGTTACACAGGGGTGAATCTACCTAACGGGAGGTAAATGTGGCCGAGACCCTCAAGAAGGGCACCCGGGTGACGGGTGCGGACCGCAGCAAGCTGGCGGCTGACCTTAAGAGCAGGTACGACGCGGGTGAGAGCATCCGCTCGCTGGCCGCCTCGACCGGGCGGTCGTACGGCTTTGTCCACCGGATGCTGAGTGAGACAGGGGTGAAGCTGCGCGGCCGTGGCGGGGCGACGCGCGGCAGGGCAGCGGCAAAGCGCTGACCCCGGCTCAGGCAGCCGGACGGGGAGAGCCGCACCGCGGCAGGCGCCTGGCCATCCGGCCTAATGGCGTAGGCCGCGGCGTTCAGGCATGCCGGTATTGCCGTTCGGGCATGCCGGTATTGCCGTAGGCTGCGGAGGCAGGCCGGGTACGCGCGCCCTCCAGCGGCGGCCGGGTACGCGTTGCCGCATAGGTTCCCTCGGGGACCGGCCGCATCAGGTCCCGCAAGGGGACCGGCCGCACGGCAGGAGGACGAGCATGACCGGCAGTCCTGCCGCGCCCGCAGGCGCGGGGGTGAAGCTCGGCGTCAAAGACACGGTTGCCACGATCACCCTCTGCAGGCCGGAGCGGCATAACGCGATGACTCCGGCAATGTGGCAGGGGCTCGCGGCAATCGGCGGATCGCTTCCGCCGCATGTCCGCGTGGTCATCGTCCGCGGCGCCGGGCCGTCCTTCTCGGCAGGGATTGACCTGCGCCTCT
>DASQVO010000098.1:0-6895 GCA_035640715.1 Streptosporangiaceae bacterium
CCGAGCATGGAGTCCAGTTGCTGCGGCCTGCCCGTAAAGGTGAACGGGAACGGCCTGGCGCAGCCCTGTTCAAGCCGCTGCGACAGGTCATCGAATCGATCAACGAGACCTTCAAGGGGCAGCTTGACCTCGAACGGCACCGAGGGCGCACACCCGGAGGTGTCATAGCCCGCGTCATGCAACGCATCCTCGCGCTGACCGCCGCGATCTGGCACAACGACGCCACCGGACAAACCGTCCTACGCTCACTGATCGCCTACGATTACTGACCCCTTGGAATAGATCATCTAGGCAGTTCTCCGGGAGGTGCCCGATGGCTACCTCGCGCAAGCCGACCGCGCCGACGGCGGAGGCGATCGACCGGTTCTGCGGCCACTTCGATGATCTGTTTGCCCGCTTGGCCGAGCGCACCTCTTGATCAAGATCCATAAGACACGGCCTTGCGCCCGTCGGCGTCTGTGACGTGACTGGTGACGAGGTTGGTACCCTAATGCGCTGGTATGCGACGATTGCCAGGAAGGCGGCCATGGAACTTCGCGGTGAGGTTGTCTCCGGACGGCCACTGCTCGTGCTAGCCGTGCCCGAGGAGGCACAGTTCCTGGACACGACCCTGCCGGTGCTGCTGACGGGCATGGGCAAGGTAAACGCAGCGGCGGCGCTGGCCATGACTCTCGGGCGAGGCCCAGTGCCTTCCCGGATCGTCAACCTCGGCACGGCGGGCGCGCTGCGCCCCGGCCTGGGCGGCATGCATATCGTGCGCACCGTCATCCAGCACGACCTGGACACCGACCTGCTGCTGAAATTGACCAGCGCCGCCTACGGAACTCCCATCACGCTCGCCGACAGCAGCGACAGTGTGGTGCTGGCGAGCGGGGACGCGTTCATCGCCGACGCCAGCGCACGCGATGCGCTCGCCGAACGCGCGGACCTAGTCGACATGGAGGGCTACGCGCTCGCCGCCGCGGCGGCGAGCGCCCGGGTGCCGATCAGCTTGGTCAAGCACGTCACTGACGAAGCCGACGAGCACGCGGTGAAGTCATGGCGCGACGCTGTCGCCGTGAGCGCGCGCGAGCTGGCCGACTGGGCCACCGCGAACATCCCTGGCTACTGAGCGTCCGCGCAACTGGGCGACGCACCGCCAGGATGTGACTGCTCAGCTGAAGATCTCGGAGACCCTATCGAGGACCTCGTCGTCGATTTCGACGTCGATGGCTTCCCGGACTGCCTGCCATTGCGCGCCGGTGCTGGGTGAGACGATCGGCGCGGTCACCGCCGGGTGCGCCAGCAGCCACGCGAGCGCCAGCCCGGCCGTGCTGATCCTGTGGGTGCCGACAAATGTGTCACCCCCAGGCGACCTGGGTGTATTCGCGGAGCAGGCCGCCGGGCCTGTCGCGCCGGAGGATCCGCATAGCCATCACGGTCCCAGGTATATGCGGGCGCCCGGCAGGCGGATTCTGGTTGAGCGTCCGGGTGCTGCAGATTGGCTGATTCTGGTTGCTGGCAATGGCATTCGGAAGCCAGGCAGGCCAGCCTGTTTGCGGGCAGCGCTGGATGTGATGCTGACCAGGCCGGTAACGAAGACCGGCAAAGCTTGGAGTCCGCAGCGTACCGCCCGGAGAATAGCCGGAGAAATCTAGGAGCGCCGGACGTAACAGCAGGTCAGGACATGATCAGCAGATATCTGTAAAACCGTCGGCTCAGCCTTCGATGGTTCGAATCCATCACCTGCCACCACCTGCGGAAACCGCCTCTGGCCAGCATGAACGCGGTCAGAGGCGGTTTGTCTTGTGTCCGGCTGGGTCCGGCCGTACCCGGCTCGTTGCGGCTGGCTGTTCCCAATGTGTTCCCACGGCTCATTGCCGTGTCGCCTCCCGGATCCGCTGCAGGACCTCTTTCTCCATGCCGTGGATGCACTTGACTGGTGGTCTGAGGAAGACGGCGCCCGGGGCTTCTGCGGGGGCCCGTGCTGGCCGTCATCGGAATCTGCCACTGGCGGCCATCACGAACTGCCCGGGGGCGGTCAGGCTGGTCACGGGATGCGACTGCTGAAGACGCTACGGCCGCGCCCGATCTGCCGTTATGGTCGGCAATTCCCCCTTGGCGAGACGTCATCCCGGCACGCCGAACGGGGTGATCTGCGCGAAGGGGATAGCTCGGGTTGCTCGTCTGGTTCCTCGCTGGTGCCCGTGGGTTCGGCGGTCGCTGCTGTATGCGGCTACTGATCGGCGATCAGCAGCCTGTACCCGGCGTCGAACTGCTCAAGGGGCGCTGCTGGCCCTGTACCAGGCGCTGCGGATCGCCGTCACCGACGCCGTCCGCAGAAAAATAAGACGCCGCCGGTCGAACGGTCTTGCTCGGTTGCCGTTACCTGGAGGATCGGCCGCGGCGCGGACTGGACCATGTCTGATGGATCACACTCTCAAAATTGGTTACAGCGTACACTTTGTGTATTCTGTAACCAAGTTGATCGGAGGATCTGATGCAGACCGTCGCCCATGCTTTCGCGGACCTGATGAACGGCCACGACCCCGACGCCGTGGACGGCTTCGTGGCCGAGGACTACGTCAACCACAACCCCTACGTTGAGAACGGGCGGGAGGCCAACCGAGCCTTCTGGGCCCGCTGGTTCGCCGCTTTCCCCGACACCCGGGTGACCCTGGAGGACGTTGTGGTCTCCGGTGATCGTGTCGCCGGCCGGTTCACCTACCGGGCCACCCATCTGGGATCGCTGATGGGTGAGGAGCCCACGGGCCGGCAGGTGGAGATGCGGTCGCTGGACATCTGGCGGGTGCGCGACGGCATGGCTGTGGAGCACTGGGACGAGCTCAACACGCTGGAGGTGTTCACGGAACTCGGCCTGGTTCCCCCGATGCGGCTGCCCGGCGGGGAGGGTCCCCGGTGATGCCGGTCTCACCACGAGAGCCTGTGCGTTCCCGTTCCCAGCAGCGCCGGGAACGGGAACGGGCCCAGGCGCGGGCTGCGATCCTGGAGGCCGCCCGCGAACTGGCCCGTACCGAGGGCTGGGACGCGGTCAGCATGCGGCGGTTGGCCGAACGGATCGGGTACTCCACCAATTACGCCTACCGGTACTTCGGTGGCCGCAACGACATCCTGCTCGCCTGGGTCCGAGACGGCTTCGTCCGTGTCGCTGAGGCGATGCGCGCGGCCGGTCCGTCGCTGCACGATGCCGGGTCGGCCTACCTGGATTTCGCGCTGGACGAGCCCGATCTCTACCAGGTGATGTACGGCCTGGGCGGAGTGCACGTACCCGCCGCGGACACCATCACCGAGGGCAACGCGGTCGGTGCCGTGGTCGCCGGGCTGCTCGGGATCACCGATCCCAACGACGACCGCATTGTCCGGCTCTGGGCGACCGCCCACGGCCTGGCCGCGTTGCACGCGATCGGCAAACTCCCGATCGACCGCGCTCACCTGCATCGGCTGCTCGCCGCGAGCATCGACGACCTGCTCCGCTCCGGACACAACCCGGGAAGGGCTGACCGATGACCGCCGCTGCGCGCCCGCCGTCGCAGGCTGCTGTTCGCATTCTCGACGTGATCCGACTCTTCCCCGCGTCACGCTGGTCCTTGGCCTAGCTTGGCTCTCCTAGGCCTCCCCGACAAGGAAGCCGGGCGACCTGCTTGCCGTGTACCGTGGCAAGACACGTCAGCGGGCGGTACCGGTGACGGTCTTCCTGGTCATCTCGTGGACTCGGCGCAGCCGTCCGTCGCTCGCGTACTCGGCGAACATGTGGACTTCCATCCGGATGGTGGCACCGTCCCGTGTGGTGATATCGAGCCGGTGCCGCTGTGCTGTCCGGTTGCCCTCCTGGACGATCTCATGCACGGTGATCGTCGCCCGCTCCGTCGGTTCGCGGAAGTCCTCTTTGACGTGTACGGCGAATCTTTCCCGGTCATAGATTTCTCCGTCGCTGTCCTGCTCGTAGTCCGGAGTGAAGTAGCGGTCGAGCGTCTCCTTGAGCGGGTGAGTGCCTTCGCTGCTGAAGAGTATTTCGGTCAGCGCTTGCTCGACGTATTTCGCCCTTTCCGGGTCAACGTCGGCGGCGGGAACCGCGGCGAAGAAGTCGCCTGCGTCGTTCGTCGTCATTTTTGTATTCCTCATTCTCGCTGATTAAGCGGTAGGCATAATTCCACGTGCTGACTGCTTCCTGGCCGCTAATGTGTGGAAAACGTCATAGGCTCCGTGCACAGAGTCCTCCTTGCAGAGGGCTTAGGGCCTCTCAATTCTCGTCGAACGAGATTTAAGCAGCCGCTCGTCGTCGTGATCGAGGATGCCCACTGGGCTGACCGGTCGAGCCGTGACCTGCTCGCGTTCCTCGTCCGTTACCAGCGATCGCTGCGCGGCGCGTTGCGATCGTCATCACGTTCAGGTCCGACGAACTGCACCGTAGCCACCCGCTGCGCTCGCGCCTTCGCGGCCCTCGCCGCCAGCGCGGTCTTCGCCGTCATCGCCTTCGGCTTCGTCTTTACCCTGCCACGCCAGCTCGTGCGTTAGGCATCACCGCCTCGCGGGAGCGCTGCCGACGCTGGTGATTCCGCCCGCCCGGGGTTGGTCATGGAGACTCATGGCACGCGGTGGCAGATGGGCGGAACGCTGGTCATGTGACCTCGCTAGGGGAGGTCGGGGAGGTTGTCGGTGTTGATCCGGCGGGCCATCTCCAGGTAGCGCTCCAGTTGGTCCGGGCCGAGCGGGGGCGGCTGCTCGCCCGGCCGCGCCGGGTCGCAGTACTGCACGAACGCCTCCTCCGGGCCGCCGGGAGTGAACAGGAAGATCATCCGCGTGGCGTGCGCGGTCTTGTTCTTGAACCGGTGCCGGATGCCCGCGGGCACGTGCACGAAGTCGCCGGCCGCCGCGGTGAAGGTCCGGTCGCCGTCCAGGAACTCCAGTTCCCCCGACAGCAGGTAGAACGTCTCGGCCTGGTCGTTGTGCGCGTGCGGCTCCGGGCCCCCGCCGGGCGGCACCGACGCCTCGAGGAAGCCCAGCAGCCCGCCGGTCTGCGCCGCGGTCGCCTTGACCGTGTACACGTCGCCGGCCGCCCAGATGGTGGGCCCTTCAAGGGCGGGGACGTAGCGGGCGCCGCGCGTGACGTACCGCGGGTCACCCGGGTCGACAGCAGGCAGTTGCAGGCTCACTTCACTCTTCCTCTCAGATTGACAGGTTCTCGGCGGCTTTATCAGCGAATACCGCAGGGCAATTAGCGGCCGAAAAATTGCTGGTCAGCGGCTATCGGCGAGTTTTGGCACGGGGACAGGGCCGTGCAACCGCTGTGCGTAGGCGGCATACGCCTCGTTCGCCGCCCGCGGGAAAGCCGGCCGGACCTCCGCGGGCAGTTCCGCGATGATCATCTCGGTGACCGCGGGTTCGGCGTCGTACATGACCATGCCGAGACAGACCGGAAGGAGCTCGGGAGGCGTGTCCTCAGCGCCTTCCCCGGCCAGGCGCGCGTATTCGGCCGCGGTAACGTACCGCTCGATAAGCGGAACGACCCGGTCCTCCTCAAGGGACAGGTGCGCTTCCAGTTGCGGGATAAGCTGCTCGATGGCCCCGGCCAGCGCACCGCCGCCGTCGGCCGGTGCGTGCTCGCGCCAGGCCGCCAGTGCCTCACCAAGCCGCAGGTACGCCTCGTGAATACGCTCGTGCTGCTCCTCCATGACGTCCACGATCTGCGTGATCTCCCTCGCGCCGCGTTCGCGCAGCAGGGGCCAGATGTGCTTGTCCTCGCCCGAGTGGTGGATGTGCAGCATCCTGCTCATCAGCGCGACATGATCGCCGACCACGACGGCACGCTCCGCGTCCCCTGCCATCACACCGCGGACAAGGTCGGGCAGCAACCCGAACTCGCGGCGGAACATCGTGTGCACTGCGAACATGTCACGCGCGTCAGCAAGCGGCTCTTCAGTCATCTCTAGCCTTTCTCTGAGCCCGCAGGCCTGTTGCCCCTACAGATACCTGGGCACCTCACGGGTGACAGCCGGGAACCCGGGAATCCGCGCGATCTGGATAAGGTGCCGCGGTGACTGGCCAGGCGCCCCGCCACCGTCCTGGCCTGCCGGAATAAGCCAGAGGCGGGTACGGTTGGTACTGCCGTGCTAAGTGGTGTCGTGTTCCGCTCCTGGGATCAGGGGCTGTCGCTGGACGATGAGAAACGGCACATGGAAGGATCCTTCGATTCCTTTGACATCACCGCGCTGAGCGGTGGCGCGGCGCTGGCGAAGATGCGCTGTGCCCGGTACGGGCCGGTCGTGCTCAGCGACGTCACTCATACGGCTGACGTGCGGGTTGTTCAGGTGAGCGTGCGGACTGGCTACCACTTGCTGCTGCCGCTCAACGGCCATGTCGCGACTCATTACCTGGGCGGGGATATCGTCGCGACGCCGGGAACGGCCATTCTCTACCGAGCACACGGAGAGGTCTCGACCCAGCTGGGCGCGGGAGTGCGGACGGTTAACGCCAGGTTCGATCTTTCCTACGTGAACCGCGTGCTGGAATCCCAGATCGGGGATCGGCTACCCGCTCAGATTGAGTTCGCGCCGGTTATCGAGCAGGCCAACCGGCAGGCCCGGAGCTGGCTGCGCATGGTGCTGGCGCTCAGCGGCCAGCTCAGCCACGACAGCGTGCTCCTGGACCCGCTGGTTGCGTTGCCTTACTGCGAAAGCCTGGTCCAAGGCTTGCTACTGACGACCGATCATCCCTATCGCCCGCTGCTGGACCGGCAGGGCAGGCCGGGCGGCCAGGCCGTTGTCCGCACCGCTATCGAGCTCATGGAAGCGGAAGCGGGGCGGCCGGTCACTAACTCCATGCTCGCGGCGGCGGCGTCCGTCAGCGTCCGCACCCTCCACGAAAGCTTCCGCCGCCATCTCGGGGTCTCGCCCAT
>DASQVO010000099.1:0-11274 GCA_035640715.1 Streptosporangiaceae bacterium
GGAGATCCGCTGGTTGCCCACGATCGCCGCGGCACCCATCTGCACCGGGGCGCAGCCGGCGATCACCCCGCCGATGGCAGCGGCGGCTACGGCGGCCTTGGCCGCGGTAGCGGCCCTGATCGGTGTGCGAAGCACAGCGAGATCCCTTCTCATGCCTTATTCACATCGCTTGCCTGAGCCGGCTCACCGAACACAGCGTCGATGAGCCCGGCGCACCAGGCAAGCATCTCCCTGTCACGCAGTGGCTGGCCGCCGATGGCGGCTCGCGGCGCACCGGCTGCGGTCCGGCTCTGTGACGCCCCCGGCGCGGCCGCGGGCGCCGGTGATCCGGGCGCAGCCTTCGGCACCGGCACCAGCATGGTACGCACCGCCGGCTTGAGCACCGTCCTCGGGTACAGCCGCTGCACCCGGACCTGCCGGGACTCAGGCAGCTCCACCGGCGCGAACCGGACGTGGTTGCCCTGCAGCGTGATGTCGGTCAGTCCCGCCCTCCGGGCCCTGGCGCGCAGCCGGGCCACCTCCAGCAGGTTGAGGACGGGCTCCGGCGGCTGGCCGTACCGGTCGGTGAGCTCCTCGCGGACCGCCGCCACGTCAGCGTCGGAGTCGATCGAGGCGATCTGCGTGTACGCCTCGAGCCTGAGCCGCTCACCGGGCAGGTAGTCGTGCGGGATGTGCGCGTTCACGGGCAGCTCGACGCGCACTTCCGGCCGGTCTGCCGGGCCGTCGCCCTTGAGCTCGCTCACCGCCTCGCCGATCATGCGGACGTACAGGTCGAACCCGACGCCGGCGATGTGCCCGGACTGCTCGCCGCCGAGCAGGTTCCCCGCGCCGCGGATCTCCAGGTCCTTCAGCGCGACGTACATGCCCGCGCCCATCTCCGTGTGCTGCGCCACGGTGGCGAGCCGCTCATGCGCGGTCTCGGTCAGCGTGCGCTCGGGCGGGTAGAGGAAGTAGGCGTAGGCGCGTTCCCGGCCGCGCCCGACCCGGCCGCGCAGCTGGTGCAGCTGGGACAGGCCGTAGGTGTCGGCTCGGTCCACGATGAGGGTGTTGGCGTTGGGGATGTCGAGGCCGGACTCGACGATCGTCGTCGCCACCAGCACGTCGTACTTCCGCTCCCAGAAGTCGACCATTATCTGCTCGAGCGTGTGCTCGTTCATCTGGCCGTGCGCGACGGCCACCCTGGCCTCGGGTACCAGCTCGGCGATCCTCGCCGCGACCTTGCCGATCGAGGCGACCCGGTTGTGCACGAAGAAGACCTGCCCGTCGCGGAGCAGTTCCCGCCGCACGGCGGCGGCGATCTGCTTCTCGTCGTAGGGACCGACGAACGTCAGCACCGGGTGGCGTTCCTCCGGCGGGGTGAGGATCGTGGACATCTGGCGGATCCCCGCGACCCCCATCTCCAGGGTGCGCGGGATCGGCGTCGCCGACATGCTCAGCACATCGACCTCGGTGCGCAGCCGCTTCAGGTACTCCTTGTGCTCCACGCCGAACCGCTGCTCCTCGTCGATGATCACCAGGCCGAGCTGGGAGAAGCGGGTCTCCGGCGACAGCAGCTTGTGAGTGCCGATGACCACGTCGACCTTGCCCTCGGCAAGCCCCCGCAGGGTCTCAGCGGTCTCCGCGCTGCCCTGGAACCTGGACAGCGCCCTGACCTGCACGGGGAACGGGGCGTAGCGCTCGCCGAACGTCGAATAGTGCTGCTGTACCAGCAAGGTGGTCGGCACGAGCACGGCGACCTGCTTGCCGTCCTGCACGGCCTTGAACGCGGCGCGCACCGCGATCTCGGTCTTCCCGTAGCCGACGTCGCCGCAGATCAGCCTGTCCATCGGCACCGGGCGCTCCATGTCGCCCTTGACTTCCTCGATGGCCGCGAGCTGGTCGGCCGTCTCGACGTAGGGGAACGCGTCTTCGAGCTCGCGCTGCCAGGGCGTGTCGGGGCCGAACGCGTGGCCCGGCGAGGCGGTCCGCGCCGAGTAGAGCCGGATCAGCTCGGCGGCGATCTGCCGGACCGCCTTCCGCGCGCGGCCCTTGGCTTTCGCCCAGTCCGCTCCGCCGAGCCTGTGCAGGCTCGGGGCCTCGCCGCCCGAGTACCTGGTGACCTCATCGAGCTGGTCGGTGGGCACGTACAGCCGGTCCGGCGGCTGCCCGCGCTTGCTCGGCGCGTACTCGATGACCAGGTACTCCCGGGTCGCGCCGGCCGCGGTCCGGCTGGTCATCTCCACGTACCGGCCGACGCCGTGCTGCTCATGGACCACGTAGTCACCGGGCGTCAGCCGCAGCGGGTCGACGCCGCCGCGGCGCCTGCTCGGCATGCGGCGCATGTCCTTGGTGCTGGACCGGCCGCCCGGCTGCCCGGCGAGGTCGCTCTCGGTGAGCACGGCGAGCCTGACCGACGGCCAGGTGAACCCGTGATCCAGGAGGCCCGTGGCCACATACGGCACGCCCGGCTCGGGCGGCGACTCGACGTCCGCCATGCGCGCGCCCAGGCCCTCGCTCCGCAGCAGTTCGGTCAGCCGCTGCGCGGGCCCGTGCCCTTCGGTGACCAGGACGACCCGCCAGCCGTCGGACAGCCAGCCCCGGACGTCGGTGATCATGCTGGCCGTAGCGCCCCGGTAGGTCCGTGCCGGCGTTGCATCGATGCCGAACGGCCGGCGCGTCGCGTCACCGCCAGGAAGCGCGTCGTCCGCCACGGTGAACTCACCAGGCCCGTACCCGCCGGGAATCCCGTATTCGCCCGGGCTGGCGTCCGGGCCGGCCTCCTGCCCCGCTCCGGGATAGGCGCCGCCGAACGGCTCGATCGTCCACCACGGCAGCCTGCGTGCCCGCACCGCCGCCCGGATCTCGGAGATGGGCCGGAAGGCCGCGCCCGCCAGGTCGATCGGCGCCTCCCCGCCCGCCGCGGCGTTTACCCAGGAAGCCTCGAGGAACTCCTTGCTGGTGCTGACCAGCTCGGCGGCCCTGGTGCGGATGCGCTCCGGGTCACAGGCGACCAGGATGCCGCCGGCCGGAACATAGTCGGTCAGCAGGTCCATCCGTTCGGCCAGAACCGGCGCGAACGCCTCCATGCCCTCGACTGCTATCCCGTCCGCCAGCTTGCCGAGCACGTCGGACAGGCCGGGATATTCCGCGGCCAGTTCCTTGGCCCGGTCCCGCACCGCAGGGGTGAGAATCAGCTCGCGGCAGGGCGGCGCCCACAGGCCGTGCGGCGCTTCACCGAGGCTGCGCTGGTCGGCGACCTTGAAATAACGGATTTCCTCGACCGTGTCACCGAAGAACTCGATCCGCACCGGATGCTCGTCGGTGGGCGAGAACACGTCGATGATGCCGCCGCGGACGGCGATGTCGCCGCGCCTGGCGACGAGGTCCTCACGCCCGTAGCCGATATCGATGAGCCTGGTGAGCAGCTCATCCGGGTCACAGGTGTCACCTGCCCGCAGCCGGACCGGCTCCAGGTCCCCGAGGCCGCCGACGATCGGCTGCAGCAGGCACCTGACCGGGGTGACGACGACCGCCAGCGGCCCGGCGGCCTCATCGGCCTCGTCCGGGTGCGCCAGGCGGCGCAGCACCGCAAGCCGCTGACCGATGGTATCGGAGCGGGGCGAGAGGCGCTCGTGGGGCAGCGTCTCCCAGCCGGGGAAGCAGGCAACGCTGTCGGCGGGCAGGAACGAGCCGAGGGCGGCTGTCAGGTCTTCGGCCTCGCGGGCCGTCGCGGTGACAGCAAGGACGAATCGCCCCAAGCGCGTCGCGATGGCCGCGGTGAGCACAGGCCGCAGCGCGGGCGGCGCGATCAGGTCGGCACCCGCCAGGCCGGTCGCGCCGAGGGAGGCCTCCTGGTCAGGAGCAGCCCCTGCAAGGGCAGTCCCGGCCTGGGCGGCCCCTGTCTCAAAGGCGCTGGCCAGCCGCGGATCGTCCGCGACGATGCTGAGGAGTCCGGCAAGGCTCATGGTGTCCCTGTAGTAACGGCGCTGTGGGTTGTTGTAAACGGCACTGTGGTTGATGACAGCGGGGCTTGTGACGGCGCCGTGGTTGTAGTGGCATCGTGGTTTGTGATGGCGCCGTGGTTCCTAATGGCGCTGTGCTGCGCGGCCCGGGGCTGTCCGGCCCCGGGCCGTCCGGCACTGGACGGACGGCTCGGTGTGTGGCGGCCCGGCGCCGCGCGGGGTGAGCGGCGGCGTCCGCGAAACGGCGATGGCGGCTCGGTCTCCCGGGGCGGGCCCGGGCATACGCAAAACTCCCGCACTCGGGAGAGGCGGGGGATCCCTGCTGCGTCACGACACTTAAAGCTTACGTCCCGCGCCGCCCCGGTCTGGCCGCAGGCTGGCAGGTCCGGCGCGCAGGAAATCCACGCAGAAAATCCACACAGGAAATCAGCGCAACGTCTCACCACAGTAAGTATTCGTATGTATACGCTTCGTTTCATGTCCCCAGTCACCGGAGACGAGGCCGCCGCGGGATGCGGGCGCAGGGCTGCGGGCGACCGGTTCGCGCGCCTCGTCTGCGCATGTCCGCGGCACGGAGACTCACGTTACGGCCGCGGATATGTTCTGCGTCTCCGTATGGTTGGTTATACGGCAGGACAAGCATGGCTGGACGGCAGGAGACGCCGCAGGCCGCACGCAGATATTGACCTGGTAGGGGTGAGGCGGACTTGAGCGCGGAGCCGATGGCAGGCCTTCCCCGTGAATTGTCGGGCTGGCCCGCGTGGACACCCGGCGAGGCACAGCTCGCAGAGCTCGAGCTGCTGACGTCCGGGGCGTTTGAGCCACTGTCCGGCTTCATGGGGACAGCAGACCTGGCCGCGGTCGCCGAGCACGGCACCCTCGCGGACGGGACGCCGTGGCCGGTCCCTGTCACCCTGGAGGTGCCGGCAGATGCCGTCCCGCCTGGCGCCGGTCACCTCGTCCTGCAAGATCAGGAGGGCACACCGCTGGCGGTGCTGGAGATCGCCGAGCGCCAGCCCGTTCCCGGCCACGGCGGCGGTGCTCCGGCCGGCTTGCGCCTGGCCGGCCCGGTGACGGCACTCCGGGAGCCGGAGCACGGGCCGTTCCGCCGGCTGCGCCGGTGCCCGGCGGAGCTGCGGGCCGAGCTTGCCGGCGGCCCCGTGCTCGCGTGCGCGACCCGCGGCCCCCTGCACCGACGCCAGATCGGCCAGCTCCGCCACCTTGCCGACCAGATGAAGGCCAGGCTGCTGCTGCTGCCGCTGGTGGCCGGCCCGGCCGAGGTCGTGGTGCGGCAGGAGGCGCTTGTCCGCGCCGTGCTGGCTGCGCGCCAGTACCTGCCGGCCAGCACGCTGGTGGTACCGGTTCCGCTGGCCCCGCGGGACGGCGGCGCCAGCGTCGAGCTGCGCGCCCGCGCTATCGTCGCCGCCGCCTATGGTGCGACGCACCTGCTTGTCGACGCGGCCGGCGCGCCCGTCATCTGGCCCGCCGGGCAGAACGGCAACGGCATGCGGAACGGTTCGGTGACGGTTCCCGGCGTGCCGATACCGATCATCTCCGCCGGCGAATGGGCCTATGACCCGAGATCAGAGGTGTGGCGGCCGCTCTCGCTGATAGAGCCGGGAGCCGAGCGGAATGAGCTGACCGCGGATGAGCTGGGTGACCTGCTTGACCGCGGTGACCCGCTGCCCGCCTGGTTCACGCCGGAGGGCGTCGCGCGTGAGCTCCGCCTTGCCCGGCCGCCGCGCCGCCAGCGGGGCCTGGTCGTCTTCTTCACCGGGCTGTCCGGCTCGGGCAAGTCCACCGTCGCGCGAGATCTCCGTGACACGCTGGCCGAGCGCGGCGACCGCACGGTCTCGTTGCTCGACGGCGATCATGTCCGGCGGCTGCTGTCCGCTGGCCTGACGTTCTCGCGGGCCGACCGCGACCTCAACGTCGTGCGCATCGGCTACGTCGCCGCCGAGATCGCACGCCATGGCGGCATCGCGATCTGCGCGCCGATCGCGCCGTACGCCTCGGCCCGCGCCGCCGTCCGCGAGATGGCCACAAAAGCCGGCGATTTCCTGCTCGTGCACGTCGCCACGCCGCTGGAGGTCTGCGAGGCCCGGGACCGCAAGGGCCTGTACGCGAAAGCCCGCGCGGGACTGATCAGCAACTTCACCGGAATCTCCGACCCCTATGAGGAACCGCGTGACGCCGATCTGGTCCTCGATACCTCTGCGATGAGCCGTCAGGACGCCGTCGGGGCCGTGGTCAGCATGCTCACGGCCGGCGGGTGGCTGCCTGCCGCGGAGGACGAGAGCCCGTCGGCCGGCCGGCCGACGGCCCCCGCAACGCCACTATGGCCGGCCGTACGGCCGTTGTGACGCTGCAGAGGCAGGTTACGGACAGGCGTTACCGGCTATCGAGTCCGGGCCTTCAGGCCCGGCGAGCGGCCGGTGTATCGGCGAGCCCCGCACAGGATACGGACAGACGATCGTACCGGCCCAGCGAGTCCGGGCCTTCAGGCCCGGCGAGCGGCCGGTGTGTCGGACCCCAGCCCGGGAAAGCTGACGGGGGTTCCGGGGGGTCGCCCCCCGGGCCAGCACAGCTCAGTCGTCGTCTTCGGCCCGGGTGCCTTCGTCGAGCCGGGCTTTCAGTTCGCTGGTCCGGTTACGCATACCGCGCAGCCTGGATGTCAGCACCCCGGACATGGCATCCCGCTGCCTGGACAGCAGGACGAAGCTGACTATCCCGCTGACCAGGAGCGCCAGGGCGGCGAGAAGCAGCCCGCGGGCGCCGGCGAAGTAGAGCAGCACGAGCGCTACCAGGAACAACACCAGCCGCGCGGTCGTGTAGGACAATGCAGCACGCATAACATTCACAGATTAGTGGCCGGGCGGACCGGCTCAGCGCCGCCCTGCCCATCCCGCCATCCATCGCCAACGACGCGGGCGAGCAGGGCGGGATCGATGTTGCCGCCGGACAGCACCGCGACCCGCGTGCGCGCGGCTGGGAGCTCATCGGCGCGGAACAGGCAGGCCGCCACTGCCGCGGCACCCCCCGGCTCAGCGACCAGGTGCGCCTCCAGCGCCAGGCGGCGGACCGCCGCGAGCATCTCCTCGTCGGTTACCGTCACGATCGCGGCCACGTCCCGCTGCATATGCGCGAACGGCAAGGCGCCGACCCGTTCCACCCGGAGCGCGTCAGCGATCGTCCGCTGGACCGAGGCAGCCGGCCAGGCGACACGCTCGCCCTTGCGGAGCGAGTCGCGGGCATCCGCGGCGAACTCGGGCTCGACGCCGACCACCTTGGTATGCGGGCTGATAGCCCGGACCGCGGCTGCGATGCCCGCGATCAGGCCCCCGCCGCTGACCGGGACGACGACGAGGTCCGCATCCGGGCGGTCAGCCATGATTTCCAGGCCGATGGTGCCCTGTCCCGCGATCACGCGACGATCGTCGAACGGCGGGATGAGCGCGTAGCCGTGACGGGCGGCCAATTCATCAGCGGCGGCCTGACGTGCCGCCATGGTCGGCGGCACGGCCACCAGTTCCGCACCGCAGGAGGCGATTGCGTCCGTCTTCGTCTTCGGCGCCGTCTCCGGGACCACCACCACGGCATGCACGCCCAGCAGCGCGGCGGCATAGGCGACGGCGTAGCCGTGATTTCCGCTGGAATGGGCGACCACCCCACGCTGCCCGTCCCGGGCCAGCAGCGCGCTGATCGCCGCGTACGCGCCGCGCAGTTTGAAAGAGCCCACCGGCTGCAGTGACTCGGGCTTCACCAGCACCGCCGGGGACAGCCTGGGAAAAGGCACGAGCGGCGGGCGCACGGCCACACCGGCCAGGCGCGCCGCCGCATCCCTGATCTCTTCAACGGATACGAGTTCGCCCATGCCGTCACAGTAAGGCAGCGCCAGGCGCGGCGATCGGCGTGTCCTTATTTTTGCGAAATCTAGGCAGAAAGCACTCGTTTGTCGTCAAACTTGGGTCAGGCCCATGTTCATGGGTTCGCGGGACAATTACTGGGAGGGGACGAACTTGGAGGGCAACAACGAGCGGCTGCTCACACCTGGGGAGGTGGCGGCGCTCTTCCGGGTTGACCCGAAGACCGTCACACGCTGGGCCGCATCGGGCCGGATCACGAGCATCCGCACCCCCGGCGGGCACCGCCGCTTCAGGGAATCGGAAGTACGCGCCCTGCTCCATGGCGATGGAGAGCCCTCATCCGAGGGCCATCCGATGATATGACGGCCAGCCGGCCGGCACGGCGACTGTCCCGCGCCCCGTGCCGGCCGCAAGGTCGGCTCCAGCCGCATCCGGCCTGCTTGCCCCCGGCCCAGCTTCCCTCAACCCCTCCCGGCATCAGAGCCGGCCGGCACCGTCGCCCGGCTCCGCCCAGCGGTAATCAGAATTCCGGCTGGCGAATTCCTGGAACTCCCGCTGGAGCGCCTCGTCGCCATCCCGCCACTGAGCGCGGCGCCGTGTGGCCTCGTCCTCGCTCAGTGCCTGCTCAGCCAGCCGGGCGTAATCCGCGTCCTGCGGCCCGATCTCCACGTAAGCGTCGCCTATGACGCGCCCGTCGTTACCGACGGCTGTCTGCGGAACCCGGAGGTTCCCATTCGGTAGCCGTATGACGAACATCCCGCTCACCTAGCTAGATGCCATAACGCCTATTGAAGTAAAGCATCACGTTCAGCGCCGTCCGCGTGTCACCGCCGAGCATGTCCACGAGCGCTGGCCTCTGCCGGGAGGCAATCGCCGCAAAAGCGTCGGCGAAGAATTCCTTGCGCCCCAGCCCGCCACGCTGCCGGTGGAAGTCGCTCGCGAGATGCGGCTGGCACTGATCGTAAAGCATGCGGAACTCGGCCGAGTCTGATTGCCACTTACCCGCCGCCGCGTCGAGGTCATCCAGCGCGTGCCCAACCTCGTGGCACATCACGTCCGGAGTTGGCGACGGCCTCGTGCCGACAACGATCTTGCGTTCCCCGTACGCGCCGGCGCATGCGTCCCAGGTCGCCCGCCCTGACCGCAGCGGGATACCACGGAGCGCGGACATATCGTCGAGCTGCGGGACGCCGCCAGGTCCGACGTAGATGCCATCCAGGCCCGCGGCGAGCTTGGCCTTGATCTCCAGCGGAAGCTCGGCGAGCCTGTCGATCGCCAGGACCGCCTCAGGAGGCGGTATCGTCGCCGGGTCCCACTGCCGCCACAGCACAGACTCCAGGCTCCCGCAGTTCCTCCGGCCGTCACCAATGCTGGGCCGCCCCGGTTCATGCGCATGCGCGAACGGCAGCCTGGGCCGCGCGGCACCCAGCCCAGCGCCGGCCCACTGGCCCGCGCTGGGCTGCTTAGGCGTCGGAAGATAGCCGTGCCCGGCCTCGTACCACTGGTGCCTGGCCTCCGCCTCCTGGGCCACCGGCCTGGCCTTGCCGGGCCGGCCTCCACGCCCGGCAGCCGGGGCGGCGGGCGGCGCCACCGGTGCCGTCCCATAGGGGCCTCGCCGTACGCGTGCCCGTGCGCCGCCGACAGATGCGCTTCCCGGCGGTCCGCCTACGGGGCTGCCCCCACCGGCGCCGCTCTCACCGGGGCCCGCCGCGGCGGTTCCGGCGGACTCCTGGCCTTCCCACCGGTGCCGGCTGGCCGCCTCCGGGCTACCGGGAACTGCATGACCGCAGGGGTCGCCCAGCCGGCCGTGAGAGCGCGCCTCCCATGCCCGGTCGTGACGCGCCGTCTCCACCGCCCGGTCGCGGCGCGGCCTCTGCTTGCCCGCGCGCGCATGGGCGAGCCGGCGGACGCTCTCGAAGAGCCCTAGCGGCATGTCTCGCACTCCCTGTTAGTGCACCTGCCTGTAAATACCGCGGCGCCCGGACGCTGCGAGAAACACCGACGAAGTAACAACTGAAGCAGCACTACTAATACCCGGCCGTCAGCGTACGGCAAATCATTGCGCAAGTCACTCAGCGGTGACCTACCGTGACCCTGAAGGCAGGCATGCAGCGCATAAAAGCCGAATCCATATACAGGCCGTCACTACCCGAGGTTAGGCTTCGTGCATGTTGCTGCTCGGCGCTCTCTTTGCCCTGTTCATTTCGGGCTTCTGGCTTTACTGCCTGGTCGACGTGGCGCTCACCCCCGGCGGCGAGTGCCGCGGTCTCCCCAAGGCCGCCTGGGTCGTCATTGTCGCGGGGACTTTCGTCATCGGCGCCGTCGGGTGGCTTGCCGTCCGTCGCCCCGCCCGGATGACCTCGGCCGCGGCTCCGCCGGGCGGCGATCCGGGCGGGCCGCCGGCTCCGTTCCCGCCAGAAGGCCGTGACAGATCCATCCCCCGCAGCGGCCGGCCCGATCTGCCCGGCTGGGGCGGCCGCGACGTCGCCGGGAGCCTGGAAGCGGAGGCAGCGCTGCTCCGGCATCCAGCCGGGAGGTCATGCCCGCGCGGCCCGTCCAGCCGGCCACGGCCCAAGGGCCCCGACGACGACCCTGGCTTCCTGCGTTCCCTCGACCGGGCGATCCACGGCGCCGAGGCCGACGACGATCCGGCCGGCTGGGCCGGCGACGAGCCCTGACGCTGCGAGCATTGAATAACACTTCTGAATAGACCCGTCAGCTCAGGCCGGCGTAGGAGTGCAGGCCGGTGACGAAGACCTGGACGACCATCACGTTGAAGACCAGGCAGGCGAAGCCCACCATCTGGATGTAGGCGGCACGCCTGCCCCGCCACCCCGCCGTCGCCCGAGCGTGCAGGAAGCAGGCGTACACGACCCAGGTGATGAAGGCCCACGTTTCCACCGGGTCCCAGCCCCAGTAGCGGCCCCACGCCTGATCGGCCCAGATCGCGCCGGTGATGAGCCCGAACGTCCAGACCGGGAAGCCGAACACCACCGTGCGGTAGGCGAGCCGGTCCAGTGCCTCCGGCCCCGGCAGCCTCCGCAGGATGCTGTGGTCCGCGCGAGCACGGCCCGCCGCCACCTGCCTGGCCCACCGCTCGGCGAAGATGTAGATGGCACCCGTGACGGCGGCCACGAAGAAGACCCCGGTCGCGACCGTCATGGCGGCCACGTGGATCACGAGCCAGTACGAGTTCAGCGCGGGAACGAGCGGCCCGACCGGCGTGTAGATCACCGTCTCCGCGAGGCCCAGCACGACCACCACGGCGCCCGTCACGAACACGCCGAGGCGCCAGACCCGGTAGCGGAACATCAGCGCCACGAAGAACATGACCGTCACGCAGCTCAGCGCCGTGACGAACTCATACATGTCCCCCCAGGGGGCCCGGTGCGCCGCCAGGCCCCGGGTGATGACTCCCGCCAGGTGAACGGCCAGCCCGAGCAAGGTCAGCCCGACGGCCCCGCGTA
>DASQVO010000100.1:0-6504 GCA_035640715.1 Streptosporangiaceae bacterium
TACAACGGCCCGGCGTGCGCGTACGTCGCCAACCCCTTCGGCGGCTATCAGGTCAACAACCGCAGCGAGCGGTTTGTGGACTGCGACTACTGGTCCGGGCAGATGATGGCCGAGGTCGCCCGGGAGATCGCCTCCGCCCGCACCGCTGGGCAGCGCGGCATCCGACCCGCACCCCGACGTCAGGAAGGCCGCCATCATCGCTCTTGCACCGATGCGCGCGTACCCGGCCGCGGCGGATGCCCTGCGGGCCGCGGTCGCCGACAGCGACGCCGACGTTCGCGCTTATGCCCGGCAGGCTCAGCCGACGTCTGGCTTACCTCGCCGGGACCGATCCAGCTGAGGAAGATCGTCACTGCTGGGACTTTCGACACCGGCCACATTGCCGCAGGTAGCGGCGGCGGACAGGCCGAGGTGCAGGGGACTGCGCGGCCTTGCCCGGTCCCGCGGACCTGTCGCCTGGCCGGCGAAACGCTGTATCTCCATAGCATCGGGGATCCTCGCCGAAGGGCTACGCCACCATGGCTGAGTCGCGGGGGAGGAACAGTGCCGCCAGCCGGCGCACTGTACAGTAAACCTACTGAAAAAATAGACATTTACCGGGCATCATGCCGCTGCTGTTCCGACAAGTGAAGGGAAGGCGGATGTCACTGCGATTCCACTGGTTCCTGCCCACCAACGGCGACGGGCGCGACATCGTCGGCGGCGGGCACGGCCTGGCTACCGGCACCGCGGGCACGATCCGGCCCGCCTCGCTCGCTTACCTGGGGCAGATCGCCCGCAGCGCCGAACAGCTCGGCTTCGAGGCCGCGCTCACCCCGACCGGCGCCTGGTGCGAGGACGCCTGGCTCGCGACCGCCATGCTCACCGAGGTCACGGAACGGCTGAAGTTCCTGGTCGCTTTCCGCCCCGGACTCGTCTCGCCCACGCTGTCAGCGCAGATGGCGGCCACGTTCCAGCGGTACTCGAAGGGCCGCCTGCTGCTCAACGTGGTGACCGGCGGGGAGGCCGCGGAGCAGCGCGCGTACGGCGACTTCCTGGACAAGGCGGCCAGGTACGAGCGCTGCGGCGAGTTCCTCGGCATCGTGACCCGGCTGTGGCGCGGCGAAACCGTCACGGCGGAGGGCGCGCACCTGCGCGTGGACGGCGCGCGGCTGGCGCGGCTGCCCGACCCGGTACCGCCGCTGTACTTCGGCGGCTCGTCGGCGCACGCGGGACCGGTGGCAGCCCGGCACACGGACGTGTACCTGACCTGGGGAGAGCCGCCGGACGCTGTGGACGCCAAACTGCGCTGGATGGAGGATCTGGCAAGGGAGGCGGGCCGCACGCTCCGGTACGGTATCCGGCTGCACGTCATCACCCGTGACACCGCGGCGGAAGCGTGGCGGCAGGCGGAGCGGCTGATCGAGAACGTCGACCCGGACGCGGTCCGCAGAGTTCAGGAGGGGCTCGCGCAAAGCGAGTCCGAGGGCCAGCGCCGGATGCGCGAGCTGCACGGCGGCTCGATGGGCAATCTCGAGGTCGCGCCCAACCTGTGGGCCGGGGTAGGCCTGGTCCGTGGCGGCGCCGGCACGGCGCTGGTCGGCAGCCACGCAGAGGTCGCCGACCGGATCGAGGAGTACGCGAAGCTCGGCATCTCGGAATTCATCCTGTCCGGCTATCCCCACCTGGAAGAGGCGTACTGGTTCGGCGAGGGCGTGCTTCCGATCCTGCGGTCGCGTGGCCTGTGGGATCACCCCGCGCCAGAAAGCGTGGACGGGACGGTGAACGTGATGCCGTTCGCCCCGACCGCTGGCGCTGACCCAGCGGCTGGCGGGGCACGTCAGCAGGCCGCCGCCTCATGAAGCGGATCGCCGTCGTCGTCGGCAACCCGAAGCCCGCGTCGCGCACCCTCGGTGCCGCCATCGCCGTCGCGGACGCGCTGGCGGACGCGACTGGAGCCCCGGCCGGCCACCTCGTGGTGGATCTCGCTGAACATGCCGCCAGCCTGTTCGACTGGGCCGAGCCTGAGCTGTCGCGGCTCACCGCCGAGGTCGCGGCGGCGGATCTGGCGGTGTTCGCGTCACCGACGTACAAGGCCTCCTACACCGGCATGCTGAAGGCGTTCCTCGACCGGTATGGCTCGAACGGCCTGGCGGGCTCTGTCGCCGTCCCGGTGATGACCGGCGGCTGGGCCGGCCATCTGCTCGCGGTCGAGGTGCACCTGCGTCCGGTGCTCGTCGAGCTGGGCGCGGTCGTCCCGGCGCGCGGCCTGTACATAACGGAGCCGGAATTCGGCGACCTGGCCGCGGTCGTGGACCGGTGGGCCGCGACGGGCGTCCCGCTCGTCAAGACGGCGCTCGCCGCCGGCCGGTAGCGGCCGCACCAGGCTCCGGGATCGCCGGCCCCCACGGCCACGTCGGGTCGGGGATCTCGCGGCGCAGCACCGGCGCGATGTCGGACCGGAAGAGTTCCATCGCCGACCGGTGCTGCGCCTCGGTGAGCCAGCCGGCGCCGACGAGCTGATCATCACCATCGCGCACAGCCACGCCGACCGGGTCCGCTCCTACCTGCTGCTCGCCGAGGAATGGCACCGCCGGTGATGTCCCGGGGCGCCGGTTCCGGCTCCGCTGACGGCGCATCGCGTGCCGAGGGCGGTCGCGGGCCGCGCGCCTCCGGGCCGCGTCCATAGTGACCGGCCACGTGCTCGCGGTCGATGGTGGTGGCCACCTGGCGGCCTGACGAGCGGTAACGGGTCTCAGCACAGCGCCTAAGGTCATTCCATGGAGCCGGCCCAGCCCGGGCACATCGCGGCGGACTCCGCCGTGTATCGGCGATGTGCCGGGAGGAAGGTACTGACATGACTGCCGCTTCCCCCGAGGTCCCGGTCGGACGGCTGGTAGAGGCGCTGGGCCGGGGGCTGCCCGCCGGCCATATGGTGCTGGATCCCGACGTGCTCGCCGCTATGTCCCACGACGACGCCGAGTGGGCGCCGGTCGGGCGGGCGGCCGTTGGCGTGCGGGCGCGGTCCGAAGCTGAAGTGCAGCACGTCGTGCGTACCTGCGCTGAGCTAGGTGCCGCCGTTGTCCCACGGGGAGCGGGCACCGGATTGTCGGGCGGGGCCAATGCGGTCGACGGCTGCGTCGTCCTGGACCTGGCGAGGATGGACCGGGTTATCGAGATCGATCACGACAACCTGCTCTGCGTCGTGCAGCCCGGTGCGGTCAACAACGACGTAAAGGCCGCAGTCGCCGAGTACGGCCTGTGGTATCCGCCAGACCCGGCAAGCGCCCCGTGGTCGACGATCGGTGGCAACGTGGCCACCAACGCGGGTGGCCTGTGCTGCCTGAAGTACGGCGTCACCCGCGACTACGTGCTGGGCCTGCGCGCGGTGGTCGGCGGCCCGGTGGGATACGGCGAGGCGGTCCGGCTCGGGCGGCGTACCACGAAGGGCGTCGCTGGGCTCGACATGGTCGGCCTGTTTGTCGGGTCCGAGGGCACGCTGGGCGTGATCACAGAGGTGACGCTGCGGCTGCGGCCGGCGCCGGCTGGAACGCCGCGGACCATCGTCGCCGCGTTCGCTGACCTGGTCACGTCCGGTCAGGCCGTCTCGCAGATCACCAGGCACGGGCTGGTCCCGTCGGTTCTTGAGCTCCTCGACCGGAGCTGTCTCACTGCAGTCGAGGAGTGGAAGCACCTGGGCATGGAAGCTGATGCCGCGGCACTGCTGCTAGCCCGGGTCGACACGCCCGGCGACTCTGGTGCGGCCGAGTCGGACGCGGTCGCGGCGATCATGAAGAGCGCCGGCGCGATGTGGGTGACCCAGTCGACCGATGATGCCGAGGCTGACGCCTTGTTCGAGGCCCGGCGGCTGGCTTATCCGGCGCTGGAACGGCTGGGCCCGGTGCTCACTGAGGATATCTGCGTGCCCCGGTCAGCGGTCCCGGCCATGCTGGCGCAGGCCGAGATGATCGCGGCACGGTGCGGGGTACAGATTGCCACGATCGCGCACGCCGGAGACGGGAACCTGCATCCGCTGCTGGTCACGCCGCCTGGCGATGAGGCGGCCCGGATCGCGGCGCAGGCGGCGTTCGAGCAGTTGCTCGACGCGGCGATCGCGCTGGGAGGCGCCGTGACTGGTGAGCATGGTGTCGGGATCTTGAAACGGGAGGGCATGCGCCGCGAGCTTGACCCAGGATCCCTCGCCCTGCAAGGTGCGATACGCCACGCCCTCGACCCGATTGAGGTCTTCAACCCAGGCAAATCATGAGCACATGCGATCAACGTCAAGTGTCCCCGGTGAGTTTCCCTCATAGCGTGGCGACATCGCCCTTAAGGGAGGGGCGATGGCAGAGATACGCAATCGAGTACCGCATCCACCCATATCTTGAGGCCAGCACACTGAGAGCAGGCAGCCGCGTGCATCGGGCCAGGGCTGGGGAGGGGCGGCTGCGGGACGGCGCGTGCGTCGTCTCCTTGCAGAACGGGCTGAACGCGGGGATCCTGGCCAGTGCCGTCGGCGAGGCGCGGGTGGTGGAGGCGTTCGTCAACTTCGGCGCGGACGTGCTGGAGCCCGGTGTGGTGCTGCGCGGCAACCGGGCCACCTTCATGATCGGGGAGCTGGACGGCAGCATCACCAGCCGGGTGCGCTCGCTGGCCGCCGACATCGCGGACGCCGAGGTGACCGGGAACATCCTCGGTTACCTGTGGGCCAAGCGCCGCGTCGGCGGGGGACGAGCGCTACTCCCGTGCCCTGGCACGGCGCGCTGAGCTGACCGCCGCCGTCGATACTCACCTGGCGGGCGTCGACGTGCTGGCCGGCCCCACGGTCGGTTACCAGGCGCCGGAGCAGGACCCGCCGTTCGGGCTCGGCGATGACTACGGGGAAGGCCGCTTCACCGGGCCGTACAACCTGACCGGCCACCCCGCGATCTCACTGCCGGTGCCGGCTGCCGGGCTCCCGGCCGGCCTCCAGCTGGCTGGCCGGCGCGGCGGTGACCTGTCCCTGCTCCGGGTCGCCGCGGCGGCAGAGCAGCTGATCGCCCGGCCCGCCCCGCTCACCGCGCCGGCCAGCGGGGGAACGAGGGAATGCAGGATGAGCCGCCGGCCCGCGTAGCCAGGTTTACGCTCCTTCCACGTTGCGCACGGCCAGGCACGCGGCGAGCGACTCCACTTCCCTGCGGGCTGGAAGCCGGCCGCGTGCCCCGGGAGCGGTCGTCGAGATCCCGGCTGCCGCCACAGACAGGCGCGCCGCTGCGGTAATGCCGATGCCGTCTGCCAGGGACACGGCGAGCGTTCCGCAAAAACAGTCGCCGGCTCCGGTTGCGTCTACGACCGCAACATGGGGCGCCGCTATGTGCGTGACGGGGCTGCCCCGGTTAGGCACCACGAGCGCACCGTCGGCACCTAGCGTGACCACAACGTCTGCCTCGCCAGCGACCCTGCGGGCCAGCCGCGCTACGGCGGGCAGGCTGCCGGGCTGGTCACCGCCGGCCAGCATGGCGAGTTCGGTTCGGTTAGGCACGAGAACATCGGCTCGGCTGAGCACCTCGGGCTGGAGCTGAGTCGCTGGTGCCGGGTTGAGCACGACCGTCCCGCGGGCTGCGCGCACGGCCGCGGCAACGGCAGGCAGCGGAATCTCAAGCTGGACCAAGATCACATCGGCCTCAGCAAGCACGTCCGCCGGGAGGTCGCCGGGCTCAAGCAGGTTATTCGCGCCGGGATCCACGAGGATCAGGTTGTCGCCACCTTCATCGACGGCAATCGTGGCGCTGCCGCTGCGCGCTTCACCCACCGACCTGATATGGGAGATATTGATACCGCGTCGTTCCAGGTCCTCACGGATGTCCCGGGCGGCGTCATCACCGCCCACCGAGCCGATCATGACGACCTCGCCGCCGAAAGCCGCGGCCGCGGCCGCCTGATTGCCCCCCTTGCCGCCGAAGGTCACGGCCGCAGGCGATGTGCTGAGCACCGTTTCCCCGGGCCCGGGCAGGCGGGCAACCCTGAGGGTGAGATCCAGATTGAGGCTGCCGACCACGGCGACCCTGGGCCTTGTCACGGGTGTGCCGATCATGAATCACTGATCTGGCCGGCGTCGAAGTCCTCGATGGTCAGCGGATGGCCGGGGAGTTCCGTGCCGGGCTGGGCGCGGAGGCCGTCGAGCATGAGGCCCAGTGCGCGTTCCGAGGCCAGCCACGGCGGCCCGGCCGGCAGCATCGGGATCCGGGCGAGCAGCAGTGACAGCAGCGCGGCGACGTCGCCAGGGCCGACGTCTAGGCGCAGGGCGCCCTCGGCCTGCGCCGCGCGGACTACGCTGTCCAGCGTCTCGAGCAGTTCATGCCGGAATTTACCGGTTATCGGATCATCCCGGATGATAGACCTGGCCAGCGGCGAGAGGATCGCCAGCTGGACACTCAGCTGAAGCTCGCGGGATTGCCGGACGATACGCACGAGGGCGTCCCACGCCGTTGCCTCGGCGGCCACTGCCGCGCGCGTCTCGGCGAGCACGGCGGCGAAGTTGTCCTG
>DASQVO010000101.1:0-2630 GCA_035640715.1 Streptosporangiaceae bacterium
AGGCCGAACGCGGCGCTGAGGACGTCGATGTGCCCGCTGGCGACGATCTCCCAGAGCAGCAGCGGATTGGCCGTCCATAGCAGGTGAGCGCGCAAGCGCCGGGCCGGGCTGGACCGCAGCATCCGGTCCAGCATCAGCACCACCGCGCCGAACGCGATCGAGTTCCACAGCTTCAGCCAGAACGTGACCCGTGCCACCGAGTTCCCGCCCAGCTCCGCGGCCGCCCATTCTTCCGCGGACGCGACCGGGCCGTAGACCGAGACGTTCTTCTCCCATGGCTGCGGGATCCACCGGCCGATCGGGTCGCCGGTCTTCTTGAGCTGCAGCGGCGTCATCACATACGGGCTGTGGCCGGTCACGACCATCCGGCCGTTGGCGGCATAGTCGAGGATGTCCGTGGACCCGGCCGGCGGCAGGACGGTGAGGGCGGCGACGGCGAGAAAGGCGAACGCGATGATCGCCCGCACGGAAGGGCGGGCGCCGCGCGCCACGGCGACGAGTCCCGCGATGACGCCGGCGCCGCCGACGCCAGCCGCTCCCCACAGCACGAAGGTCACCAGCGGGACGGACGGGTGCAGCCACAGCCAGAACGGCGGCCCCACGGCGGGCTTCGGCATGGTGACGACGGCGAGGCTTGGGCCGACCGCCGACACGACGATGATGGTGAGCACCGCCGCGATGATGCCGATCGCGGCGGCCCAGGAAAGAACGCGTGTCAGCCGGTCGGGTGGCCGCCTGGCTGGAGCCGCCGCAGTGGTCCGCGCCGTGGCCGTATCTTCGGGCGAGGCCTGCGCCGTGGCCGAAGCCACCGTGGGTTCCTGCGGCCGGCCTGCCGGTATACCGGGCTTGTCCGGATATGCCGAACGAGACGGCTCGTTGCCACTCCTCAAGCTGCTCACAGTGCCTGCCTGCCGAAATTGAGGTCGCCGTAACGGCCGTCCGTCCCCCGCACATGGCAAGGCCGTCACTTCCCGGAGAGCGGGCATGCATGCCCGGTAACGCGCGTACGCCTTGAAATTACCGGATGATGCCAGTGGACCGATGCGTGACGAAGAGACTAGCGATAAGGCCGCCGGTACGGACCATCCCTCCGTGGTCCTCCAGCCCGCACGGAGGTGCCCGTGCAGGAACGTCCCCGCCGAGCGAACCGGAGGCGCGGACACTGCGCATGCCAGCGGGTGCCGGTCTTCGCGATCTTGCGGCGTATAATGTCCGGTAACGCTGTGTTTGAGGTAAGCAGGCACATTGCCATCCCTGCCGACCGGGTTGTACTTGAATACGGAATCGACGTGGTCACGCTGGCGAGGTGTGGGATTTAGCGGGATCCTGGTGGCTCCGGCGGGCTGCTGAGCGGTTGTGAGCGACTCATTATCACCCAACTTGCCCGACTTGCTTGACGTAGAGTTTTACTCCACGGTAACTTCCATGGACTGTCGCGAGGTGGCATAGTTCACAAATCGGTATATGTCCACTGCGGCAGCCCGCCGTCACCGGTGCCGGACGCGATCCCGCCGCGCCGCCGCACCATGGAATATCTCGCAGGAGCGCCATGTCACAGGCAGCACAGCCCGGCGCCGGATTCTCGCCAGGGCGCGTCAAGTGGAAGCGGTTCGCGTACATCATGGTGCCCGCCGCCGCGATGGCCGCGATGCTGGTCGGCCTGACCGCCAAGGGAGCGATCGGCGCGAACATCTCGGTGTCGGGCAAGGAGTACCTTGTCACGGCCGACGAGCTCGATGGCAGCGGATTCGAGCAGTTCGCCAAGTACGACACGCAGGGTAATGGCCAGGTGCCGGTCGCTGTGTCCGGCATCGGGTCCGCGAAACTCACCAACCTGTGCCAGGCGGTCGATACGGGCGTGGGCAATATAAGCATCATCCTCAGGGCCGGCCAGCCAGGCGGCACGCCGGTATCGGCCAGCAACCTGATCGTCGACGCCAGCTCGCTCGCTGGCGACGCGACCTTCACCAACATCGCCATCGGCCAGGACGCGGGCACGCTCGCACAGGGCCCGGGCGCGGGCGTCAACGGTCAGGCAGGTACCTTCGGCGAGCAGGCCGGCGGCGTCGTGATCAAGAATCTCGTCCAGAACACCTGGCTCACCACGGCCGGCACGTTCACGCTGCCCGGGCTCAGCCTTAAGGTCAGCACCAATGGGGCCACCTGTTAGTGATGGCTTCCGACAGCACGGGGCCCATCCCCAACCCGGCGGACCCCGCACCCCAGGGAGCACGGCCGGCGCCACAGCGTAGGCCGGCCTCGCGGAGGGGACGCCGCGGTTCTTGGCGTGCCTGGCGGCGTTCCCGGCCGTTCTGGGGCGGCCTGCTGCTGCTGCTGGCGGGCCTGGAGATGCTGCTCATTCCGATTTCCGGCGTGCTCGTGAAGGGCCAGATCAAGCTGGTCATCTACGTCGGGATCGGCGGCGTCTTCGGCATCCTGATCGGCGCGCTGCTGATCACCTGCGGGCTGGCGCTGTGGTTCAACCACATGCACAAGACCTTCTACTCGATCGCCGGCGTCCTGCTCGCGCTCCTGTCGTTTATCGGGACGAACCTGGGCGGCTTCTTCATCGGGATGCTGCTCGGCATCGTCGGCGGCTCACTCGGGTTCGCCTGGACACCGGCGCCGGC
>DASQVO010000102.1:0-23731 GCA_035640715.1 Streptosporangiaceae bacterium
CGCCTCGAAAGTTCCCGCCGGGCGGGCCGGCCGGGCCCCGCCTCGTCCTGCTGACCATCGTGCGAATGCTGGATACCCGGCATACCGGCCCCTCCTGTGCTCGGGGGAGAGTCGACCGCGAGGCACGTCTGCCCTGACGGCACGTGCGGTCATCCCGCCGGCACGGCGGGAAGAGGTGCGGGATGAGAACTCACGATAGCCGGAAAGGGGCTCGGTTGTAACGCAGCGCGCTTAATTGTTTGCTGTTAGTAATCGGAGAAGCTCACGCCAGGGACACCATCGGGAGACGCCATGAGGTCGTCCACCGGTCCACGACGCGGTAACCGATCGTCTCGTTGATCGAGATCATGTGCCGGTTCGTCTCCGCGTTCCCGGTGATGATCCACCTCAGCTGGGGCTCCCGCTGCGCCAGCCGTTCCAGCATCGCCACCTTGACCAGCAGGCCCAGGCGGTGGCCGCGGTGCGGGCGGGTCACGACGGTGAGTTCCTGATGGCCCCACTCAGGCTCGGCCGGGTCGACGCCGAGCTGCGTGAGCCCGGCGATCGCACCGGTGGCGTCGTGGCGTGCCGCCACCGAGTAGTAGCGCAATCCCTGCGCGGCGACGCGCTCATCTGCGCGGCGCACCCGCGCGGCGTCCCACGTCTGCGCCTCTTCACCGGGGCCGCGCGGCGCGTCGCCCATGGTCTCGTTGAGCACGGCCACCTGCTCCAGGAGTGTGGCCGGGGTTGGCCCGTCCCAGCTGAGCAGTGAATAGCCGGCCGCCGCCGCTTCGGCTGCCGCCCGGAGCTTCGCCAGGTGCCCGGTGGGAATCGCGGCGACATCGAGGATCCGGCGGACTTCGGTAAGGCCCGGCAATGCTCCGGCCGACCGGGCGAAGGCGTCGCCCGGCGAACCGTCCCTCGTCTCCCCGCTGAGCACCCGCCGGCCAAGGGCGCGGGTGCGCTCAGCGGCGTGCCCGAGCAGCGCCCGGCCGAGGCCGGCGCGCCGCTGCGGGGGAGCGATCCAGATCACGAGCGACGCCTGGTCCTGGTTCTCCCGATCGGGCAGCTCAAGGAGATACCCGCCGATGGTGGCACCGCCGGAATCTCCGGAAGCGAGCCAAGTCTCGCGCGGCACGCCCGTCCAGCCGTGGATAACCCAGCCGCCGAACATCTCACGCGACATCACCGGGCCGACCGGGTCGTCCAGTGGCGCGCCCAGAGCGTAGGCGTCGTAGAGAGCGCCCAGCGCGGCCACGTCGCCGGCTGGGTCGAAACACTCGATCAGCACCCCGCCAGGAAACATGCTGTGGCCGAGAATTGCCATCGAATAATCGGCCGCACAGCAAACGGGTTCGGGGCATCCCCTCCGTGTCCCCCTGCCAGCGCCGCGGCTGATAGGCTTTGTTCATCATGCTGCGCGAGCTGCTCCTCCTTAGCAGCCGCGGCGGGGGCTGTTGACGGCCTGCTCCCTCGCCGCGGAGTCTTCGCGTGATTGCTGGCCAGATCGCGGCCGGATGCCGGCCGGATCCCGCAGCCTCGACGAGGAGCAGCATCCATCATGACGTCGCAGCAAGACTCTGCCCGTTATAAACAGCACCCTGCGCCGCGGCAGCGGTCCATCGGGGCCGGGGCCATCCGCCAGCAGCCGAGCGGCATGCCATGCCATCGCTACACGCCCTTCAAGGCCATTGACCTGCCGGACCGGACGTGGCCCGGTAAATCGATCAGCAAGGCGCCGCGGTGGCTCTCCACGGACCTTCGTGACGGCAACCAGGCGCTGATCGACCCGATGAGCCCGGCGCGCAAGCACAAGATGTTCGACCTTCTGGTCCGGATGGGCTACAAGGAGATCGAGGTGGGCTTCCCGTCGGCCAGCCAGATGGACTTCGATTTCGTCCGCGAACTGATCGAGGACGGCCGCATCCCCGGCGACGTGCAGATCTCCGTGCTCACCCAGGCCCGCGATGACCTGATCGAGCGGACCGTCGAGTCGCTGCGCGGGGCGCCACGGGCCACCGTGCACCTGTACAACGCGACCGCCCCGCTCTTCCGCCGCGTCGTATTCGGCGTGGACCGCGAGCAGTGCAAGGCGCTGGCGGTCGAGGGGACGCAGGCGGTGCTGCGGCACGCCGAGCGGCTGCTGCCGGATTGCGCGTTCGGCTATGAGTACTCGCCGGAGATCTTCGTCGACACCGAACTGGACTTCGCCGCGGAGGTATGCGAGGCGGTTTCGGACGTGTGGCAGCCGGAGCCGGGCCGGGAGATCATCTTCAACCTGCCGTGCACGGTGGAACGGTCGACGCCGAACGTCTACGCCGACCAGATCGAGTGGATGAGCCGCAGCCTGTCACGGCGCGAGCACGTGTGCCTGTCGGTGCACACGCACAACGACCGGGGCACCGCCGTCGCGGACGCGGAGCTCGCGGTCATGGCCGGGGCGGACCGGATCGAGGGCTGCCTGTTCGGCAATGGCGAGCGGACCGGCAACGTCTGCCTGGTGACGCTGGGGATGAACCTGTTCAGCCAGGGCATCGACCCGATGATCGACTTCTCCGATATCGACGAGGTCCGGCGGACGGTCGAGTACTGCAACCAGCTTCCCGTGCACCCCCGCCATCCCTACGCGGGCGACCTCGTCTACACGGCGTTCTCCGGATCGCACCAGGACGCGATCAAGAAGGGCTTCGAGGCGCTGGAGGCCAAGGCGGCCAGGGCGGGCGTCCCGTTCGCCGACTACCCCTGGGCGGTGCCGTACCTGCCGGTCGACCCACGCGACGTGGGCCGGACCTATGAGGCCGTGATCCGGGTGAACTCCCAGTCCGGCAAGGGCGGCGTCGCCTACGTCATGAAGGCCGAGCACCAGCTCGAGCTGCCCCGGCGGCTGCAGATCGAGTTCTCTCGCGTCATCCAGGCGCGCACTGACGAAGATGGCGGCGAGGTGACGCCGGCGGAGATGTGGGAGCTCTTCTCGGCCGAGTATCTGGCGGACGGCCCGGTGTCGCTGCTCGGGCACCACGCCTCTTCGGTGGTCGAATCCAAGCACGCGCTGTCTGCGGAGGTGCGCGTCGACGGGCAGGGCCGCCAGATCGAGGGCTCAGGCAACGGGCCGATCTCGGCGTTCTGTGACGCGCTGAGCTCGATAGGAATTAAGACGCGCGTGCTCGACTACACCGAGCACGCGCTGTCCGCCGGGTCGGACGCGCAGGCCGCCGCTTACGTTGAATGCGAGGTCGAGGGACGCACGCTGTGGGGTGTGGGCATCGACGGTGACACCGTGGGCGCCTCGATGCGCGCCGTGCTGTCGGCCGTCAACCGCTCGCGGAAGGGCTGAAAGGCGCCCGAAGGGCTGACCGGCCGCTCACCCGGGCCCTCGGGCCCGGGTGAGCGGGTAGTGGCGGTTTAGTCCGCCGGGCGGAACGTGGGCGGGCCGCCTGGGCTCGAACCTGGAACCCGCGATGAAGAGGGCGTTCAGCTTGGTGCATGAGCAGCCAGCCGCTGGGTCAGGACCCGGGAGCGGGCGAGCTGTACCGCGCGAGCTCGGGACCTGGCGAACCGGCGCAGGCCGAACGGCGCCCGCAGCCACAGCGTGTCGGTCACCGCGGTGCCGTGGCCGTCTGGCGCGATGCTGAACCGGTAGGCCATCCGCACCCCGCCCGGGCTGTGCACGTCACCGGTGATCTCCGCGTGGGGCGGGTCGTTGCGCTTCGCGGCCAGGGTGACGGCGATGACGTTGTCATATGGCAGCTTCCCGAGAATGCGAAACCGCTCGACGGCGTGGTAGTGGACCGTATCGCCCGCGCGGCGGATGTCGCGTACCGCTACGACCAGCGGGGACAGGCCAACGTAGTTGGCCGGGTCGGCGAGGTGCGCGAACACGGTCTCGGGTGATGCCGCGATCGTGAAGGTGTGATCTAGCCGGGTGGTTGGCACCTGTGTCTCCCGTGACTTCTCTTCCGGACAGCCCGACGCCCCCAGGCCAGTATTGTCGCTGCGATGCGGGACAATGGCGAGATGCGGCTTTACCGGGACGATGGGGTCGTGCTGCGCACGCAGAAGCTCGGCGAGGCCGACCGCATCGTTACGGTGCTCGCCAGGAAGACCGGACGCGTTCGCGCGGTGGCCAAGGGCGTGCGGCGCACGAAGTCACGGTTCGGCGCTCGCCTTGAACCGTTCACCCACGTTGACCTGCTGCTCTACACCGGGCGATCGCTCGACGTGATCACCCAGGCGGAGGTGGTACGCGCCTACGGCGCGCCGCTGACCGCGGACTACCCGCGCTACACGGCAGGTGTCGCGATGCTGGAAACAGCGGAGCGGTTCACGCCCGAGGACAAGGAGCCGGCGCTGCGGCAGTTCCTGCTCCTCATCGGCGGGCTGCGGTCCCTGGGAGAAGCCGCCCATGACCCGAGGCTGGTCCTCGATGCCTATCTGCTGCGCTCGCTGGCGGTGGCAGGCTACGCGCCGGCGCTCGAGGAGTGCGCCCGGTGCGGGGCGTCCGGCAGGCTATCGGCGTTCGCGATCCCGGCTGGCGGCATGGTGTGCGTATCGTGCCGGCCGCCAGGATCGGCGGCGCCGGGCCCGGCCACGGTGGCGCTGATGACCGCCCTGCTCCGCGGGGACTGGGACAGCGCCGACCGCAGTGAGCGCCGGCACCAGGTAGAGTGCAGTGGCCTGGTCGCCGCGTACCTGCAGTGGCACCTGGAACACTCGATTCGTTCGTTGCGTCACGTGGAGCGTGTGTGACCGTCCGGCCGCCCGATCCTCATCCGAGTGGGGCGCGTCCCCCCGCGATACCGCGTCACCTCATCCCCCGGCACGTGGCCATCGTCATGGATGGCGACGGCCGCTGGGCGAAGCAGCGCGGGCTGCCGCGGACCGAGGGCCACAAGGAAGGCGAGTCCTCGCTGCTCGACGTGATCATGGGTGCGATCGAGCTCGGCATCCCGTATCTGTCGGCCTACGCCTTCTCCACCGAGAACTGGCGGCGCTCGCCGGACGAGGTGCGCTTCCTGATGGGATTCAACCGCGACGTGATCCACCGCCGCCGCGACCTGCTCCTCGAGATGGGGGTCAGGATCCGCTGGGCCGGGCGCCGCCGGCGGCTCTGGCGCAGCGTCATCAGCGAGCTCGAGGAGGCCGAACGGCTGTCGGCTGACAACTCGGTCCTGACCCTGCAGTTCTGCGTGAACTACGGTGGGCGGGCCGAGATCGCCGACGCCGCCGCGGCGATCGCCGCCGACGTGGCCTCGGGGCGGCTCCGGCCGGAAAAGGTAGATGAGAAGGTTTTCGCCCGATATCTGGACGAGCCGGATATCCCAGATGTTGACCTTTTCGTCCGTTCCTCCGGAGAACACCGGATATCAAATTTCCTGCTATGGCAGTCGCACTATGCCGAGCTTGTATTTCTTGACACGCTGTGGCCTGACTTTGACCGCCGAAATCTCTGGCAGGCGTGCGAAATTTACGCCAGCCGTGACCGGAGGTACGGCGGGGCGGTGCCCAACGTGATTTCCGGCAGTCCCGCCGCGTCGGGCTGAGTGGCGCTCTCGCGGCGCGCTCGGCGATGCCGATTGCGGTCGCGTCCACGGTCATAGCGCGTTCGCAGTGAGATCCGCGCAGTAGCCTGCCCAGGCCGTGGTAATCGGTAAAGCTGAGGCCCGCATCTAGCGCGGCCACGGCGCTGAGCTTTATCGTGTATTGGCTGACATGTTATCTCGGTGCTTCGGGGGCTGCCGTTTCGGTGCGCCCGTAATCCCGCAGCTGTTCAGCAAATGTCCGAACTCGTTCTTGGCTGATGACCAGCGGCAGACGCGACGACTGTAATGTGAAACACAGGGAAGACCAGTAAACACAGGGAAGACAGTAAGAGATGCTCGTAATAACGGGGGTGCTGGCTAAGCCGGAAGTATTCCGGCGGGGCGCCACAGGCCAGCGTCGTCATCATAGAGGGGGTGTTGATGCGTCGCACAGCAGTGGCCGTCATTGGCTTCGGTTGCGCCTTGGGGTTGTTCCCGGCGGGAGGCCCACGTGCGGAAAGCGTACGTGCGGAAAACCCGCATGCGGCCGTCTGGAGCAAGGCCGGCGGAAGCACGTCAGCCGCGAGGACGAAGACCGTCGAGTACAGCGGATACTCGATCAGCGTTCCGTCCGGCTGGCCGGTCTACCGGCTCGACAGCAATCCAACTCAGTGCGTCCGTTACGACATCAACGCCGTCTACCTCGGCAATCCGGGCATTAACCAGGATTGCCCGCCCGGCCTCATCGGCCGGGCCGCCACCATTAGCATCACCACGGCGGGCGTCTCCGCAGCGCCGCCGGTGGAATACGAGCGGGCCGCCGTATCGCAGGGCGGACTGGGCGGGTCGATGCCACCGGTCAGCCCGGGAAATAGCGCCGCGCCCCTCCCGGCGGTCCAAGGCAGCGTCCGGCAGTACTCGCAGCAAGGTGAGTTCCATGCGATGATGCCGCACCTGTCCGTGACGGCCACCTACGGCGGCGACCCTTCGAAGGTGGAACAGATTCTCCGCAGTATGCGGCGGTTGCGAAGCGGGCAGGCAGCGGGCACCCCCCGGAATCCGGGCGGGCCGGCGTCGGCCGGTGCGGCCGATCCGCCGGCCCGGCCGGCCCGGCCAGGCCCCGAGGAGCCGCTCACGGCGCCGGCCGGACCGGCCGCATCTGCGAAGCCGACGGTATCCGCGAAGCCGACGGTATCCGCGAAGCCGACGGCATCCGCGAAGCCGACGGCATCCGCGAAGCCTGCCGCGTCCATGTCGCCGAGGGCGGCCGCATCCGCGCCGCCGGAATCAGCGGCCTCCCCGGAATCGGCCACCTCCCCGGCGGGAAAGCTTGCGTCACAGGTCCAGGCCGCCAATCCAGCCGCGTCAATGAACGGTTTCGACACCTGCACCGCACCCTCGCTCAGCGCGATGCAGGCATGGCACAGCAAGTACAGCGCTGTCGGCATCTACATCGGCGGCCAGAATATGGCCTGCGACTACGGCAACCTCTCCGCGTCCTGGGTCACGTCGACGCACACGATGGGCTGGTCGCTGCTGCCCATTTATGTTGGCCTCCAGGCGCCCTGCAACTCCTTCCCCGGCAAGATCAATGCGAAGAGCGCCGGCTCGCAGGGCAAGACGGCCGCGGACACCGCCATTGGTGATGCGAACCAACTCGGGATGTGGAAGGGAACGCCCATCTACTTCGACATGGAGGCGTACGACAATACCAAGGCCAGATGCCGTACCGCCGTGCTGACGTTCCTCGACGCATGGACGCGGGAACTGCACGCACGCGGCTATGCGTCGGGGGTTTACTCCGGTGCGGCGTCGGGCGTCTCGGATCTGGTGTCCGCCAGCAGCGTGAATGGTCACCCGCTAGCCGAGCCCAACGCCATGTGGTTCGCGCTGTGGGATAACAACAAGAATCTGGACGGCACCCCTTACCTGCCTGGATCCCGCTGGGCGTCGAACCGGGTCAAGCAGTACATGGGCAACCACACGCAGAAGATCGGACGGTACCGCCTCAATGTAGACTTGGACCGGGTCGGCGGAGCCGTATCAGGTCCCTGACCGGCGGGATGTCGGTGATCCGGGTTCGCGCTCGCGGGCCGGCGGCCCTAGGCTATGTGAACCGCGCCTCCACGCACGGTCGTCGGCCGTGCCCGCGCATGCCAACGGGGACGTCCTTTGCGCCGCCGGCACCCGGAGCGGTCCGCTGCACGGACAGGGCCAGCTCCAGGCGGTCCGCAGCCGCTGCTGTGCCAGCCGGAGGACGGCCTCATATAACCCTAACGACATATGACCCCAACGATGCCGACTGCCAGCCGGATGGAGACCTTGATGGCAGCACGTAGTGACCGCCTCGATACGATCGTCAGCCTTTCCAAGCGTCGGGGATTCGTCTACCCGTCCAGCGAGATCTACGGCGGGCTGCGCGCTTCGTGGGATTACGGGCCCCTCGGTGTCGAGCTGAAGAACAACATCAAGCACCTGTGGTGGCGCTCAATGGTGACCGAGCGCGACGACATCGTGGGCCTGGACTCTTCCGTCATCCTGGCCCGGGAGGTCTGGGAAGCCAGTGGCCACGTCACCGGGTTCGTGGACCCGCTGACCGAGTGCACGTTCTGCCACAAGCGGTTCCGCGCCGACCACCTCATCGAGGCCTACGAGGCCAAGCACGGCCACCCGCCGGAGGGCGGCCTGGCCGACCTGACCTGCCCGAACTGCGGTAACAAGGGCACGTTCACCGAGCCGCGCATGTTCAACGGGATGCTCCGCACGTACCTCGGCCCGGTCGAGGACGAGTCCGGGCTGGCGTACCTGCGGCCGGAGACGGCGCAGGGCATCTTCATCAACTACAAGAACGTCCTGCAGACCTCGCGCCGGAAGATCCCGTTCGGGATCGGGCAGATCGGCAAGTCGTTCCGTAACGAGATCACGCCCGGCAACTTCATCTTCCGCACCCGCGAGTTCGAGCAGATGGAGATGGAGTTCTTCGTCCGCCCCGGCACCGACGAGGAATGGCACCAGACCTGGATCGACACCCGCCTCGCCTGGTACACCGACCTGGGCATCCGCAGGGAGAACCTGCGGCTGTACGAGCACGCCATGGAAGATCTCGCGCACTACTCCAAGCGCACTGTCGACATCGAGTACCGGTTCGACTTCCAGGGCTCGGAATGGGGCGAGCTGGAGGGCATCGCCAACCGGACCGACTTCGACCTGACCACGCACGGCAAGGCGTCCGGGGCCGACATGTCCTACCTGGACCAGGAGTCGGGGGAGAGGTTCATCCCCTACGTCATCGAGCCGGCGGCCGGCGTGGACCGCGCCTCGCTGGTGTTCCTGCTCGACGCCTACGCCGAGGACGAGGCCCCGGACGCCAAGGGCAACATGGAGAAGCGGACCGTCCTGCGGCTCGACCGCCGGGTCGCGCCGGTCAAGGTGGCCGTGCTCCCGTTGTCGCGCAACACCGACCTCTCGCCGAAGGCACGTGACCTGGCCGCCGCGCTGCGCAAGCGGTGGAACACCGAGTTCGACGACGCGAGCGCCATCGGCCGCAGGTACCGGCGGCAGGACGAGATCGGCACCCCCTACTGCGTCACGGTGGACTTCGACACGCTCGACGACCAAGCGGTGACCGTCAGGGAGCGGGACTCGATGAAGCAGGACCGGGTCGGGATCGACAAGCTGGAGACATACCTGGCAGAGCGGCTGCCGGGCTGCTGAGCGCGGCCGCACGTCGGCTCCGGGGCCGCCCGCTCTTGGCCTCCGGCCCGGTCAGCGACTGGTAAGGCCCGCTAAGGACGTGAGGGCCTTCAGGACGTGGTCCACGATGTCACTGGGTGTCGGCTCCGTCCCTTGCTCCGCCGAACAGGTCGCGGACCTCCGCGGCCCGCTCACCCGACAGGTAGAGCCTGGTGCGGCCGGGCGGCCCCGGCTCTGGCGGCGCCCCGATGATCCCGCCGTCCACGTAGCCGGCGCCGTTGCCCACGATGGCGGCCACCTCGCGTGTCGTCTGCGGCGAGATCGCGTTGGCGTCCACGAAGACGCCGGCGTACCCGGCGACGGCGGCGGCGACGTCCCGCGCGGCATGCGGCGGGCACACGGACAGGATGATGCCGGCCTCAGCGGCGAGGTCCGCGACCGTTCCGGCATCGGTCAGGCCCGCGGCTATGGCGCGCTGCGCGGTGGCCGGCCCGCGGCCCTGCGACGCCCACAGCACCGTGTACCCGCTCCCGGTGAGGCACCGCCCGACAGCGGCGCCCATCTCGCCTGGATGCAGCAACCCGACAATCGTTCGGTCCGTCATTACTCTCCATATTTGTACGGCTGGGGCGGGATTTGTACGGCCGGGGCGGGCTCCGGTCCTGCTCTACGGCTGGGGCCGGGATTCCTGCCGTGCTGCAGGCTGGGGCGTAGGCTTCTGTCGTGTCTACCGTGCCACGGCGGAGTAGACCACTCCCTACGGGGACCTTCGGCTACTGCCATGCCAGCCCGGTGGACCGGTAGAGTCCCACAAAAGGGCTGTCAGTTACGCGGTGCGAGGAGCGTTCAGTGCCGAAGCTCGTTTATGACTTCACCGAAGGCAATAAAGACCTCAAGGACCTGCTGGGCGGCAAAGGAGCCAACCTAGCCGAGATGACCAACCTCGGCCTTCCGGTTCCGCCCGGCTTCACCATTACGACCGAGGCGTGCCGTCATTATCTGCGGGAGGGCTCAGTCCCTGACGGTCTGGACGCTGAAGTCACCGAGCATCTGAAGCAGATTGAATCGGCGATGAGCAGGCGCCTCGGCGATCCCGCCGACCCGCTGCTGGTCAGCGTCCGGTCGGGGGCAAAGTTCTCCATGCCCGGCATGATGGACACCGTCCTGAACATCGGCCTTTCGGACGAATCGGTGAAGGGCCTGGCCAAGCAGGCCGGTAACGAGCGCTTCGCGTGGGACTCCTACCGCCGCCTGATCCAGATGTTCGGCAAGACCGTGCTCGGCATCGACGGCGACGCGTTCGAGCATGCCCTTGACGCCGCGAAGAAGGCGAAGGGTGTCGCCAACGACCTGGACCTGGGCGCCGCCGATCTGCAAGAGCTGGTGGGGGCGTTCAAGGACATCGTGCGCGAGCGCACCGGGCGCGAGTTCCCGCAGGACCCCAGGGAACAGATGGACCTGGCGATCAACGCGGTTTTCAGCTCCTGGAATTCCGATCGGGCCATCCTCTACCGGAGGCAGGAGCGCATCCCCACCGATCTCGGCACGGCCGTCAACGTGGTCGCGATGGTCTTCGGCAACCTCGGCATGGACTCCGGCACCGGTGTCGCGTTCACCCGCGACCCGGGAACCGGCCAGCAGGGCGTCTACGGCGACTACCTGCAGAACGCGCAGGGCGAGGACGTGGTCGCCGGGATCCGCAACACCGTGCCGCTGCAGGATCTGGAGCAGATCGACAAGGCGTCCCACGACCAGCTCATGGACATCATGCAGACGCTGGAGAACCACTACCGCGACCTGTGTGACATCGAGTTCACCATCGAGCGCGGCAAGCTGTGGATGCTGCAGACCCGGGTCGGGAAGCGCACCGCCGCGGCGGCGTTCCGCATCGCCATCCAGCTTGCCGAGCAGGGCCTGATCGACATGGACGAGGCGCTCACCCGGGTCAGCGGCGAGGAACTCGCCCGGCTGATGTTCCCCCGTTTCGACACCGGCTCGGGCGTGACGCAGATCGCCCAGGGCATCAGCGCGTCGCCCGGTGCCGCGGTCGGCAAGGCCGTCTTCGACTCCGGGCGTGCTGTGGAGATGGCTGACCGCGGCGAGGACGTCATCCTGGTCCGGCGGGAGACCAACCCCGATGATCTGCACGGCATGATCGCCGCGCGCGGCATCCTCACCAGCCGGGGCGGCAAGACCAGCCACGCGGCCGTGGTCGCCCGCGGGATGGGCAAGACCTGCGTCTGCGGCGCCGACGAGCTGGAGGTGGACACGCGCGGCGGCCGCTTCACCGGGCCGGGCGGCGTTACCGTCGCCGAAGGCGACGTGATCTCCATCGACGGGTCCACCGGCTCGGTGTACCTCGGCGAGGTCCCCGTCGTGCCGTCGCTGGTCGTGCAGTACTTCGAGGGCGGGCTGGCACCGGAATCCGACGAGCTGGTCGCGGCCGTGCACGCGCTGATGACGCATGCGGACACGCGGCGCAAGCTCGGCGTCTACGCCAACGCCGACACCGGCCAGGACTGCGCCCGGGCCCGGCGGTTCGGCGCGGGCGGCGTCGGGCTGGTCCGCACCGAGCACATGTTCCTCGGCGAGCGCCGGCAGCTCGTCGAGCGGCTCATCCTGGCCGAGAACGAGGCTGAGCAGCAAGCCGCTCTCGACGCGCTCGAGCCGCTGCAGCGGGGCGACTTCGTGGAGATCCTGGAGGCGATGGACGGCCTGCCGGTGACGATCCGGCTGATCGACCCGCCGCTGCACGAGTTCCTGCCCGACCTGACCGACCTCTCGGTCAAGATCGCCCTGGCCGGCGACCAGGCCACCGAGAAGGACAGGAAGCTGCTGGAGGCGGTCCGCCGGCTGCACGAGCAGAACCCGATGCTCGGGCTGCGCGGCGTCCGGCTCAGCCTCGTCATCCCCGGCCTGCTCCAGATGCAGGTCCGGGCCATCGCGCACGCGGGGGCCGACCGGGTGAAGGCCGGCGGCAGCCCGCACCCGGAGATCATGATCCCGCTGGTCGGTGCCGTGCAGGAGCTCGAGGTCGCCCGCGAGCAGACCGAGAAGGTGCTCAAGGAGGTCGCCGAGGAGACCGGCACCGAGGTGCACACCCTCATCGGCACGATGATCGAGGTGCCCAGGGCGGCGCTCACGGCCGGGCAGATCGCGCAGGCCGCGGAGTTCTTCTCCTTCGGCACCAATGACCTGACCCAGATGGGCTGGGGCTTCTCCCGTGACGACGTAGAGGGCGCGTTCTTCAGCCGCTACATCAACCTGGGGATCTTCGGCGTGTCGCCATTCGAGACGATCGACCCGGACGGGATCGGGCGGCTGGTCCGCATCGCCGTGGAGGAGGGGCGGGCTACCCGGCCCGACCTCAAGATCGGCGTCTGCGGCGAGCATGGCGGCGACCCGGACTCGGTGCACTTCTTCCACGACGCGGGCCTGGACTACGTGTCCTGCTCGCCGTTCCGGGTACCGGTCGCGAGGCTGGAGGCCGGCCGCGCCGCGGTCGAGGCCGCGCGGTCAGCCTCGGGCGGCCCGGGCGGCAGCGACAGCCGGTGAGCGCCGTAGGCCAGGCTGCTGCCCGCCAGGCGGGCAGCAGCCGTGCGCCCCGGCTGGCGGGAGTGGCCGGTGACGATGCCGGCGATCGCTGGTGACAACCGGTCCCGCCTACGGCGCGCACGCAACGGCCCGCTGGGTGGCAGAGCCACCCAAGCGGGCCGGGCGCAGCGCCTTCGAGCGGGACCGCGCGCGCGTGCTGCACAGCGCGTCGCTGCGCCGCCTGGCGGCCAAGACGCAGGTAGTGGCCGTCGGCGACGCAGACTTCCCGCGGACCCGGCTGACTCATTCCCTGGAGTGCGCGCAGATCGGCCGGGGCATCGGCGCCGCGATCGGCTGTGATCCCGACCTCGTCGAGACTGCCTGCCTGGCGCATGACATCGGCCACCCTCCGTTCGGCCACAACGGTGAGATGGTGCTCGCCGGGCTGGCTGCGGGGTGCGGCGGGTTCGAGGGCAACGCGCAGACCCTGCGGCTGCTCACCCGGCTGGAGACCAAGGTCCCCGGCGCTGGGCTGAACCTGACCCGGGCCGCCCTCGACGCCACGCTGAAGTACCCGTGGCCCGCCCCAGCCGGCGGACCGGCCCCGTCCTCCGGGGCCGGAGCCGGGAACCCCGCTGCCCCTGGGGCCGCTGCGCCCGGCCCCGCGCCTGCCGCACCAGCCGCCACCCCCGGCGCTGGGGCCCCGGCCCCGCCGCCCAAGTTCGGCGTGTACGCCGACGACACCGCGGTGTTCCGCTGGATCCGCGACGGCGCACCGGACCGATGGCCGTGCCTGGAGGCGCAGGTCATGGACTGGGCCGACGACGTGGCCTATTCGGTGCACGACCTGGAGGACGGCCTGCACGCGGGCCTCATCACGTTCGGGAAACTACGGGATCGGTCCGAACGGGAGGTGGTGGCAGAGGTCGCCGCCCGGTCCTACTGTGAGCCGGGCTCCGTCACGGTGGCCGAGTTGTGCGCCGTCTTCGAGGAGCTCATGGCGCTGGACTACTGGCCCCGGACCTTCGACGGGGGCCCGGACGCCCTCGCCGCCTTGAAGAACCTCACCAGCGAGCTGGTCGGCCGGTTCTGCGTGGCGGCGCAGGAGGCCACCCAGGCGGCCTGCCGGGACGCCGCAGCGCCCGCAGCCGGTCCCGGCGAGCCAGCCGGGTATCGGCCCGGTCCCGGCGAGCCAGCCGGGTATCAAGAGACCGGCGGGAGGCTGGCGCGGTACGCGTGTGACCTCGCCGTCCCCCGCCCCCAGCGGCTGGAGTGCGCGCTTCTCAAGGCCGTCACGGCGCATTACGTGATGACCAGGGAAGGCGCGGCAGCGGCACAGGCGCGGGAACGCGAGCTCATCGCCGAGCTCGCGGCCGTAGTGGAATCCGGCGCCCCGGAGACCCTCGACCCGGTGTTCCGGCCAGCGTGGGCGGCCGCCGCGTCGGATGCCGCACGCAGGCGCGTGGTGATCGACCAGATCGCCTCGCTGACCGACACCTCGGCCATCGCCTGGCACCGCCGCCAGTGCCGCCCGCGCGCGTCGTTGTGACGGCGGCCCCACGGTCCCGGGCTTCGGGCCCGGGGCATCCGTGGGACGTTCGCCTCTTCCGGTCCGGCCTTCCGGCTGCGAAAATAGGCGAAAGGCAACGGTACAGATGGGGGCCACGGTACCGGCGCCGGCGGTCCCCGGGGGGGGATCGTCATGAGCGAAGTGATGCAGCCTGCCGACATGCTCGCCAGGGTCGGCCGTCACTGGGGCTGGGTGCTGGCCTACGGCATCATCACGCTGGCCGCAGGGATCGTCGCCCTGGCCTGGCCAGGTGTGACGCTGCTCGTCCTGGCCGTGCTGTTCGGCATCCAGCTGATCGTGGCTGGGGCGTTCAGGCTCGTGGCAGCGTTCGCGGTCGATGACGTCACTGGCGGGACCCGGGTGCTGCTGGCGATGCTCGGGGTGCTGTCCATCATCATCGGCCTGTGGGCCGTCCGGCATGTGCTGCTGACCCTGCTGGCCCTGGTCGTGCTGCTGGGGATCTTCTGGGTCGTCAACGGCGCGATCGAGATCTTCACGGCACTGTCCCGCCGGGAGATGCCCGAACGTGGCTGGACCGCCGCCATGGGCGTCCTCAGCGTCATCGCCGGCATCATCGTCCTGGCGTACCCGGCTCTGTCGCTGGTGACCCTGGCTGTGATCCTCGGCATCTGGCTGGTGGTCTTCGGGGTGATGGAGATAGTGGCCGCGTTCCGGGTCCGCTCTGTCGGCCAGAGGGTCTTCCGCCCGTTCGCGCACGCCTGAAATCGGGGCCGTGCTCCACACGTCAGGCGATGCGGGCCCGCGTTGCCTGACGTGATCATAAAGAGGCGGTAATGGCCGCCAGGACGCGGGGAGTGTCGGTCAGGTCCGGCAGGACGGCGTGGGCGCCGGCGGCAGCCAGATCCGCTTCTGAGTAGTCGCCGGTGGCCACCCCCACCGCCCGGGCCCCGGTGGCCAGCGCGGCCGCCACGTCGAGCGGGGTGTCGCCGACCAGCACGGTCGACTCGCCGCCGAAATCGGCGTCGGCCGCCGCGGCGGCGCGTTCCCGGGCCAGGTGGACCAGTTCGGCCCGGACCTCGTGGGCGTCGCCGTAGGCGCCGATGTCAAGGTCCAGGTAGTCGAGCAGGCCCACGGCACTGAGCTTGACTTCGGCGAGTGGCCTGATGTTGCCGGTCAGGACCGACTGGCGGACAGTGCCCGCGTCCCGCCTACCGCCCTGCGGGGTGGAGCCGTCCTGCGGCACGGATCTGTCCCGTGGCGCGGAGCCGCTCACCGCCGCGAGCGCGGTCAGCGCCGTGGCAGCACCGGGCAGGGCCCGCCCGCGGAGCCTGACCCGTTCACCGTACGCCGGGGCCTGGCGGGCCAGCCCGGCGATGAACGCGTCGACATACTGGCCGGGATCGGCGATCCCGGCCAGCCTCAGCGTCTCCAGGATGATCGCCCGGTCCGTCCGCCCCGCCATCGGCGCCACCCGCGGAAGCTCCCGGCCGAACAGCTCGGCGAACACCAGGCCGAACAGGTGCGGGCTCAGCCCGCCCGCGCTCACCAAGGTATGGTCGATGTCCCACAAGATCAGGAATTCTCGCCCGTGCACGAGCCTAAAGAGTAGCGTGGCGCCGATCACGGCTACCCCCGGCCCGCTGACGGTGCGGAGGACTAGACTCAGCCGCCGGGGACAGACCCGGGGACAGACACCGCACCGGGTGACGGACGCAGAGCGGAGGCGGGACGATGGCTGGCCGGATCCGCGACGAGGACCTCGCAGCGGTCCGCGAGCGCTCGCCCATCGACGAGGTGATCGGCGAGTACCTGCAGCTCCGGAGCGCCGGCCGTGACTCACTCAAAGGGCTGTGCCCCTTTCATGACGAGAAGACGCCCTCCTTCAACGTCACGCCCTCACGAGGCCTCTTCTACTGCTTTTCCTGTACCGAGGGCGGCGACGTCATCAAGTTCGTGCAGAAGATCGACGGCCTCACGTTCATCGAGGCGGTCGAACGGCTGGCCGGCCGCGCAGGCATCGAACTGCGGTATGAGCAGGGCGGTTACGTGCCCGGCCAGGAGCAGAGCCGGCGCAGGCGGCTCGTGGACGCGCACCGGGCCGCTGCGGAGTTCTACGCTGAGCGCCTGCAGGGTGCCGACGCCGGGATGGCGCGCGCTTTCCTGTCCGAGCGCGGGTTCGAGCGCGCCGACGCGGAGCGGTTCGGCGTCGGCTATGCGCCTGCGGCGTGGGAGGAACTCACCCGGCACTTGCGCGGGCGGGGTTTCACAGAGGCGGAGCTGATCAGCGGCGGGCTCGCCAGGGAGGGCAGGCAGGGCCTCGTGGACAGGTTCCGCGGCCGCCTGATGTGGCCGATCCGCGACCTGTCGGGAGACGTTATCGCGTTCGGGGCGCGCAAGCTCGCGCCCGACGATGACGGCCCGAAATATCTTAATACGCCGGAAACGCCACTGTTCCGGAAGAGCTCCGTGCTGTACGGCGCTGACCTGGCCAAGCGGGAGATCGCCCACCGCAGGCAGGCGGTCATCGTCGAGGGCTACACCGACGTCATGGCCTGCCACCTGGCGGGGGTTCCGACTGCCGTGGCTACCTGCGGCACTTCGTTCGGCGATGACCACGTCAAGATCCTGCGCCGGCTGGTGATGGACACCGAGGGGGCCGCCGGCGAGGTGATCTTCACGTTCGACGGGGATGCCGCCGGGCAGAAGGCGGCGCTGCGCGCGTTTGGCATGGAGGAGCGGTTCGTCACCCAGACGTTCGTGACGGTCCAGCCGGACGGCCTCGACCCGTGCGACCTTCGGCTCGCCCGCGGCGACGCGGCCGTCCGCGACCTGATCGCGCGGCGCGTGCCGCTGTTCGAGTTCGCCATCCGCAGCGTGGTGACACGGCACAACCTGGACACCACAGAAGGCCAGATCGCCGCGCTTGACGAGGCTGCCCCGATCGTGGCCCGGATAAAGGACCCGGGGCTCCGCACACGCTACGCCGTCAACCTGGACCGCTGGCTCGGCATGATGGACGAGGACTTCGTCCTGGCCCGGGTCCGCGAGCACGCGGTCAGCGGGCACCCGAAAGCCGGTGAGCCGGGACGGGACGCGGTGCGGTCATCGCGGCGGGATGCGCCGGCTGGCGTGCAGGGGGAGGGGGCATATGATCCCGCCGACCCGGTGGTGCAGGTGGAGCGGGAGGCACTGAAGCTCGCGGTGCAGCGGCCCGGAATATGCGGGCCCGAGTTCGACGCGCTCGGGCCGGACGCGTTCACGGTCCCCGTGCATGCGGCCGCATTTGAGCTGATTACCGCCTGCGGCGGCACGAGCATGGCCGGCAGTGGCCGCGAATGGGCCGCCCGGCTGCGCGATGAGGCACCGAACGACCAGGCGCGGGCGTTCATCACGCGCCTTGCCGTGGAGCCGCCTCAGGTGGCTGGCGAGCCGGACGTCCGGTACGTGGACGTCGTCCTGGCACGCGTCGGCGAGCTCGCCGTAAGCCGGGAGATCGCGTCGGTGAAGTCGAGGCTGCAGCGGATGAACCCGTTGCAGCAGCAGGCGGAGTACAACCAGCTCTTCGGTGACCTGGTAGGGCTGGAGCAGCGGCGCAAGGCGCTGCTGGACAAGGCCGCTGGCGCCTAACGCCATATCCTGCCCGGACCAGACTACGGACAACCAGCGCTCGCCGTAACTGCCGGCAAGGTGACAAAATTAGGCCCCCCGTAACTAGGGGTTTGTGCCGCACACTGGTTTTCGTGAGCCTCAGCGTACTGACAAGCGGGCCATCGCTGGCCGACCAGATGACTCATCTCGTGGCGCTTGGGAAGGAACGGGGATTCCTCGCGATGGCGGACGTGGCCGCCGCCCTCGACCGCTGCGAACTCTCACCCGACGCGCTCGGCGATGTCGTGCGCCAGCTGGGTGATGAGGGCATCGAGCTGCTCGACGCGTCGCGTGAGGAGGTTGAGGATCCCAGACCCGCGGAGGCGGACGCCGGCAGGTCGGTCGCCACGAGTGACCTTGTCCGGATCTACCTGCGGGAGATCGGGCGGGTTCCGCTGCTGACCGCGGAAGACGAGGTGGAGCTGGCCAAGTCGATCGAGGCGGGCCTGTTCGCCGATGAGAAGCTGCGCGGCGGTTTCCCGCTGCAGGGGGCGGAGGCCGCGGACCTTGAGTTCCTGGTGGTCGAGGGGGAGCGGGCGAAGCAGCGGCTGATCGAGGCGAACCTCCGGCTCGTGGTATCGATCGCCAAGCGGTACATCGGACGCGGGCTCGTCTTCCTCGACCTGATCCAGGAGGGCAACCTCGGGCTCATCCGCGCGGTCGAGAAGTTCGACTACACCCGTGGCTACAAGTTCTCCACGTACGCGACATGGTGGATCCGGCAGGCCATCACCCGGGCGATCGCCGACCAGGCACGCACCATCCGGGTCCCGGTTCACATGGTGGAGACCATCAACAAGATGGTCCGTGTCCAGCGTCAGCTCCATCAGGAGCTCGGGCGCGAGGCGACGCCGGGGGAGATCGCCGCGGAGATGGGCATCGAGCCGGACCGGGTCGCCGACATCCAGCGCATCGCCCAGGAGCCGGTATCCCTGCAATCACCCATCGGCGAGGAAGAATCCGATCTGGGTGACTTCATCGAGGACGCGGACGCCGTGGTGCCGATCGAGGCCGCGGCGTTCATCATGCTGCAGGACCAGCTGGAGCGAGTCCTGGACGAGCTCACCAAGCGGGAGCAGCGGATCATCCAGCTGCGGTTCGGCCTGACCGACGGTCACCCGCGCACGCTGGAGGAGGTGGGCAGGGAGTTCGGTGTGACCAGGGAGCGTATCCGGCAGATCGAGTCGAAGACCCTGGCCAAACTCCGCCACCCGAGCCGCGCGCAGATCCTCCGCGAGTACCTCGACTGACGCTGTTCCGTTAATTATCCACTGACCTGCGGACATTTCCGCCCGCAGCCGCAGCCGGGCCGCTTTGGCTATCTGCTCATCGGTCAGGTTCGGGTTTTCCCGCAGGACGGCGGTCACGTGCTTGGCGAGACGCCCAATGTAGGCGTCCGTGGTCATCTGCTGGGGGTCTCCGGCTGGCCGGCCGGCGCGGGCGATAATCCCGTCTGCACTGCTGTCGACCCTGCCGTTGCTGTTTCCCTTGCCCATCGTTCTCCCGCACGCGAAGGGGCTGCACGTTACATCGGTTCCGCGTACGGATGGTGATCACGACGGGAGTGCGGTGCATCCTGGTGAGTTTTCGCGGCTTCTGATCCATTTCACTCTGTAATCAGATAAATACTCTGTGTGATGATCATCACGCCGCACCTTGCGGGGAACGCCGCATGGCCACGGGATTCGCCGGGCACTTGGTGTGCGCGAATCCGGCGCGATCACGTCCTATCCGTCCGCCGGATGACGCTGGATGGGGGCGGTGCTGTGCGGTGCCGTGGGGGTGGGCAGTCCGCCCCGCACCTCAGTAATACCGACAGGAGGGAGCTTTTCATGAACGTCAAGTCAGTGAAGCGGGCATTTGGACTCGCTGCCTCGGCAGCGGGCGCCACCGGAGTGATGATGTTCGCGCCGGCCGTGGCGAACGCGGCCACGGCACACCCAGCTCACATGCAAACAGTAAGCAACGTCTCAAGGGTCAGCGACGGCTGGGACGGCAACTACGGCTGGGGCGGCAACTTCTTCCCCTTCGAGAAGAAGTTCCATTTCGAGAAGAAGTTCCACTACGAGAACTTCCTGCTCATGAAGATGGGGAAGAAGAAGTTCCTCTTCGAGAAGAAGTTCCACTTCGATAAGAATTACCCCTTCGAGAAGTCCCACTTCGAGAAGAAGTTCTACTTCGAGAAGAAGTTCCAGCCCAGGTATAGCTGGTAAGCGGTAGCCCCTTAGGGAAACCGCGGGCGGGCGGGGACAGGCCGCATCCCCGCCCGCCCTCACCGGGCGGGGCCGCCGGGTGATCATCTTGCGGACCGCCCCGGCTCTGCCGTGCTGGTTCAGCTTGCCGACTGCATCTGAGTCAAGTGCGCCCGTACTCGCTGTGCCTTGGCCTGGCCCACCTTCAGGGTGCGCTGCACTTGCCGCAGTGACGGGACAGGTGCGCCCGCGAGCACGTCAGGGAACGCCGTCTCAGCGTCCACGAGCAGCGGGTCAGCCGGGGGGGCGGCCTGAGGTGCGGCCGGTGCATCCACGGGTGCGGCCTGCTGCGGTGCATCCGCCTTGTGCCGCGTCTCCACTACGCGCTTCAGGACGCCGAGGCCAACCGCGAGCGCGGCAGCCGCAGCGATCGGCGGGACCGCAGCGGTAGCCCGCGCAGTGAACGAGCCGGCGGTGACATGCCCGACGTTCGCGGCCACCGACACCGACAGCCCGGCGAGGGTCACCGTCCAGGCGAACACCCGTGACCGGGCTTCCCATCGGTCGGTGAGCGCGACGAACAACGCCAGTTCCCCGACACAGGTGAACGTGTCCACCATCGCGGGCCAGACCATTGCCCACCCGCCAGGCACGCCATGCCTGGACGCCCACAGGTAGAGGGCGCGGTAAGACTCCCCGAACGCCACGGCCGTGGAGCCGGCCACGAGGGCGGAGATCGCGATGAGCGCGGCTGTGCGGGCCGTCCGGAGCACACCGTTCATGACAGCCTCCGGATCTCCGCCGCGTCCCTGTAGCAGCAGGGGTACAGCAGCTCATGGTCTGGCGTGCCGTCCGGGGTGGGCCGGCCGTCCTCAAGGGTAGCCAGCGGGCGGGCCACCACGCAGACCTTCCACTCATCGGGGCCGCACTACTGCAGGACGCTGCCGGGCAGCCACGGCCACGCGGACCGGTCCTGTCCTTCCTGCATCGGGTAGCGGACCTCAACCGGGGCATCGTCGGGAAACCAGCCGTCGTTGGTGTCCTTCACTGGTTCTCCGTCCCGCGTCAGTAAAGGATATTTTCGCGTTGCCCCTCGCTTACGACATGTATTTTCGCAGATCACGTGCGTCGTTCAGCGGTTAATACTCCGCGAGTACCTCGACCAGGCACGAGTACCGGCTGGGGAGAGATAGGCGCGAATACCTGCTAGGAGAGCCGCCCGGCTGCTCGTCTCGCGGGAGCGGCTTTCCGCGAGCGCTCAGCCGGGCGTGCTGGTTCCCCGGCCAGGGGAGCCGGCCGGATTGCCCGGTCCGCGGCGCGGCCCGGTCCGGCCGGCGGACTGCTGGGCGCGCCCCCGGCTCGGTGATGGCCGCCGCGGTCTAGGTTCCGTCGGGGTAGCCAGACGTCCCGGGAGTCTGCCTGGAAGGCTGCGGACCCGGGCTGCCGGCGGCCGGGTAGGCCGGTGCCGAATTGGCCCGGGCGCGGCGTCCCGGGAACCGGTCACGGCTGGCGCTGGCCTTGTTTATCGCCGTCTCGGCGAATTTCGGCATCTTCTCCGTGGCCTTGTCCCTGGCGGACTTGGCAAGCTCGGTCGCTGTCGTGCTCACCGTATCCGCGGCCTGCCGCACGGCCGGGTTCTCCGCCGCCCGTCGGCCAAGCCTCATTATCTGCTCGTAACGCTCCCGGCCGGCTCGTGCGCCGGCGACGTAACCGGCGGCGAAGCCGGCGAGAAACGTAATTCGGTACCGCATTTCGCGCCTCTCTTAACCATGTGATCGTGCAAGTCTTAACCATGTGATCGTGCAAGGTTAATTTCCCGCGAAGAGCGTCCGTACTCCTCTGCCGGAGCGCCGGGATGCCCGGCGGCAGTACCGGAACCGGGCCGCGGTGCTGCCGTCTCGCCGGCGCGGCAGGTCATGCCGGGTACAGGCCCTGGCGGGTAGCGCGCCTGCGGCAGCGGTCCGTGCGGGCGCCTGCCACCGGCACCCCCACAGGTACGCTACTCTTAGGTTCCGGTACAGACGGGGCGGAACGTCGGCGCAGTGTTGTCAACGCTGGGCTGCCCGGACGGGCAGCCGCACTGGCTGGCTCCGCAGCCCGGGTGCCGCGGTCCCGCGTAGCTCAATCGGCAGAGCGTCCGGCTGTTAACCGGCAGGTTATAGGTTCGAGTCCTATCGCGGGAGCCCCGTGGTCCTCACGCTGAGTGAGGCCTGTTTTCACGTTCGCCGTACATCCTGCACATTGGGAAAACCTGAAGGTCCGCTGGGAATTACGGCGACGCCGATGCTGTTCCAGCCAGCTGAAGACGTGGAGCAAGGTCGGCTGTTCTCGCAGACGCCCGCATGCCGGCTGGGGCTAGTTAGGTGACAGCTCCCCGGCCTGCCGTAGGGCAGACGGATTGCGATACGGCCAGGGACGCAGAGTGGGGCTGATGGAGAAGGCGATCCTGCTGGCCGTCGCGGCAAGCTTCTGTACTGCTACCGCCTCGGTGTGCCAGCGCTTGGGTGCGAGGAGCAGCGAGACAACGGGCTTCGACGTCCGGCTCGTCTTCCGCCTGGCGCGTCGGCCGGTCTGGCTCCTTGGCATGGCGAGCATGATCCTCGGGTTCGTCTTCCAGTTGACCGCCTTGCACTTCGGCGCACTGGCCCTGGTCCAGCCCATCCTGGCGCTCGAGCTGCTCTTCGTTTTCGGCTACCTGGCCGTCGCCGGCTCCCGGCGGGTGGAGATGAAGCGGCGCGACTGGGTGGCCGCGATCGCTATGTCGGCAGGGATCGGCCTGTTTCTCCGCCTGGCGTCGCCTTCCGGAGGACGGCTGCATGCGCCGGGCTCCTCGTGGCTGCAGGCAGGCCTGGCCACGTTTGGCCTCGTGCTCCTCGCCCTTGCCGTGGCCTTCGGCATGGGCAACCGTCTCGGCGCGTCCCGGTCCCGCCGGGCCGCTGTGCTCGGAGCCGCCACGGGGATCTCATGGGGTTTCGTGGCTGCGGTCATCAAGGAGCTCAGCTCACACCTCGGCGAGGGTATCGGCGCCATCTTCTCCAGCTGGTCGCTTTATGTGCTCATCGCCGTCGGAGCGGCGACGATGCTCCTGGCCTCGCACGCGCTGGCGGCCGGGCCGCTCGCCGCGTCGCAGCCCGGATTCACCATCCTCGATCCGCTCTCGGCAAGCCTGCTCGGGGTGTTCCTGTTCGGCGAGCATATCCGGACCGGGGGCTTGGACCTGGCCGGTGAGGCGCTGGCGCTGGCCATCGTTATCGCCGGCGCGTCCGCACTCAGCCGCAGCTGCCTCATCCTCGGCGAGGACGGGCATCCGTCCTGCCTGCCTCCCGAATACCAGCCACAGGCCCGCCGTGAGCGGCTCCGCGAGCTCACCCTCGGCTACCAGCCCGCCGGCGCATCCGACGGACCCGTCCGAAGGCAGCCGCGGGAAACGGCGGCCAAGGGCGGCGAACGCGGAAGTGACGCGCCCGCGGCATAAAGCCTGATCCGCCCGGCGGGAGCCGACGCGAGCTTCGGCCACCCGGAGAGATAAGTTCGGGCCGTCAGCTCAGTCCTATACCTCAAGCACGGTAACCCGAGCGTCGAGGAGACACTGATGGCCCTTCCCGAGGAAGTGACCCGCGAGCAATGGCTGGAAG
>DASQVO010000103.1:0-2801 GCA_035640715.1 Streptosporangiaceae bacterium
CCGTGTCGAAACTGAACCATCCCGTCACCAGAATTCTCACGCCTAAGCATTTCCCGGCCGACCGCCGCGTCACGCATGCGCCGGTCATTTGCGGGAAGGCGCCGCGGGTGCCCGAAGATGCGCCGCGGTCACGCGAGGACCGCGCCCGCGAGGAGTATCACGACCCGACCGCCGGAATTGGCGGCGCGCCGCCGGCCCGCAGCGCACTGACCCTGCGGCTGGTGCTGGCAACATTCGGCCTGCTGCTATGCGCGGCAGGCGCCGCGGCGTTCCTGATCGTGGTAAGCGTGCCGGTGATAGCGGCCGTGCTTGCCCTGCTGGCGGCCATCGCCGCGGCCGACCTCGTGGTCGTGGCACACCGCAAGCTACGCGGTGAGCCCGGCTGAGCCGGGGTCCCGCCAGGATCTCGTGTAAAGCCCGGCGACGCCCCGCCTGCCCATGTCCGATCTCTGCCCGCTCTCCAGCCCCTGCCCGCTCTCCAGCCCCTGCCCGGCCCTCGGGCCCTCCGGCCCCCCGGGTCTGGCCCCCTGGCGAGGTGATCTATACCCGGTCCCCGACGGGGGAAGGTACACAAATGGAGGTCTCGTATGGAGCTGATCGAAGAGACGCCGTACCGCTTCCGGATTGAGCGGCAGGGGGAAATGAGGGTACCCGGAGTGATCTTCGCGTCCCGCACACTGCTGCCTGACCTGTCCGAAGACCAGTCGGTCCAGCAGGTAGCGAATGTGGCCACGCTACCGGGCATCGTCGGCGCGTCGTACGCCATGCCCGATGTGCACTGGGGTTACGGCTTCCCGATCGGCGGGGTGGCCGCCACTGACGTGCTCGGGGGCGGCGTCGTCTCGCCGGGTGGCGTCGGATTCGACATCTCCTGCGGGGTCCGGCTGCTCGCGGCCGATATGGACAGCGGCGAGTTCAGCCGGGTGCGCGGCCTGATCATGGACGGCCTCGACCGGGCCATCCCGCGGGGCGCCGGCCGCGGCGCGGCATGGCCCCTGCAGAGCGCGAAGGAACTGCGGCAGATCTTGCTGGGCGGGTCCCGCTACGCCGTAGAGCAGGGCCGCGGAACCCAGCGTGACCTTGACCGCTGCGAGGACGCCGGCGCGGTCGCCGACGCCGACCCGTCCCAGGTAAGCAGCCGCGCGGTGGAGCGCGGCATCGGGCAGGTCGGCAGCCTCGGCTCCGGCAATCACTTCCTGGAGATCCAGGCGGTCGACGCGGTACGTGATGCCCGGGTCGCCGAGGCATTCGGCCTGCGGACCGGGCAGGTCTGCGTGATGATCCACTGCGGCTCGCGCGGGCTCGGCCACCAGATATGCACCGATCACGTCCGGGCCATGGACAAGACCATGGCCCGGCGCGGGATCCGGGTGCCGGATCGCCAGCTGGCCTGCGCGCCCGTGTCCTCACCCGATGCCCGCGCCTACCTCGGCGCGATGGCCGCCGCTGCGAACTACGCGCGTGCCAACCGGCAGGTGCTGGGCGAGGCGGCGGCAAAGGTGTTCCGCTCAGCGGCCGACTGCCGGCTTGAGCTGGTCTATGACGTCTCACACAATCTTGCGAAGATTGAGGAGCATGAGGTCGGCGGCCAGCGCCGGGAACTGTGCGTGCACCGCAAGGGAGCTACCCGCGCCCTTCCGCCCGGTCATCCCGGACTGCCGCCGGACCTGCGCGAGGCCGGGCAGCCCGTGCTCATTCCCGGCTCGATGGGCACGGCCTCCTATGTCCTGGCCGGCGTGGCCGGCGGTGGCGCGTTCTTCTCCACATGTCACGGCGCGGGCCGGCGGCAGAGCCGGCATCAGGCGGCCCGTTCGGTCGACGCAGATAATCTGCGGCGTGACCTCGAACGGCAGGGCATCGCCATTCGGGGTGCATCCCGGCGTGGCCTGGCCGAAGAGGCGCCGATGGCATACAAGGACGTCTCCGAGGTCGTGGCGGCCGCCGAGGGCGCCGGCCTGTGCCGCACGGTCGCGAGGCTTCGCCCGCTGGGCGTGGTGAAGGGGTGAGCGGGAAGCAGATTCCGGGCAACCCGGAGCGAGGGCACCGCAGCCTGCCGCACACGGCGGATATCCGGATCGAGGCGTGGGGGCCGGATCCTCAAGGCTGCCTGGCCGAGGCGGTGGCCGCGCTCGTGGACGCCTTTGCCGACACGTCCGGTGCACAGCCGGAGCGGACCGTGGAAACCGACCTCGCCGCCGAGACCTGCGCCGACGCGCTCATGGCCGTGCTTGACGAGGTCATCTACCTGCTGGACACCGCTGACGCGGTGCCGCTCGGCGCCGAGGTCGAGTGGCAGCCTGGCGCCCTGCGCCTGCGGATGCCGGTAGCGTCCCTGCAAGCGCTGGACCTCACCGGCGCGGCCCCGAAGGCGGTCTCCCTGCACGGCCTGCGCTTCTCCGCCGGTGAGCGCGGCTGCTCCTGCACCGCGACGATCGACGTATGAGCCCGGCGATCCTGCGCGAATTTCATGATCATGGGCCGTTTGCCGCCGCATATGACGTTTTAGGCCCACGCATACCCCGTCACGCATGCGCCGGTCATTCCCGGGAAGGCGCCGCGGGCGCCCATGGCCGTTTGTGGGCCGCATCGCGGCGGGGAGCACCAACTTAGTGCGATGACACCCGCAGGTCACGTTCTGCCGTCACCTCAGCCTGCGCGGGCGTGTGGGGGGCGCGGGCACGGGACGGGAGGAAAGCCAGCGCGACAAGCGCCGCTGCCGCGGTCACGACGGCCGCGACGAACGAGCCCTGGTGCAGCCCGGTCATGAATGCCTGCTTCACCGCGGTAGCGACCGCATCCCG
>DASQVO010000104.1:0-2850 GCA_035640715.1 Streptosporangiaceae bacterium
CCTCGCGGTGGTGGGATCGAGCCGGCCCCTCGAGGATGCCTGGCGGACAAGCCAGGTCGGCATGGTCAGGTGGCTCGGCGAGCTGTACGGGCTGGACAAGCTGGACGCCTACCAGCTGCTGACCCAGGTGAGCGAGTCCCCGCTGGCCAACGTGGTGGACGTCAACTACAGCGTCGTCACCAAGGTGCGCAAGGCTCTCCTCCCCCCGGTGGAGGCCTCCGGTGGCATGCACCGGCACCTGCGCGGGCTGGCCGCGACGGCCGACCGGTAAGCCGCCGGCCCGGGATGGGTCCCGGCCGGCCACATCAGCCAGCGATCGCTTTAGGAAATCTGACGGCGAAGTAGCGACAACGCGAGGAGGCAACAAGAGGTGGACCTCGGGCTGAAGGGGCTGCGCGCCCTGGTGACCGGCGGCACCAGGGGAATCGGGCGGGCCATCGTGGAAACGCTCGCCGAGGAGGGCGCCGCAGTCGGGTTCTGCGCCCGCACCGCGCCCGACGTCACCGCCACGGCCGAGGCGCTGGCCGGGCGCGGCAGCACCGTGGTGGGGCGTGCCGTCGACGTCGCGGATGAGGCGGGCGTGCGGCGATGGGTCGCTGATGCCGCCGCCGAGCTCGGCGGCCTGGACATCGTGGTGGCCAACGTCAGTGCGCTGGCGATCCCCGACGAGATGGCCAGCTGGCGTGCGTCCTTCGACGTGGACATGATGGGCACGGTCCACCTGGTGAACGCCGCGATGCCATACCTGGAACGCAGCGACGCGGCCTCGATCGTGACGATCTCCAGTGTGTCCGGCCGGGAGATCGACTTCGCCGCGGGACCGTACGGGACGTTCAAAGCGGCGGTCATCCACTACACCCAGGGCCTGGCCTACCAGCTCGCGCCGAAAGGCATCCGCGCCAACAGCCTCTCACCGGGTAACACGTTCTTCCCCGGTGGCGTATGGGAGAACATCCAGCAGAACAATCCGGAGCTTTTCGCCGAAGCGCTGGCGCTGAATCCCACCGGGCGGATGGCGAAGCCGGAGGAGATCGCCCGTGCGGCGGCGTTCCTGGCCAGCCCGGCAGCGAGCTTCATGACCGGTGCGAACCTGCTCGTCGACGGCGCCCTGACCCGCGGCGTGCAGTTCTGACGCGGCAGAGACCAAGGGACATGCTGGCTCGCGAGCGTTGCCGCCGCCGCCGCCGCTGCCGCTGATTAATGACCGTCGGTTACCCTCACCATGTGAGCGCACTGGGGGGCCTGGCTAACGCGTGGCTGTGGCAGCGGTCACCCGCCCGCCGGGCGGCGGCATGGGTTCTCGCGGTCATCGGTCCCATGCTGCTAACGTTCGCTTTGCTGCCGTTCCGGTCGGTCCTCTTGCCGGGCGGGTACCTGTTCTGCATGCTGCTGGTGATCATCGCGATCGCGGTCATCGGCGGCGCGCGGCCGGCGCTCACCGGGGTCGTGCTCGGCGTCCTGGCGCGGGTGTTCCTCTTCGCTCCTCCCTTTGAACACCTGGACACTGGCATGCAGCCAAGCCTGATCTCGCTGATCACGTTCACGCTCGTCGGGACTACGATCGCGATCCTGATCAGCGAGTTCGCCCGGCTCGCCGAGGAGCAGGCGTCGTCCCGGCGGGTCGAGACGGCGCTGCGCCGGGTCGCGACGCTCGTGGCGCGCGGAGTGCCGGCGGACGAGCTGTTCGCGGTGGTCACCGAGGAGGCCGGGCGGCTGGTCGGCGTCGATTTCGCGCGGATGTGCCGTTACGAGCCCGGCGATTCGCTCACCTTCCTCGCCGCCTGGAGCAGGACCGGCGAGCACTTCCCCGTAGGCAGCCGGTGGACCCTCGCGGGGGAGAACGTCGGCAGGTTCGTCTTGCAGACCGGCCGTCCGGCGCGGATCGAGAACATTGCCGGTGCCTCCGGGCCGATCGCTGCTGACATCCGCGAGCGGGGCGTCCGCTCGGTGGCCGGGGCGCCGATCATTGTCGAGGGCCGCATCTGGGGAGTAATGGTCGCCGGAACGAGGCTGAAGCGGGCGCTGCCGCCGGACACCGAAGCGCGCCTGGCCTCCTTCACGGACCTGCTGGCGACGGCGATCTCGAACGCTGACAGCCGCGCCGGGCTCACCCGGCTCGCCGAAGAGCAGGCGGCGCTGCGGCGGGTGGCGACGCTGGTGGCGCGCGGGGGGCCCCCGGAAGAGGTGTTCGCGGCGGTCACCGAGGAGGCCGGGCGGCTGCTGCAGGCTGGCCAGACCACGATGCTCCGCTACGAGCCCGACGGCACGGTGACCCTCGTCGCCGGCTGGAGCGCAACCGGCAACGCCATCCCCGGCGGCACGCGGGTACGGCTCGGCGGGAACAATCTCACCACGATCGTCGCGGCGACCCGCCGCCCGGTCCGGATGGGCAGCTACGCCGACGCCTCCGGACCGGTTGCTGAGGTTGCCCGCGGGGTCGGCTTCCGCTCGGCGGTCGGGACGCCGATCATCGTCCGGGGCCGCCTGTGGGCCATCATGATCGCCGGCTCGGTCGATGAGCAGCCGATGGCACCGGAAACCGAGGAGCGCCTCGCCTCGTTCACCGAGCTGGTCGCGACCGCGGTTTCGAACGCCGAGAACCTCGCGGAGCTCACCGCCTCCCGGGCCCGCATCGTGGCCACCGCGGATGAGACCCGCAGGAAGATCGAACGCGACCTGCACGATGGGGCCCAGCAGCGGCTGCTCGCACTCTCGCTCGCGCTGCGCGCCGCGCAGACGGCGGTCCCGCCGCAGCTCGGCGAGCTCGGGGACGAGCTGGCGCACGTGGCCGAGGGCCTGGTGAGCGTGCTGGATGACCTGCGGGAGATGGCCCGCGGCATTCATCCCGCG